>JAWKJK010000003.1:300000-589524 GCA_041393815.1 Candidatus Nanopelagicales bacterium | reverse complement strand
GGGACCACCCCGCCGGGCGTGCGGTAGGGGCCCTCCTCGATGACCGGCGGGTTCTTCAGCCGGTAGCCGGGGACGTACTTGGCGACGTCCGCGGCCATGTCGAGGATCGACTGCACCACGGCGTCGTGGTCGGTCCCCTCCGGAAGCCCGGCGAACACGGTGTTGCGCATGAGGATCGGCGGTTCGGCCGGGTTGAGGATGATGATCGCCTTGCCGTGCCGGGCGCCGCCGATCTCCTCCAGCGCCTTCGAGGTGGTCCGGGTGAACTCGTCGATGTTCTGCCGGGTGCCGGGTCCGGCCGACCGGGACGACACCGTCGACACCATCTCCGCGTACGGCACGTCGGTCACCCGCGACACGGCGGCGACCACGGGAGTCGTCGCCTGGCCGCCGCAGGTCACCATGTTGACGTTCATCGCGTCGAGGTGCTCGGTGAGGTTGACCGAGGGGATCACCTTGGGCCCGCGCGCCGCGGGGGTGAGGTCGATCGCCACGATGCCGGCGTCGCGCAGCTTCGGGGCGTGCCGCACGTGGACGTAGGCGCTGGTGGCGTCGAAGACCATCCCGATGTCGTCGGCGTTGTCCATCACCCAGTCGATGCCGGTGTGGGGCGCCTCCAGCCCGAGGGCGCGCGCCCGGGCCAGGCCGTCGCTCTCCGGGTCGATGCCGACCAGGGCCTTGAGGTCCAGGGACTCTGAGCGCATCAGCTTGAACATCAGGTCGGTCCCGATGTTGCCTGAGCCGATGATCGCGCAGGGCATTGCCATGCGGGGTGTCCTCTCTGTGCCGGTCGGGCGGTGGGGAGCGTTCAGACCATGCGGACGGTGATGGGGCCGAGCCGGTCGAACTCGGCGCGGAACACGTCACCGGGGGATACGGGGACCATCGCGTGCAGGGCCCCGGTCATGACGACCTGCCCGGCTCGCAGCGTGACGCCCATCGGGTGCAGCGTGTTGGCGAGCCAGGCGACCGCTGCGGCGGGGTCGCCGAGGGCGGCCGCGCCGGCACCGGTGGCGACCAGCTCGCCGTTGCGGGTGAACACCATCCCGACCAGGCGCAGGTCGATGTCGTCGACGGGGACGGCACGCCCGGACAGCGCGATGGCGCCGTTGCTCGCGAGGTCGGCGACGGTGTCGGCGAGCTTGATCCGCCAGTCCCGGATCCGCGAGTCCACGATCTCGATCGCGGCGGCGGCGCCGGAGATCGCGGCGAGCGCCTGACCGGGGGTGCAGTTCGGGCCGGTGAGGTCGGCTCCCAGCACGACGCCGATCTCGGCCTCCACCCGCGGGGCGATGAAGTCGGCGACCACCACGTCGGCGCCGTCGTTGTAGACGGTGGATGCGAACACCGGACCGAAGTCGGGCCGGTCGACGCCGA
Organism: Candidatus Nanopelagicales bacterium; assembly: GCA_041393815.1. NCBI lineage: Bacteria > Bacillati > Actinomycetota > Actinomycetes > Candidatus Nanopelagicales > Candidatus Nanopelagicales bacterium. The sequence goes on along the minus strand of JAWKJK010000003.1, from coordinate 588,147 downwards.
GCAGCTCCTGCATTGGGCGGCTGGTCAGGCCGAGCTTGTAGCCGACGATGTCCTCGCCGTCGGCGAGCAGCCGGTCGACCAGGCGCTGCTGGATCGCGTAGCCGTCCAGCATGCCCAGCTCGGGACGGCTGTCGGTGAACGCGGCGATCGGCTCCCGGTCCCGGCGGGCGGCGTACAGCGCGGCGGCGCGCTCATCCGCCTCCTCGGCGGTGAGGACGGCGCCGGCCGGCGGGGTGGTGTCCACGGACATGTCAGCGTCCTCCGGTGGTCTGGTCACGGAAGCCGAGTCGGCGGCTGATGGCCTGGCCGGACTCGACGACGGGGCGGGCGAAGCGGCGCAGCGAGTCCCCGGTCAGCCGCTGCAGCGGGCCGGCGACGCTGACCGCCGCGACGACCTCGCCGCGGGCGTTGCGGATGGGGGCCGAGATGGATGCCACGCCCATCTCGGCCTCGTTGACGTTCTCCGCCCAGCCGCGCTGGCGCACCGTCTCCAGCTCCGACCGCCAGGCGGCCGGGTCGGTGATCGTGTAGGGGGTCAGCCGCGGCATCTTCCACCCGCGCATGACCTCCTCGAGCCGGTCCGGCGGCAGGAAGGCCATCAGCACCTTGCCGGTGCTCGTGCAGTTGGCGTGGTTGCGGTGGCCGACGCGGCCGAACAGTCGCAGCGTCTGCGGGCTCTCGCGCCGCTCGACGTAGACCACCTCGTGCTCGTCCAGGACCGCGACCTGCACGGTCTCCCGGGTCAGGTTGCGCAACTGGTCGATGACCGGCGTGCACGCGTCGTGCAGGTCCATGTGCGAGGACACCGATGCGCCCAGCTCGTAGATGGCCAGCCCGAGCCGGTAGGCACCGGTGTCGGGGTCCTGCTCCAGCAGGCGCTCCTCGGCCAGGGTGTTGAGCAGCCGGTGCGCGGTGCTCTTGCCGATGCCGAGGCGGCGGGACAGCTCGGTCACGCCGATCTCCCGGTCGCCCTTGCCGAACTCCTTCAGCAGGCGGGCGGCGTTGCGCACGCTGGACAGCGTCGAGTGCTGCCGGCGGGGGGCGGGTGAGGCGGGCTCGTCCGTCGGCGCAGCCTGCTCGGCGGGACTGCTCAGATCGGTCACGGCTGGGCCACCTCCGCGTGGCTCGGGGCTCGGACGGCGGCCAGCAGGGCCCGCCGCAGCAGGTCGGGGTCGGGCTCGGCGGCGTCCGCCGCGACCCGGACGCCGTCGTCGCCGGGGGCGATGGCCAGCGCGAGGAGGGCCTGGGCCCGGGGGAGCCCGGCGACCGCGGCGCCGTGCATCTCCTCCACCAGCGCCTCGTGCCGCGGGGCATGGGCGCGGATGGCCTCGAAGTCGCGGGCGGCGGCGGCGTGCGCATGCGCCAGCCCGGTCCCGGCATGGCCGGCGTGGTGGGGGGTGAGGGAGGCGCCCGGGGGCACGACCAGGTGGTACAGGTGCGTGCGTACGCCCAGCAGCCGGCGGACCTCGTCCGGCCGAGGTCCCGCGGACTCGTCGACCAGCCCGACCGCCGGCAGCACCACGGGGTCGACGAAGCGAACCGTCCAGGCCAGCCCGGGCAGCTCGTCGGCCAGCTCGACCTCCGGTCCCTGGGGCGCGGGGAGCGCCTCGGTGGTGGCCAGCAGGTGCAGGTGCGAGGTGCCCACGGCCACGACGGTGATGCGGCCGGCCGCCAGCAGCGGCAGCCGGGCCCGCTCGGCCGGGGGCAGCACGGCCGCGGCGTCCAGGTAGGCCTGGTGCGCCCCGCGGACGTAGTCCGCCAGCGCGAAGCGCAGCCGCTCCGGGCCGGCCGGCCCGGACGGGGCGGCCGGTCCGGACGGAGACGCCTGGTCAGGCGCGGCGGCGGCCGGGTCCTCGCTCACGGCCGGGACCCTAGCGCATACGTCCCGCATGTGGGGACGTTGGTCTTGTATGCGGGACAATCGGCCCGTAGCGTCTGCACACCGCCTCGACGCTGTCGCGGAGATCACATGTCTCCACCGCCGGCGTCCTCGACCCACCGGAGGGACTGGATGGGGATCCTGCGGCTGGCGCACGTCGACGTCACCGTGACCGACCTCGACCTCGCCACGGCCTACTACACCGAGGTCATGGGCATGCTGGAGGTGGACCGCGACGACGAGTCCGTCTACCTCAAGTGCTGGGACGAGCCGGACCACCACTCCCTGCGGCTCACCTACGCCCCGCGGGTCGGCTTCGACCAGATGTCGTTCAAGGTGCTCCGCGAGGACGACCTGGACGAGCTGGAGAACGCCGTGCAGGCGTACGGCTTCCCGGTCCGGCGGGTGTCCAAGGGCGAGTCCCGTGGCCAGGGCGAGTCGATCCGGTTCGATACCCCGTCGGGACACACGATGGAGCTCGTCCACGACATCGAGCCGGTCGGGCGGCTGCTGCCCAAGGTCAACCCGCCGCCGTTCGCCGAGGGCCTGCGCGGGATCGCACCGCCGCGGATGGACCACCTCCTGGTCACCGCGGAGGAGGTGGCCGAGGCGTCGAAGTTCTACATGGACGTGCTGGGCTTCCGGCTGACCGAGCAGCTGCTCGACGGCGACGGCCACCAGGTGGCCACCTGGATGGAGCGCTCGCACAGCCCGCACGACCTGGCCATCGTGGCCGGCCCCAACGGCGGCCTGCACCACTTCGCCTACTGGCTCGACGACTGGGACCACGTGCGCAAGTCGGCGGACATCCTGGCCTACAACGGGATCCAGATCGACGTCGGTCCGACCCGGCACGGCATCACCCGTGGCAACACCATCTACTTCTTCGACCCGCTGGGCACCCGCAACGAGGTGTTCACCGGCGGCTACCGGCCCGACCCCGACTTCCCCACCATCACCTGGACCGAGGACCAGATCGGCCGCGCCGTCTTCTACTACGAGGGCGAGCTCAACCAGCGCTTCATGAAGGTGCACACCTGATGGGAATCCTGCGTCTGTCACACGTCGAGGTGCGCGTCCCCGACCTCGAGCTGGCCACCGCCTACTACACCGAGGTGCTGGGGCTGTACGAGACCGCTCGCGAGCCCGAGCGGGTCTTCCTGAAGTGCTGGGACGAGCACCAGCACCACTCCGTCGTGCTCACCTTCGCGCCGACGTACGGCCTGGGCCACATGGGGTTCAAGGTCGAGACGGCCGAGGACCTGGACACCTACCAGGAGCGGCTGGAGGACGCCGGCATCGCGGTCAAGCGGCTGGCCAGGGGGGAGTGGGGCCCGGGCCACGGCGAGGCGCTGCGCTTCGAGGCCCCCGGCGGGCACCAAGTCGAGCTCGTCCACGGCATGGAGCAGGTCGGCAACCTGCTACCGCGCACCAACCCGCCGCCGCGGCCCCTGAACATGGTCGGCATCGCACCCCCGCGCATCGACCACGTCTTCCTCACCGTCGAGGACGTCGCCGCCGCCACCGAGTTCTACGTGGGCGTACTCGACTTCCACCTGACCGAGCAGATCGTCGGCGACGACGGCTTCCAGATCGCGACCTGGCTGGAGGTGTCGCACAGCTCGCACGACCTGGCGCTGGTGACCGGCCCCGACGGCGGGCTGCACCACTTCGCCTTCTGGGTCGACGACTGGAACGAGATCCGCACCGCCGCGGACGTGCTGGCCTACCACGGGGTCCGGATCGAGACCAACCCCACGCGGCACGGCGCGACCCGTGGGCACTGCATCTACTTCTTCGACCCCGCCGGCAACCGCAACGAGGTCTTCACCGGCGGCTACTGGGTCGACCCGGACGAACCCCCGGTCACCTGGACCGAGGCGGAGATGGGACGCGCCCTCTTCTACTACGACGGCGTCGTCAACCAGCGATTCCTGACGGTCCACAGCTGAAGGCGGATGGATGACCACCACCACCGAACCGACCGGCGCGGCACCCGCCGGCCGCGGCGCCACGCTGCCCCGCACCGAGCGCCCCGACGCGCCCGCCTACCTGCAGCGCTACCTCGACCGCGAGTCGCGAGGCGGCAAGCCGAGCGCCCCGGAGGACCGCGAGGGCGACGGCACGCCGCTGTACCTGCGCCGCTTCCGTGACCGCCGCAGCGGGGCGAACCCGCTGGAGTCCCCGGTCCCGCAGTGGGAGGGGCAGGACCTCGGTGTCACCCAGGCGATGGCCCGGATCACCCGGACCAAGGAGATCGTGCCGGGCACCGCGGAGGAGGCCGGGCCGCCGGTCGTCACGCAGATCCACATCGTGCGGCACGGGGAGACCCAGGGCTACTCGACCGAGAGCGGGCTGACCCCGCTGGGCAGCTGGCAGGCGCACCGGCGCGGGTTCGACATCTCCAAGAGCATCAAGCCCGGCGAGCGGGTGCGCATCGTGTGCGCCGACACCAACCGGGCCCGCCAGACCGCGGAGCACATCCAACGCGGGCTGCTGGACGGCCTGACCATGTGGGGGCGCGAGGCTGACATCTCCGCGGTCACGCCGATGGAGGAGTTCCGCAACTTCCAGGTCAACACCCCCGAGGGCCTGAAGGACGTCACCGCGGCATTCCGGCTGTACCACAAGGAGATGGAGAAGTACGAGCGCGTCGCGCTCGGTGACCGGCCGCTGTGGCTGGTCGAGGTCGACCGGTTCTGGCGCACCCAGCAGGGCGGCGCGGACCCGATCACCTACTGGACCCAGATCCCCATGCTCAACTTCGAGCCGCCCTCGGCGACCGTGCGCCGGTTCTGGGCCGGCTTCCAGCGCGTGGTCGCCGAGCACCCCGGCGACCGCATCATCTGCGCCACCCACTCAGGGCCGATGCGGGTGTTCGCGATCTGGGCCGTGGGCTACGACCCCGGTGAGCCGTACAACACCGAAGAGGTCATCGTCCGGCTGCTGAAGGGCGGACGCGAGGCGTTCGTGGCCTACCGCAACCGTGTGCAGGAGATCCAGGTCCCGGGGCTCGACGAGCTCCCGGACTGGTGGGAGGGGCTGTCCGGGCGCGCCCTCCCGGTGTCGAGGCGAGGAGAGGACGGTACGGCGTGAGCGTCGTGATGTGGTTCGAGGGCTACTGGGCCGGCATGAAGAACGAGGTCGGTGGCAAGGCCTCCAGCCTCGGCGAGATGACCGGAGCCGGGCTGCCGGTGCCCCCCGGCTTCGCGATCACCACCGCCGCCTACCGGCAGAGCCGGGACGAGTCCGATCTCGACGCCAAGCTGGCGCACTACCTGCACCGGCTCGACGTCGACGACACCGCGATGGTGGCCGAGCGCTGCGGCCGGATCCGGGAGATCATCCGCGAGATGCCGATGCCGCCGCTGGTGGAGAAGTCGATCCGGCATGCGTACGAGGAGCTGTCGCGCCGCTGCGGGGTCCAGGACGTGCCTGTTGCGGTGCGGTCCTCGGCAACCTCGGAGGACTCCCCGGACGCATCCTTCGCCGGCGAGCACGACACCTACCTGTGGGTGCGCGGCGCGGATGACGTCGTCGACGCCGTACGGCGTTGCTGGGCCAGCCTCTTCACCGACCGTGCGACCTGCTACCGGGTCGAGATGGGCTACGAGCACCGCTCGGTCGAGATGAGCGTGGTGGTGCAGAAGATGGTGCACCCCAAGTCCGCCGGCGTGGCGTTCACGCTGAACCCGGCGGACGGCGACCGGTCCCAGGTGGCCATCGACTCCGCCTGGGGCTTCGGCGAGTCCGTCGTCTCCGGCGAGGTCACGCCCGACAACTTCCTCATCGACAAGGTGATGTTCGAGATCGGCAGGCGATCGGTCTCGAAGAAGGAGGTCGAGTTCGTCCTCAGCGACGACGGCAGGGTCGTCAAGGTCCCCCTGGACGGCGACCGCGCGACCGACCCCAGCCTGACCGACGACGAGATCAAGGCGATCGCGCGGCTGGCCAAGACCGCGGAACGGCACTACGGGTCCCCGCAGGACATCGAGTGGGCCGTGGACCGGGACCTGCCCGACGGTGAGAACGTCGTGATGCTGCAGTCCCGGCCGGAGACCGTGTGGAGCAAGAAGGGCCCCCAGCGGGTGACCGGCGCGGCCGCCTCCGGTGACTTCATGAGCAGCATCGTCAGCACCCTCATGTCGCCCCTGTACACCCAGGAGAAGTCCGCCCCCGAGGGTGCGGACAGCGAGTAGAAAGACCTACCGGTCCGGCGTCCGCCGGTCCGGCGCCGCGAGGAACGACCACCGGATCGACGAAGGAGTTCGCATGGCCGACCGTTTCCCCAGCCCGTTCGACATCGAGACCCCCGAGGGGGCCGAGGGCTGGCAGGAGCTCTACCAGTACTCGTCGCTGTTCAGTGCGGACCGGCGCGAGTACGAGGACGCGATGTTCTGGTTCCAGGACGGGGTGCACTGGCCGAAGGTGCTCACCCCGTGGGACGCGACCTTCTTCGAGTTCGCGATCACCTCGCTCTCGCAGTACAACACCCGTCACCTCCTCGTGCCGCCGGCCAACGGGATCGACTACCGGATCCTCAACGGCTACGCCTACCTCACCCCGGTCCCCGCCCCGGAGGACCAGATCGAGGCCCGCGTTGCGGCGTTCACCGAGCGGGCGGGGTTCTACTTCATGAACTGGAACGACCTCTACGACAAGTGGATGGTCAAGATCCGGGACCTGGTGCAGGAGATGGAGTCCATCAACTTCGAGCCCCTGCCCGAGGTCGAGGACGTCGACGAGGTCGTGAAGTCCGGTCGCGGCGCCGGATCCGGCTACGACCTGCTGAGCAGCTACAACAAGGTGCTCGACAGCGCGCTGCTGCTGTGGCAGTACCACTTCGAGTTCCTCAACCTCGGCTACGCGGCCTACCTGGACTACTTCGGCTTCTGCAAGCAGGCCTTCCCCAACATCCCCGACCTGGCCATCGCCAAGATGGTCGCGGGCGTCGAGGTCGACCTGTTCCGGCCCGACGAGGAGCTCAAGCGGCTGGCCCGGATGGCCGTCGAGACCGGGGTGGGCGACGCCTTCTCCGCCGGTGATGTCGAGGCCACCTGCCAGGTCCTCAAGAGCAGCGATGCCGGCCAGTCCTGGATCGCCTCGTTCGAGGAGTCCGCGGAGCCGTGGTTCAACTTCTCCAGCGGGTCCGGCTTCTACCACTCCGACAAGATCTGGATCGAGAACGTCGAGATCCCGTTCGACTTCATCCGCAACTACGTCGACAAGATCCGTGCCGGTGACGACCTGGCCCGGCCGATCGAGGCGATCCGGGCCGAGCGCGACCGCATCGTCAACGAGTACTCCGAGCTGCTCGCCACCGACGAGGACCGCGAGGCGTTCCAGGCCAAGCTCGGGCTGGCGCGCGTGGTGTTCCCCTACGTGGAGAACCACAACTTCTACGTCGAGCACTGGAGCCACTCGGTGCTGTGGCGCAAGATGCGCCAGCTCGGTGGCGTGCTCGTCAAGGAGGGCTTCCTCGCGGAGCCGAATGACATCTTCTACCTCAAGCGGAACGAGGTGCCGGACGCGCTGTTCGACCTGTTCTCGGCCTGGGCGACGCCCGGCCAGGCACGTGGCCCGAAGTACTGGCCGGCGAAGGTCGCCGAGCGCAAGCGCATCGTGTCCGCCCTGGAGAAGTGGAAGCCGGTCCCGGCCCTCGGCGTCCCGCCGGAGGTCGTGACGGAGCCCTTCACCGTCATGCTGTGGGGCATCACGTCCGACAGCGTCGCCGCGTGGCTCGGCGGCGGCGCGAGCGAGGACGGCGGGCTCAAGGGCTTCGCCGCGTCGCCCGGCGTGGTCGAGGGCAAGGCCCGGGTCATCTTCTCCGCCGACCAGATCGGCGAGGTCGAGGAGGGCGAGATCCTCGTGGCCCCGCTCACCGCGCCGAGCTGGGCCCCGATCTTCGGCAAGATCGGGGCGACCGTCACCGACACCGGCGGCATGATGAGCCACGCCGCGATCGTGTGCCGGGAGTACGGCCTGCCCGCCGTGACCGGCACCGGGTTCGCCACCTCCACCATCCAGACCGGCCAGCTGCTGCGGGTCGACGGGTCGAACGGCACCGTCACCGTGCTGGACTGACCCGAGCACGCTCGACCGGGCCCGGACGCCACGCGGCGTCCGGGCCCGGCGCCGTTCCGGCGGATCGCCCCGGGATCCGTTCCCGTGGGCGGAACGGTGCTGCGGGATCCAGCGCAGGGTCGCCTAACGTGACCGGCACCACAGACGGCGCCCGGGACCCGGGGCCGACGGCACACCGAGCACCCCGACGGGGTGGCGCACGAGGGCACCGCACGCGGTGCGCGGAAGGACGGGACATGCTGACGGTCGAGCAGAACGAGGAGCTCACCAGGGTCGGTCCGGGCACGCCGATGGGCGAGCTGCTGCGCCGCTACTGGTACCCCATCGCGTTCGAGCAGGACTTCGACGAGGTGCCGTCGAAGACGGTCCGGCTGCTCAGCGAGAACTGGACGCTGTTCAAGACCCCCTCCGGCAAGTACGGGATCGTCGCCGAGGCCTGCCCGCACCGCCGCGCGTCGCTGACCTACGGCGTCGTCCACGAGGACGGGATCCGCTGCGGCTACCACGGCTGGAAGTGGGACTTCGACGGCAACTGCATCGAGCAGCCCGCCGAGGCCGACAACCAGAACTTCCGCGACCGGGTCAAGCAGAAGGCCGGCAAGGCGCAGACCATGGGCGGGATGGTGTGGGTCTACCTCGGGCCCGACCCCGCGCCGATGCTGCCGCGATTCGACGTCTTCGTCCTCGACGGTGTCCGCGACGTCGGCTACACGACGCTGCCGTGCAACTGGCTGCAGATCATGGAGAACTCCGTCGACCCGCACCACGTCGAGTGGCTGCACGGCTACTACTTCGAGTTCCTCGGCCAGACCCAGGGCTTCGAGGCGCCGAAGTCGTTCCAGCGCAGGCATATGCGGACCGCGTTCGACGAGATGGAGTGGGGCATCCTCAAGCGCCGCGTGCTGGAGGGCTTCTCGGAGGAGAACGACGACTGGAAGATCGGCCACCCGCTGGTGTTCCCGTTCTACATGCGGGTCGGCGGCGCCGGCATCGACCAGATGCAGATCCGCGTGCCGATCGACGACACCACCACCTGGAAGCTCTTCTACTCCCTGCACCACCCCGAGGGCGGCGAGTGGGAGCCGCAGGACCGCCCGGTGGCCTACGAGTACCCGTGGAAGGACGAGCAGGGCCGCTTCATCACCGACTACATCGAGGGTCAGGACATCATGGCCTGGGTGTCCCAGGGTCCGGTGACCGACCGCTCTCAGGAGCACCTCGGCCGGTCCGACGCGGGCGTCGCGATGCTGCGGAAGATGTTCAAGGAGAACATGAAGAAGGTCGCCAACGGGGAGGACCCGATCGGCACCGTCCGCTACGAGCACGACGTCATCCACCTGCCGTGCGAGAAGGACAAGTTCGGGGCCGAGCGCGTCTTCGCCGAGCAGTGGCTGACCGGTGGCTCGATGCGCTACAGCCCCATCCAGAAGCAGTTGCTGGAGTTGCACGACAAGGCGTGGGGCAAGCGCGAGGCGGCGACGGCGGGTGGCTGACAAGCGCACCGACATCGTGGCTCGCAACGCCGACCAGGCCGGGCTGCCGCCCGACCCGCACAAGCTCCCGCCCCCGGGGTCCTGGTTCGCGGGCGACGCGGAACGGCACCTGCTGGACAAGCCGAAGTTCTGCCCGATGTGCGCTGCGTCGCTGGAGGTGGAGGGCGGGATCTCCACGGAGTACTGGACCGGGGACGTCCGCGTCTTCATGACCTGGTGCGGCGGGTGCGGGTGGTTCGGCGAGGTCGTGCGCTTCGACAGGGTGACCATCTGGGAGGAAGAGCACTGACGCAGGACGTCGACGACGACCATGTGCGGGCCGTCGCGGTCGCGATCGAGGTCGCGCGTCGCGACGGCCGCACGCTCCCCGCGCCGGCCCTCGGGCGGCCGCTGACGCTGCCGGAGGCGTACGCCGTGCAGCGCCTGCGCACCTCTGAGCGCACCGGTCGCGGCGAGCGGGTCGTGGGGTGGAAGCTGGGCTACACCTCCGCCGCCATGCGCGCCCAGATGGGGATCGACTCGCCCAACCACGGTCCGCTCACCGACGCGATGCTGCGGGACTCCGGTGCCTGCGTCCCGGACAGCGCCGTCCAGCCCCGGGTCGAGCCGGAGGTCGCGCTGGTCCTCGGCCGCGACCTGCCCGGCCCTGCGACGCCGGAGCAGGCCGCGGCCGCGGTGCTGCGGGCCCGGGCCGCGCTCGAGGTGGTGGACTCGGTGTGGCAGGACTACCGGTTCACGCTGGAGGACAACACCGCCGACGGCTCGTCCGCGGCGTACGTCGTCCTCGGCGGCGAGCTGTCGACGGAGGGACTGGACCGGGTGGAGGCGGTGCTGACCCGCAACGGCGAGGAGGCCGGCAGCGGTCGGGGGAGCGACGTCATGGGGCACCCGCTGGCGGCGCTGGCCTGGCTGGCCGGCGCCCTCGCGGAGCAGGGCGTCGTCCTGCGGGCCGGGGACGTCGTCATCACCGGTGGGCTGACCGCGGCGGTCCCGCTGGAGCCGGGGGACGGGGTGCGGGCCCGGATCGGGTCTGCCACGGTGACCGTGCGGCGTGACCCCGTCGCCCATCGATCCATCACTGACCCCGTTCCCGAGGAGGAGACGACGTGACGGCCCTGGTCCTGGACTTCGGCGGCCCGGTGCTGCTGACCCCGTTCGAGCTGCGAGGGGTGGGGGAGCGTTCGGCGGGCCTGCCGCCGGGGTCGCTGGCATGGACCGGACCCTTCGACCCGGCCGCCGACGAGGACTGGCGGGTGTTCCAGGACGGCGGCATGACCGAGCGACAGTACTGGCAGCGCCGGGTCGACGAGTTCGCGGCGCTGACCGGCGAGCCGCCGAAGTTCCCCCGCCTCTTCTACCACCTGTTCCACGGCTCCGAGGAAGAGCTGGTCCGGCCCGGGGCGCTCTCACTCATGCGCGAGGCCAAGGCGGCCGGGATCCCCGTGGGCGCGCTGACCAACGACCTCACGGCGTTCCACGACCAGGAGTGGCTGGACCGGATGACGGTCCTGCGAGAGTTCGACGTGCTCGTCGACGGTCGCACGGAGGGCGTCCTCAAGCCGGACCCGCGGTCCTACCGGATCGTGCTGGAGCGGCTGGGCGTGCCCGCGGAGGGCACGGTGTTCGTCGACGACCAGCCCGTCAACCTGCGCGGGGCGGTGGAGGTGGGGCTCACCCCCGTCCTGCTGGATCCGACCGACCCGAAGCCGGCGTTCGACGAGGCCAGGAGGCTGCTCGGCCTCGCCTGAGGCGCCGGGTGTTAGATCGAGCCGACGTCCCGACCGACAGGAGTGGTGATGGCTGAGCGGGTTCTGCGCGTCGCGGTGGTGGGTTCGGGTCCGTCGGGCATCTACGCGGCCGACGCACTGACCGGTCAGTCAGCAGTCCCCGCGACGGTGGACGTGTTCGACCGGCTGCCCGCCCCGTACGGACTGGTGCGCTACGGCGTGGCCCCCGACCACTTCAGCATCCGGTCGGTGCGCGGGACCCTGGAGAAGGTGCTGGAGCGGCCGACCGTGCGGTTCCTCGGCAACGTCGAGATCGGCCGCGACCTGTCCCTGGGGGACCTGCAGCGACGCTACGACGCGGTCATCCTGACCTACGGCGCCGCCCGCGACCGGCGGCTCGGGATCCCCGGCGAGGACCTGCCCGGCAGCGTCGCCGCGACCGACCTGGTGGCGTGGTACTGCGGACACCCGGAGGCTCCGCGAGCCGAGATGGAGGACGCCGTCTCGTCCGCGACCGCCGCCGTCGTGGTGGGCGTCGGCAACGTGGCCGTCGACGTGGTCCGGGTGCTGGCGAAGGCGCCGGAGGAGCTCGCGGACACGGACATGCCGCAGCACGTGCTGGACCTGCTGGCGTCGGACTCGATCACCGACATCCACCTGCTCGGCCGGCGCGGCCCGGCACAGGGCGCGTTCACCACCAAGGAGCTGCGCGAGCTCGGCGAGTTGGCCGACGCGGACGTGCTGCTCGACCCGGCCGACCTGGATCTGGACGAGCTGAGCCAGGCCGCCGTCGACGGCAGCAAGGTGCTGGCGCGCAACGTGGAGGTCCTGCGCGACTGGGGCTCGCGCCAGCCCGAGGGCAAGCGCCGCCGCATCCACGTGCGCTTCTTCACCCGACCGGTGGAGCTGAAGGGGACCGACCGGGTCGCGGAGGTCGTGGTCGAGCGCACGGAGCTGGACGCGGAGGGTCGCGCGCAGGGCACCGGGGAGCTGTCGTCGATCCCCGCGCAGCTCGTGGTCCGCTCCGTCGGATACCGCGGCATGCCGCTGGAGGGGGTGCCGTTCGACGCGGCCCGCAACGTCATCCCGAGCTCGGACGGGCGGGTGCTGGACGGCGACGCGGTGGTGCCGGGCCTGTACGTGGCCGGCTGGATCAAGCGCGGCCCCACCGGGATCATCGGCACCAACAAGAAGGACGCGGCGCAGACGGTGACCAGCCTGCTCGAGGACGCGGAGGCGGGGCGGCTGCCCGAGCCGACCGAGGCCGGGGATGTCGTACCGCTGCTGGAGGATCGCGGCATCGATGTCGTCACCTTCGACCGGTGGAAGGCGATCGACGCCGCCGAGGTGGCCCTGGGCGGGACGAACGGCCGGGCCCGCACGACCCTGCACGACCGGGCCGAGATGCTCGCCTGCGTGCCCGACTGACGGGACCGCCGCCCGACAGGAACCGCGGCTACGCCAGGGGGCGTACGGACACCGCGCGCCAGGCCTGCTGGGTGACCGGCGGCTTGCCGCAGGACTCCGGCCGAGGGGGGTCGAGCTCGCCGGCTGCGACCCGGACCTCCCAGGCCCGACCGTCGCGGTGCTCGACGAGGTGGCGCTGCTCCCCGTCGGGTGCGCCCGGACCCTCCGGCGCCGGCCGGGTGACCAGGTCGTCGAGACCGGCCACGCCGGCGACGTCGCGTACGGCGATCTCGGCGGCCTGCGCCGGCCTGGGCAGGGCGGTGCGGCCGCGGTAGCCGGTACGGGCGAGAACGCCCTCGTCCGCGCGCGCCAGCACGTCCCGCGCGGACTCCGGGTCCAGCCGCCCGTACACGGCGCCCGTCGGCAGCAGCAGCACCGTCGGGGCGAACCGGTGGCCGCCCAGGTGGGACACCTCCCAGACCCGGTCGCGCAGGGCGGGGTCGTCGGCCAGGTCGTCCACCAGGTCGCGCCCCGCGAGGGCACAGCACAGGTCCCGTCGACCGTTGGTGCAGACGAACAGCACCGGCCGCAGGTCGGGGACGCCCACCGGCGGCAGGTCGCCGGCGGCGAGCGCGGCCAGGTCCCAGTCCGCCAGCGTGCGGGGGTCCTCGAGCGTGCCGGAGCGCAGGGAGACCTGCCCGGGTGCCGTGTGTGCGACCCAGAAGCGGCGCGGTGCTCGCATCTCGCCGTGGTCGTCGGCGTGCCGGCCCGGGCGGCGGGCCAGCACGACCGTGGTCCCGGTGTCGGCCGACGCCTCGGCCAGCAGCGGACCGAGCCCGGCGGGCAGCCGGCTCGCGAGCAGCGCCTTCGGTCCCCAGGGCCCCGGCTGCTCGAGGACCAGCCAGGCCCGGGCCAGCGGCGCGGTAGCGGCCAGCGGCTCCTCCAGCGCCCCGGAGACCACCGAGCAGCGCGGCGAGTCGACCGTCATACGTCCGCGGCCCCGCGACCGTCCGGGTCGATGTCGCCGGCCTCGATGTCGCCGGCCTCGACGTCGGCAGCCGCCCCGGCAGCGGCCGCCGGGCCCCTGCCGCTGGGAACCACCGGGCCGCCGACCGCGGCCAGCGGCTCGGTGAGCGGCGTCCCCGAGCCGTCCCGACGCGGCTCGGGCTCGGGCAGCGGGACCGGCATCCCGCCCGCCGACGCGCCCCGGGCGGGACCGGGGCCGGCCCAGGCCAGCAGCAGGGTGTCCTCGCCCTTGAGGAAGCGCTGGCAGCGCACGCCGCCCGTCCCGCGACCCTTGGCCGGGTAGTCCGCCAGCGGCGTCACCTTGACGCTGCCCGCGTCCGTACCGGGCAGCGAGCCGCTTGCGCCGGCGACGGTCACCGTCACGCTGTCGGCGTCCACGGCGACCGCGCCGAACGACACGACCCTCGCGCCGCCGGCCAGCCGGACGCCGGCCATCCCCCCGGCGGCCCGGCCCTGCGGCCGCACCGAGGACGCGGGGAACCGCAGCAACTGGGCGTCGGAGGTGACGAAGACCAGGTCCTCCTCGCCGGTCACCAGCTCAGCGGCGCCCACCACGCGGTCGCCGTCGTCGAGGCGGATGACCTCCCAGGAGTCCTTCTGCAGGGGTACGTCGGCCCCGACCCGCTTCACCACGCCGCGCTCGGTGCCCAGCGCCAGCCCGGGTGAGCCGTCGTCCAGGCCGGTCAGGCAGAGCACCTGCTCACCCGCCGGCAGGTCCACGAACGCCCCGATCGGCGCGCCGCCGGACAGGTGCGGCGAGTCCGCGGTGGGCGGTAGCGCCGGCAGGTCCAGTACGGACAGCCGGTGGACCCGGCCGGCGCTGGTCACCAGCCCCACCTGGCCCCGGGCGGTCGCGCGCACGGCGGACACCAGCACGTCGTGCCGGCCGCGCGCGCCTCCGGACGGCAGGGGGTCGTCGCCGGTGGTGCGCGCGAGCAGCCCCGCGGACGACATCAGGACCAGGCAGGGTTCGTCCGCGACCTCCAGCGGCACCGCCGCGGTGGCCGGAGCACCCACCGACTCCAGCAGCACCGTCCGGCGCGGCGTCCCCAGCTCGCGGGCCACCTCGGCCAGCTCGTCGGACACCACGGTGCGCAGCCGCTGCTCGTCGTCGAGGATCGCGGTCAGCTCCTCGATGGTCCGGCGCAGTTCGTCGCGCTCCTTCTCCAGCTCGATCCGGGAGAACTTGGTCAACCGGCGCAGCGGCATGTCGAGGATGTAGGTGGCCTGCACCTCGGACAGGTCGAACACCGTCATCAGCCGCTCGCGGGCCTGCGCCGCGTCGTCGCTGGAGCGGATCAGTTGGATGACCTCGTCGATGTCGAGGATCGCGATGAGCAGGCCGTCGACGAGGTGCAGCCGGTCCTCGGCCTTCGTCCGCCGGAACAGGCTGCGCCGCCGGACGACCTCCAGCCGGTGGTCGACGTAGACCTGCAGCAGCGGGCGCAGACCGAGGGTCTGCGGCTGGCCGTCGACCAGGGCGACGTTGTTGATGTTGAAGGCGTCCTCCATCGGCGTGAGCCGGTAGAGCTCGGCCAGCACGGCCTCGGGGTGGAAGCCGTTCTTGACCTCGATCACCAGGCGCAGTCCGTGCTCGCCGTCGGTGAGGTCGATGACGTCGGAGATGCCCTGCAGCTTCTTGGCCTGGACCAGGTCCTTGATCTTCTCGATCACCTTCTCCGGGCCGACGGTCCACGGCAGCTCGGTCACCACGATGCCGCGGCGGCGCGGCGTCACCTGCTCGATCCGCGTCGCCGCGCGGATCCGGAACGAGCCGCGGCCGGACTCGTACGCCTCGCGAATCCCGTCCAGGCCCACGACGACGCCGCCGGTCGGCAGGTCGGGTCCGGGCACGAACCGCATCAGGTCGTCCAGGGTCGCCTCTGGGTGCGCCAGCAGGTGCCGGGCCGCGGCGACGACCTCGCCGAGGTTGTGCGGCGCCATGTTCGTCGCCATGCCGACCGCGATGCCGGCCGCGCCGTTGACCAGCAGGTTGGGGATGGCCGCGGGCAGCACGACCGGCTCCCGCTCGCGGCCGTCATAGTTGGCGCCGAAGTCGACGACGTCCTCGTCCAGGCTCGCCGTCATCGCGATCGCCGGCGCGGCAAGCCTCGCTTCGGTGTTGTGCGAGACGAACCCGTCCGTCACGAACGCGTGGTCCTCGGTCACGACCCGCAGGCTGTAGACCGGCGCCGTGCCGGCCGGCTGGACCGACACGACCGTCTCGTACGCGAAGCGCCCGTCCGTCAGCGCCTCCGCGATGTCGCGCATCTCTGGCAGCGAGCCCGCGGTACGGAGGAACTCGGCAAGGAGAGGGACTTGCTCCGCCGTGGCGGGGCTCCCGGCGGTGCCTCCCTCGGGTGATCCGTGGTGGTGACGGGCGCGGACCACGACGTCACCGGGCTGCAACTCCGAGAGCAGCCGCCACAGCAGCGTCGGCACCCCGCCCAGGTCCACCAGCGTCAGCAGGGGGTGGTTGCCGGTCCCGGCCAGGGTGTGCCGGGCCAGCGTCGTGACCCTCAGAACCGGGTGGAGACCGGAGTGGAAGACCCGGTCGGCAAGAACAGGGTCCCCGTCCTTGCCCTGGACCTTCAGCTCGACGGTGGCCTCGGAGTCGGGAGCCAGGTCGGGGACCAACTCGTCGATCCGGGGCCGTGTTCCGTCCGCCAGCCACACCCGGGTGTCGCCGGTGACGCAGTACCTCATCGCCGCCGGGCCGTCGTCGGGGGACCCGAAGTTGCCGTGGCCGTCGACCATGGGCAGCCGCAGCGTGAACGGCTGCGCCATCCGGACCAGTGCGTCGTAGATCGCGCCGTCGCCGTGCGGGTGCAGCCGGCCCATCACGTCGCCGACGACGCGGGCGCTCTTGACGTGGCCGCGGTCGGGCCGCAGCCCCATCTCGGCCATCTGGTACAGGATCCGGCGCTGCACCGGCTTCAGGCCGTCGCGGGCGTCCGGCAGGGCGCGGGAGTAGATGACCGAGTACGCGTACTCCAGGAACGAGCCGCGCATCTCCTCGGAGACGTCGACGTCGACGATGCGCTCGGCGACGGGCGGCGGCGGGGGCGTACGACGGCGTGCCATGCGGGCGGGTCTCTCCTCGGGCTGGTCCGGCCGATCGGTCCGGCGGCGACCGCACGTGGCGGCGCCGGGGGCCATTCTCGCCGAGGGGTCTGACCCCCGCCGCGTCGGCACGCCGCCGCCGCGCCGCCGCCGCTCAGCCTGAGTCGCGCCCGCAGAGCCGCCCACCCGCAGAAGTGAGCCGAGTGGCTGCTACCCGGGCCTGGAAGGCGCCGGAGACGACCCGTCGGCTCACTTCTGTGATCAACTCGGCCGGCGCGGGCCGGTGCGGGCCGACCAGGGCGGACTGCGCCTGGCCAGGGCGGACTGCGCCCGGCCAGGGCGGACTGCGCCCGATCGGGGCCGGGTACGGCGGCGGCTAGGGGCGGGCGCCCACGCGGGACACCGCCCGGGACGCCACCCGGTTGCCCTCGGCCAGTGCGAGGGTCGGGTCGCTCCCGTCGCACCAGGCCGGCAGGAAGCCGGCGGCGAAGGCGTCGCCGGCCCCGGTGGTGTCCTCGATGTCGAGGGCGACCGGCGGGGCGGTCACCGGGCCCCGGCCGGAGCCGAACCACACCGCGCCCGCGGCGCCGAGCTTGACCACGACGTGCGGGAAACCCTCGGCGAGCACGCGGCCCGCGGCGATCGGGTCGTCCGCACCGGCCAAGGTGGTGGCCTCGAGCTCGTTGGCCAGCAGGACGTCGGTCCCCTCGACCCAGGACAGGAACCGCGCCGGGCCGACGTCGGCGATCGGTCCGGCGGACGCGGGGTCGACGCTGGTCGTCATCCCGCGCCGGCGAGCGAGGTCCAGCGCCGCTAGCCCGGCCAGCCGGGACCCTTCGGCCAACAGCGTGTAGCCGGACAGGTGCAGGTGGCGCCCGCGGCGGAACTCGTCGTCCGGCAGGTCCCCGGGCGCCAAGGCCCCGTTGGCGCCGCCGTCGGGCAGCATCGACCGCTCGCCGTCCGGGGAGACCAGGACGACGCAGGTGCCGGTGCGGTGCAGCGGGTCGACGGCCATCCGGGGCGCGACCCCGAGGGCGCGCAGCTCGTCGGCGGCGTCACGGCCCAGCATGTCGTCGCCGACCTTGCCCAGCAGCGTGACGCCGTGGCCCGAGGCGGCCAGCCACGCCGCGGTGTTGGCCCCCGCGCCGCCGCCGTGCGTGGTGATCTCGGCCGGGGTGTCGCTGCCGCGCCGGATCGGCCCGGACACCCGGGCCACGATGTCGGTCATCACATCGCCGACGACCACGAAGCGCACCGGGTCGGCGCGCTCGACGGGCTTCGTCACGCCAGGACCTCCGCCTGCACGTGCGGCGCGGGTGCAGGGGCCGCGCCGTCGGCCAGCGCGCCCGCGATCCCGGCGGCGAGCTCGGCGTTGCGCAGCACGATCCGGACGTTGGCCTCCAGGCTCGCGCCGTGCGTCGCCCGGTGGAAGTAGTCGAGCAGGAACGGCGTCACGTCCTTGCCGCGGATCCCGCGGCGGCCCGCGAGCGACAGCCCCTCGGCCAGCACCCGGTCGTGCAGGTCCGGGTCCACCTGCTGGTCGCTGGGCAGCGGGTTGGCGACGACCAGCCCGGCCGACAGCCCCAGGGCCGCACGGGAGCGCAGGACGTCGGCCACCTGCTCGGGCGTGTCGACCTGCCACTCCAGCGGGTGCCCCGAGTCGGTGAGGTAGAAGCCGGGGAACCGCCGGGTCCGGTAGCCGACCAGCGCGATGTTGAGCGTCTCCATCCGCTCCAGCGTCGCGCCGACGTCGAGGATCGACTTGACCCCGGCGCATACCACCGCGATCGGCGTCGAGCCGAGGGTCGTCAGGTCGGCGGACTCGTCCCAGGTGTCGCGCGCCTCGCGGTGGACGCCCCCGAGCCCTCCGGTGGCGAACACGCGGATCCCGGCCAGGACGGCGAGGTGGCTGGTGGCGGCGACCGTGGTCGCGCCCGTGCCGCCGACGGCCACGAGCGTCCCGAGGTCGCGTACGGAGACCTTGACCACGTCGTCGCGGAGCGCGATGGCCTCCAGCGCCGGGTCGTCCAGGCCGATGCACGGCTCACCGTCCACGACCGCGATCGTGGCCGGGACCGCGCCGTGGTCGCGGACCGCCTGCTCGACCTCGCGGGCGACGCGCAGGTTCTCGGGGCGGGGGAGCCCGTGGCTGACGATCGTCGACTCCAGCGCCACGACCGGACGACCCGTCGCGAGGGCCTCCGACACCTCCGGCTGGACGCGGAGCGGCAGGCCGAGGGAGGCGGCGGAGGTCACCGTCCCACCGTACTTGGTGCGACCCCCGCCGCTGGAGCGGTCGGTGTCACCCGGGCCGCACGCGCTAGCGTGGCGGCGTGGTGTCGTACCCGGCGCACTGGGAAGCCGACGTGGTGCTGCGGGACGGTCGGCCGTGCCACCTGCGGCCCATCACTCCCGAGGACGGGGGAGCGCTGAGCCGCTTCCACGCGCAGCTGTCCCCGGAGACGATCTACTACCGGTTCTTCGCGCCCTACCCGGAGCTCACCGAGCGGGACGTGTCCCGGTTCACCACCGTTGACTACGCCGACCGCGTCGCCATCGTGGCCACCGTGGCCGGCGATATCGTCGGTGTGGGCCGGTACGACCGGATCGACCGGCTGGACGCCGAGGTGGCATTCACGATCCGTGACGACCACCAGGGCCGCGGGCTGGGTTCGATCCTGCTGGAGCACCTGGCGGCCGCGGCGCGCGAGCGCGGCATCCGCCGGTTCGTCGCCGAGGTGCTCCCGGCCAACCGCCGGATGATCGCGACTTTCGAGGAGGCCGGCTACCGGGTCGCGCAGGAGTTCTCCGACGGGGTCGTACGGCTGCAGTTCGAGATCGAGCCGACCGCGGAGCAGCGCTCGGTGCGCGAGGCCCGCGAGCACCGCTCGGAGGCGCGGTCGGTCGAGCGGCTGCTCGCCCCGCGGTCGGTCGTGGTGATCGGCGCCTCCCGGCGCCCGGACTCCGTGGGCCAGGCGCTGCTGCGGCACGTGGTCGAGGGGGGCTTCACCGGGCCGGTGTACGCGGTGCACCCCGAGGTCGACGAGCTGCTCGGCGTGCCGGCCTACCGCAGCCTCGACGACGTCCCCCGGCCGGTGGACCTGGCGCTGGTCGCGACGCCCGGCGACGCGGTCCCCGAGGTCGTGCAGGCCTGCGCCCGGGCCCGGGTGGTCGGGATGATGGTCGTGACCGCGGGCTACGCGGAGACCGGCCCGGAGGGCATGGCCCGCCAGCGCGAGCTGGTGGAGCTGGTGCGCGGCAGCGGGATGCGCATCGTCGGCCCGAATGCGCTCGGACTGCTCAACACCGCACCGGGCGTGTCCCTCAACGCGTCCCTGGCCCCGGCGATGCCGCTGCGCGGCCGGATCGGGTTCTTCTGCCAGTCCGGTGCCCTCGGCAGCGCGATCCTGCGCCGCGTCACGACGCGCGGCATGGGCCTGTCGACGTTCGTGTCCGCGGGCAACCGGGCGGACGTGTCGGGCAACGACCTCATGCAGTACTGGGAGGAGGACGACGCCACCTCGCTGGTCCTGCTGTACCTGGAGAGCATCGGCAACCCGCGCAAGTTCGCCCGGGTCGCCCGGCGGCTGTCGCTGCGCAAGCCGATCGTGGCGGTGCGCTCCGGCCGCACCGGGCAGGCGCTGCCGCTGGGCGGGTGGACCCGGCGCAGCCAGCTGCCGCCCGAGGCCATCGACGCGATGTTCCGGCAGTCGGGGGTCATCCAGACCGACTCGCTAGACCAGTTGCTGGACGTCGCCGGAGTGCTGGCGTTCCAGCCGCTGCCCAAGGGACCCCGGGTCGCCGTCGTCGGCAACTCCGACGCGCTGGCGGTCCTGGCCACCGACGCCCTGGCGGTCAGCGGGCTGACCTGCGCGGGTGACCCGGTCATCCTGCGGTTCGACGCCCCGCCGGAGGAGCTGGGGCGGGTGCTGGCCGGGGTCGTCGACGACCCGGCCGTCGACTCCGTCGTGGTACTGCACGCGCCGCCGCTGATGGTCGTCGACCAGGAGGTGCGCGACGTCATCCTGGCCGCGGCCCGGCGCGCCGCGAAGCCGGTCGTCGCCGTCCTCGTCGACCAGGAGGACGTCACCAGCCTCATCCCGGTCCCGGGCTCGGACGGCATCCCGACCCACGGCTCGGTGCCGTCGTTCGCCGACGTCGAGGACGCGGTACGCGCCCTCGCGGCCATCGCGGGGTACGCCCGGTGGCTGGACACCCCGCGCGGGGAGCTGACCGAGTTTGGCGGCATCGACCCGGAGCGGGCCCGCATCCTGGTCGAGCGGACGCTCGCCGAGGCCGACGCCCTTCCCGGTGGCCCCCCGCTGCGCGCCCGCCGGGACACCGCCGCCGAGCTGCTGGCGGCGTACGGGGTCTCGCTGTGGCCGTGCCGGTCGGTGGCGACCGAGGACGAGGCCGTCGCCGCGGCCGAGGAGCTCGGCTACCCCGTGGTCCTCAAGACCACCGCACCGGGCCTCGTGCACCGCACCGACCTCGGCGGCGTACGCCTGAACATCGAGAACGAGCGGGCGCTGCGCACCACGTACCTGTCGATGGTGGCCCAGCTCGGGGCCGAGGTGGCGAGTCGGCTGGTGGTGCAGCGGATGGCACCGCCCGGCGTCGCCTGCGTCGTCGAGTCGACCGAGGACCCGCTGTTCGGGCCCGTGGTGGCGTTCGGCGTCGGCGGGGTCGTGACCCGGCTGCTGGGCGACCGGGCCTACCGCAACCCGCCCATCACCGACGTGGACGCGACGACCATGGTGCGCGAGCCCGGCGCCAGCCCGCTGCTGCGCGGGTACGACAGCGCCGACCCGGTGGACGTCGCCGGCCTGGAGGACCTGCTGCAGCGGATCGGCCGGCTCGCCGACGACCTGCCCGAGGTGGCCCGGCTGGAGCTGAACCCGGTGGTCGCCTGGGCCCGCGGGGTCGCGGTGCTCGAGGCCGAGCTGGAGCTGGCGCAGCCGGAGGTGCGGACCGACCAGGAGGTGCGCCGCCTCACCACCGGCTGACGGCAGGACGGGCGGGGTGACCTGCGCGATACCCGGTCGACCGGGCGGGCCGCGGCGCGGCAGGCTGGCCGCGTGACCGGGACCGACGCTGCGACCACCGCGGGCCGGGTCCGGCTGGGACCGGAGGTCCGGCGGCTGCTGGTCGGGGTCTCCGCGGCCGCCGTCGGGAACGGACTCACGCTCCCGCTGCTCGTGGTCTACCTCAGCCAGGTCCGCGAGCTGCCGACCACGACCGCCGGCCTGGTGCTGGCCTGGGTGTCGGTCATCGGCCTGGTGCTCGTCCCCTTCGTGGGCAGCCTGGTCGACCGGGTGGGTCCGCGGCCGGTGCTGGTGGTGGGACTGCTGGTGGAGGCCGCGGGCGTGGCCCTGCTGGCGACGGTCCACACCTCGCCGCAGGCCTTCGCGGTCGGCACGCTGCTCGCCGCCGGCGCGTCGGCCAGCTGGGCCCCCCAGTCGGCCCTGATCGGACGTCTGACCCGAGGGCCGGAGCGCCAGCGCGCCTTCGGCGTGCAGTTCATGCTGCTGAACCTCGGCATCGGCGTCGGCGGCCTCGTGTCGGCCGTGGTCGTCGACGTCGCGCGCCCCGGCACCTTCGAGGTGCTGTACGTCGTCGACGCGCTCACCTACCTGGTGTACGTCGCCGTGCTGCTGCGGATGCGCGGGGTGGGACGCCTCCCGGTGGCGCCCCAGGCGGTCGTCGATGGGGACGACCCGGGGAAGCCGGCGGTCGGCCCAGATGACCCGGCCCCCGTGGGGTCCGGGGGCTACCGGGAGGTGCTGCGGGACCGGCGTCTAGTCCGGTTCGCCCTGGTGTCGCTGGCGATGCTGACCTTCGGGTATGGATCGGTCGAGGTGGGCATCCCGCTGGTCACCACAGTGGAGGCAGGCCTCGACGTGTCCTGGGTGGGGATCGCCTACGCGGCCAACACGTTCACCATCGTCGCCGTGCAGCTGGTGGTGCTCCGGCGGATCGAGGGACGCTCCCGCAGCCGGCTGATCGCGCTGGTCGCACTGCTGTGGGCCGGCTGCTGGGCGGTGGTCGCGCTGTCGACGCTGAGCGCGGTGCCGCTGGTGGCAGGGCTGATGATCTGCCTGGCCACCGCGGTGTTCGCGATCGGCGAGACGATCTGGTCCCCGGTGGGGCCCGCCCTCACCAACGACCTCGCCCCGGAGCACCTGCGCGGCCGATACAACGCGGTCACCTCGCTGCTGTGGAACGCATCCGGCGCCCTCGGCCCCGGCGTGACCGCCGTGCTGCTCGGGTCCGGCGCCATCGGGCTGTGGGCGGCCCTGGTTGTGGGCGGCTGCCTGCTGGCCGGCTGGGCCGCCCTGGGGATGACGCGCGTCCTCACCCCCAGCCAGGATGGTCGGGCCGTGCCGGGACCCGTACCGGGGTGAGAGGATCTGCCGCGTGACGGAGGCGACCCTGCAGGACCGGCTGCGCCGCGACATCGAGCGCAGCGGCTACTACCCCGACCTGGTGGCGGACGCGCTGGAGACCGCGCTGGCCGGCGAGCCGCTGGTGTCGTACGTGGTCCACCACGAGGCCACGTTCGACCGGGACGAGCTGCGGCGGCACGTGACGGTGATGGCGCTGAGCCCGACCCGGCTGGTCGTCGGGCACACCGACGAGCACCCGGCCGACGAGACCTGCCCGACGCCCTACGCCACCGCGAGCACCGAGGCGGTCCGGCTGGAGAAGGTCGACTCGGTCGTGGTCACCCGGCTGGTGGGGGAGCCGGCGAAGCACCGCCCCGGCGGCCCGCTGCGCGAGCTCGTGCTGACCATCGGCTGGGGGGCGGTCAACCGGATCGACCTGGAGCCCGCCTCCTGCGGCGACCCCCAGTGCGAGGCCGACCACGGCTACACCGGGACGTCCAGCAACGACGACCTGTCGCTGCGGGTGTCCGAGGCCGCGGACGGTGCCGACGTGGTGGCGCAGGCGCTGGTGTTCGCGCAGGCGCTGTCCGAGGCGACCGCGGCCCGGCTGCGCTGAGCGCGCCGAGCCGACTCGAGCCGACCCGACCCGACCTGCCGACCCTCGTGACCGTCGCCGCCGGCCTGCCGGCACCGCCGCCGTACGGCTCGGGGACCCTGGCGGACGTGCTGCCGTCGGTGGCTGCCGGCCTCGGCGTCCCGGGCTTCCACGACCTGCTCGGCCTGGGCGACGCCGACCGCGTGGTCGTGCTGCTGGTGGACGGGCTCGGTGCCCGGCTGCTGCGCGCGCACACCGACGCCGCTCCCTTCCTGTCCTCGCTGCCGTCCGCGGTCCCGGCGCTGTCGGCACCGTTCCCCTCGACGACCCCGGCCGGGCTCGGGTCGCTGGGGACCGGCCTGCCGCCCGGTGGGCACGGGCTGGTGGGCCAGTCGTTCCGGGTGCCCGAGTGGGGCCGCACGCTGTGGCCGCTGGGCTGGAAGGACGAGCCCAACCCGGTCGCCACCCAGCCCGAGCCCACCGTGCTGGAGCGCGCCGGGGCCGCCGGGGTGGCGGTGTCCAGCGTGTCCCCGCGGGCCTTCCAGGACTCCGGCCTGACCCGGGCGGTGCTGCGCGGCACGGACTACCGCGGCGCGGACTCGATCGGGGAGCGCGTCGGGGAGGTGGTCGGTGCGGTGCGGGCGGGCGACCGGTCCCTGGTCTACGCGTACTGGGGCGACCTGGACCGCACCGGTCACGTGCACGGGGTCGACTCCGACCACTGGCGGGCCGACCTGGCGGTCGCGGACCTGCTGGCGGCCCGGATCGCCGACACCCTGCCGCCCGGCGCGGTGATGTACGTGACCGCGGACCATGGGATGGTCGACTGCCCGGACGACCGGCGGGTGGACCTCGACGCGGACCCACGGCTGCGGGAGGGCGTGGCATCGCTGGCGGGGGAGCCGCGGGCCCGCCACGTCTACGCCCAGCGCGGCGCGGCCGACGACGTGCTGGCCGCCTGGTCGGAGGTGCTCGGCGACGCGGCGTGGGTCGTGTCGCGTGACGACGCCGTGGCGGCCGGCTGGTTCGGCGAGACGATGCCGGAGTACGACGACCGCATCGGCGACGTGGTGGCCGTGGCACGCGACGACGTCGCCCTGGCCAGCGTCCGCACCGACTCCCTCATCTCCGGCCTGCGCGGGCAGCACGGGTCGCTGACCCCGGTCGAGGTGGAGATCCCGCTGCTGGCCGTGCGAGCCTGACGCCATGGCGGAGCTGGTCTTCTTCTCCGGGACGATGGACTGCGGCAAGTCCACCCTGGCCCTGCAGACCGACCACAACCACGCCAGCCGCGGTCGTTCCGGCGCCGTCTTCACCTGCCACGACCGGGCGGGCACCGAGGTGCTGTCCAGCCGGCTGGGGCTGAAGGTCGCCGCGCTCGAGGTCACCGACGACCTGGACTTCCGGGCCTGGGTGGTGGCCCAGCTGTCCTCGGGCCGCCGGCTGGACTACCTGATCTGCGACGAGGCCCAGTTCTACACCCCGCAGCAGGTGGAACAGCTCGCCCAGGTCGTCGACGACCTCGACATCGACGTCTACGCCTTCGGCATCAGCACCGACTTCCGAACGAGGCTGTTCCCCGGGTCCGCGCGGATGGTCGAGCTCGCCGACCGGGTGCAGGTGCTGCAGGTGGAGGCGCTGTGCTGGTGCGGCCGGCGGGCGACCCACAACGCCCGCACCGTCGACGGCGTGATGGTCGTCGAGGGGGAACAGGTCGTCGTCGGCGACACCCGCTCCGACGCCGTCGTGGCGTACGAGGTGCTGTGCCGCCGGCACCACCGCCGGCACATCACCGCCGCATCCGCGGGCCGGGCGCACATCTCGCCCGAGCCGCTGCCGTTCGGGGAGTGAGCGTCATGGTGAGGCATCGCACGACGGTCACCCTCGGGCTCGGGGTCCTCGGGGTCGCGCTGCTGGCCCCGTCGGCCGTGTCCTCCGCGCTCGTCCCGGCCGGGGACACGGCGGCGGCGAACCACGTGCAGCAGGCGGGCACGTACGTCGCGCTCGACGGCGGCGACCTGACCGGGCCGGTCCGGGCGCACGCCCTGGTCGGACCCGGGAGCATCGGCCTCGGCACGTTCAACGGGCTCGACGGCGAGGCCGTCGTGGTCGACGGCCGGTTGTACCGGGTGACCACCGCCGGCACCCCGGTCCCGGTGCCGCGGTCCGTGCGCACGCCGTTCCTGCAGACGGTGCGGTTCCAGCCCCAGGCCACCGCCCGGGTGCCCCGAGGCACCGCCTGCGCGGACCTCGGGGTCCTCGTCGACCGGCTGGCGCGGACGACCCGCGGCGTCGTCGCGGTCCGGGTCGAGGGCCGCTTCTCCGACCTGGTCACCCGCAGCGTGCCGCGGCAGCCCGACGGGACGCCGCTGGTGCAGGCCCTGACCGAGCAGGTCGTGTTCCCGCTGGGAGCCCGCCGGGCCACGCTGGTCGGCTTCCGGTCCGGTCCGGACGTGGCGGGCCTGACGCCGACCGGCGTCCACCTGCACGGCATCACGGCCAACGGCGCCCGCGGCGGGCACGTGCTCTCGTGCGTGGTGTCCCACGCCACCCTGTCGGTGCAGCGCACCGCGGGGGTACTGGTCCAGACCGGCTGAGGTTCGCCGCCCGCCGCGGAGGACAGCGTCGGACGGGCGCTACTCGTCCTCGCGCTTGCCCGAGCCGAACAGGATCTCGTCCCAGCTCGGCACGCTGGGCCGCCGCCCGCGGCCGGACCGCGGTCGCTCGGCGGGGATCGGCTTGGGCCGCGCAGGCTTCGGCTCGGCCTGTTCCGCGGCCGGTTCCTCCGCGGGCCCGGGCTCCGGCGATGCCGCGGCCGCGGGCTGCGGCTCGGCCTCCTCGAGCGGCTCCGGCTCGGGTGCGGCCGTGGCTCCCGTCGTGTCCACCGTGAGGGTGTCGCGCTGGTCGTCGCCCTCGCCGGTCGGGACGCTGACCAGCCGCGGCCGGCCCTCGTCCCCCGCCTCGGCGGCCCCCTCGTCGGCAGCCGGGTGCTCCGGCTGCTCGGTGATCCAGCGGGCCTCCTCGTCGTCGGCGACCAGGGTCCGCCCGTCGGGGTCGTACAGCCAGGTCGCGACCCGGTCGCCCTGCCCCGCCGGGTAGGCCAGCAACACGGCCCAGCGGCCGTCGTCGCGCTTCCACGCGTCCCAGCGCAGGCCCTGGGCGTCCACGCCCCGGGTCTCCAGCCGCTCGGCGACCAGCGCGTCCAGCGGCGCGTCCCCCTCCGGCCGGCGGATCTCGGTGGCCCTGGCCCGCTCGGAGATCCAGGCGCGCTCGGCCAGCGGCGGCCCCTCGAAGCGGCGCACGCGCTCCAGCTCCCAGCCGGACTCCTCGGCCACCTCCTCGGCCGAGGCGCCGGCCCGGATGCGCGCTTGGATGTCGCGGGGCCGCATGTCCTGCAAGGCGATCTCCATCTGGCCGCCGCGCGCGCGGTCCCGCCGCAACGCCGCCGACAGCCGCTCGTCGAGGGGGGCGACGACCTTCTGACCGTCGGGCAGGCTGAAGACCAGCCCGGCACCGTCGTCGGTGAGCCCGACGAACGTCAGGGTCCGCATCGCCTCTCCTCATCCGGGTGGAACGGGCGTCCGCCATCCTCGTCCCTCGGCTGCCCGGATTCCAGCACCTCTCGCCGCGCGCCCGGGAGCCGGGCTGCGCCCGGGCTCAGGAGCGGGCCCCGGGTTCGTCTCGGACGCCGCCAGGCTCAGGCCCCGGCACGAGGTCCACCGAGGCCGCGATCGGCGCCTGCGCCGCAGGGTGCTCGGCAACCGCGGCCCGCCGCTCCGCCCGCCCCACCAGCGGTGCGCCGATCGCCGCCGCGGCCAGCACGAGGAGGCCGGAGACGGCGGTCACCAGGTACGCCGTCGACGGGCCGGACGCGTCCACGAGGGCGCCGGACAGGCCGGCCGCCGCGGCCAGGCCCACCCCGATCCCGGAGGTCCCCCAGGTGAGCCCCTCGGTCAGGCGCGTCGACGGGACCAGCCGCTCGATCAGGGCGAAGGTCGCGATGAGGACCGGGGACACCGCCAACCCGGCCAGCGTCGCCCCGACGCCCACCCACAGCGCGGTCGGCAGGAACGGGAACGGCGCCGAGACGACGGCCAGCAGGGCCGAGGAGACCACCAGCTGCCGGGTCAGGGTCGCCTTCGGGCGGATCGCGCCGATCACGATGCCGGAGGTCATGCTGCCGAAGGCGTACAGGGCCAGCAGCAGCCCGGTGGCCCCGGGGACCCCGCGGTCCTGGGCGAAGGCGACCGTCACCACCTCGAAGGACCCGAAGACGCCTCCGATCGCCACCATGACGACCACGAGGACGGCCATGCCGGGGTACGCGATCGCCGGCCGGCCGCCGCTGCGCCGACGCGGGCTGGGCGGGGGCTCGGTGGCGCGCTGCAGCGACAGCAGGGCGCTGCCTACCGAGACGAAGACGGCTGCGGCGAACAGGGCGGCCCACGGCGCCACCTGCAGGGCCAGGACGGTGGCCAGCGGCGGGCCGACGACGAAGAGGACCTCGTCGAGGATGCTCTCCAGCGCGAAGGCGGTCCGCAGCGACGCGCTGCCGGCCAGCAGCGCCGCCCAGCGGGCGCGCACCAGCGAGCCGATGTTGGGCATCAGCGCCCCGGCGGCCGCCGCGGTGGCGAACATCGTCCACTCGGGCAGCCCCCGCACGACGGCGACGACGAACAGCAGCAGCGCCACGACGTGCCCCGTCGCCAGTAGCGGCACGACCCGGTGCTGCCCCCACCGGTCCACCAGGCCGGAGGCGTACGGCCCGACGAACGCCGTCGACAGGGCCGCGGCGGCGGACAGCGCCCCGGCCAGCCCGTACGACCCGGTCTCCTGGCTGACCAGCAGCACGATGCCCAGGCCGATCATCGCGATCGGCAGCCGGGCGATCAGCCCCGCGGACGAGAACGCGAGCGCTCCGGGGCGGCGCAGGACGTCCCGGTACGGCGAGAGCAGGGCGGGCATAGGCCGGTGACGCTACCGGTCCGACGGGCTCGCGAGCGGGCCCGTTTCCGGCCAGGATCGAGGGGTGAGCGATGCGGTGAGCGGGATGGTGAGCGACGTCACCCGGGAGCCGGAGCCCTACGACGCGGTGCTGCTGGTCTCGTTCGGTGGCCCCGAGGGACCCGACGACGTGGTGCCGTTCCTGGAGAACGTCACCCGGGGACGGGGCATCCCGCGGGAGCGGCTGGTCGAGGTCGGCGCCCACTACGACTCGTTCGGCGGGGTGTCGCCGATCAACGGGCAGAACCGGGAGCTGGTGGCCGCGGTCGAGCGGGACCTGGCCCGGCGCGGCCTGGACCTGCCGGTCTACTGGGGCAACCGCAACTGGCACCCGCTGCTGCCCGAGGCGATCCGCCGGATGCGCGACGACGGGGTGCGCAGGGCGCTGGCGCTCGTCACGAGCGCGTACGCCTCGTACTCCGGCTGCCGGCAGTACCGGGAGAACCTCGCCGCGGCGCTGGCGGAGGTCGCGGCCGACGACACCGGCGGCCAGCTGCCGGTGATCGACAAGATCCGGCACTACTTCGACCACCCCGGGTTCATCGAGCCGATGGTGGACAACGTCCTGGACGCGCTGCGACGCCTGCAGGCCGACCACGGCGTCGGCGCCGAGGGCGTGCGCCTGGTGTTCACGACGCACTCGATCCCGGTGGCGTCCGCGGCGACGAGCGGGCCGCCGGGGTGGTACGACCCCGAGGCGGGGGGCGCGTACGTCGCCCAGCACCGCGCGGTGGCCGAGCTGGTGGCGGGCTCGGTAGCGGCGACGACGGGCGTCGGGCACGAGTGGGACCTGGTCTACCAGTCCCGGTCCGGGCCCCCGTCCGTGCCGTGGCTGGAGCCGGACGTGTCCGACCACCTGGCGGCGCTGGTCGAGGCCGGCGTGCCCGGGGCCGTGCTGGTGCCGATCGGGTTCATCAGCGACCACATGGAGGTGGTCTGGGACCTGGACACCGTCGCGCTCGGGGACGCCGTGCGGCTCGGCCTGCCGTGCGTGCGGGCGGCGACCGTGGGCACCGACCCGAGGTTCGTCGCGGCGGTGGGGGAGCTGGTGGAGGAGCGGCTGCGGGGCTGGCCGGCGCGGGCGCTGTCCCCGCTGGGACCGTCGTACGACGTGTGCCCGGCCGGGTGCTGCGCGAACCCGCGCGGACCGCGGCCGGCGGTGGCGGGGAGCGACGGATGAGCGGGACGGACTCGGGCGGGACGCTGACCGGCCCGGAGCTTGCGGACCTGGCGGTGCTGGCGGAGGCGGCGGCCCGGGAGGCGGGCGACCTGCTGGTGCACGGTCGGCCGCAGCGGCTGGAGGTGGACACCAAGACCTCCGCCACCGACGCGGTGACCGAGATGGACCGGCGCTCCGAGCGGCTGCTGGTCGAGCGGCTGCTCGGCCCGCGGCCGGACGACGGGCTGCTCGGGGAGGAGGGCGGCGAGCGGCCCGGGTCGTCGGGGGTGCGCTGGGTCGTCGACCCGCTGGACGGGACCGTCAACTACCTGTACGGGCTGCCGATGTGGTCGGTCGCGGTGTGCGCCGAGGTCGACGGGGTCGCCGCGGTCGGGGTCGTGCACGCGCCGGCGCTGGAGGAGACGTACGTCGCCGTCCGCGGGTCCGGGGCGGTGCGCATCGACGCGACCGGTCGGCACGCGCTGGCGGTCAGCGACCAGGACCGGCTGGACCTGGCGCTGGTGGCCACCGGCTTCGGCTACACCGTGGCGCGCCGCACCGCCCAGGCCCGGGTGGTCGCCGCGCTGCTGCCCCGGCTGCGCGACATCCGTC
This sequence comes from Candidatus Nanopelagicales bacterium, assembly GCA_041393815.1. NCBI lineage: Bacteria > Bacillati > Actinomycetota > Actinomycetes > Candidatus Nanopelagicales > Candidatus Nanopelagicales bacterium. Next base: position 557,712 of record JAWKJK010000003.1, on the reverse strand, counting down.
GCGGCGGGGCCGCGTCGGTGGACCTGTGCTGGCTGGCCTCGGGCCGGGTGGACGCGTACTTCGAGCGCGGCCTGCAGCCGTGGGACCTGGCGGCGGCCGGGCTGGTGGCGGCGGAGGCCGGGGCCCGGGTCGAGGGCCTGCACGGCCGCCCCGCGGGGGAGGACCTGGTCGTGGCGGCCGGCCCCCGCCTGTTCCCCGCCCTGCACGACCCCCTCGCCGACCTGCACGCCGACCGCGACTGACCGCGACCCACCCACGCCGCGAGCCCCTCGGCACGCGAGCCCGTCGGCACGCGACCTCCTCCGACGGAATGAGTCCCGGCGTCGCGTGTGGGGCCGAATTCGGCCCCCCAGCGACGCCGGGACTCATTCGGCCGAGAGGTGACGCGGGGCGGGAGGGCCGGGCTACTCCAGGCGGCGGAGGTCGGCGTTGTACCAGTGCGCGTTGTGGACGTAGACCGCGACCGCGTCGGCGTGCGCCCCCTCCGGCACGGCGTCCGGGCGGATCCTCGCGGGGACGCCGAGGGCCAGGGCGAACCCCGGGACCTCGGTGTCGTTGGTCACCAGTGCCTGCGCGCCCACCAGGCAGCCGCTACGCAGCACGGCACGGTGCAGCACGACGGCGCCGGACCCCACCAGGCAGTCGTCCTCGATCGTGCAGCCCTCGAGGTGGACCCGGTGCCCGATGACGCAGCGCTGCCCGATCACCGTGTCCAGCGTCGCGGTGCAGTGCACGACCGTGCCGTCCTGCACGGAGGTCTGCGCGCCGACCCGGATCGCGCCATGGTCCCCGCGCAGCACGGCACCGGGCCACACGCTGGCCTCCGGCCCGATCGTCACGTCGCCGATCACGACGGCGTCGGGGTGCACGAACGCGCGGGGGTCGATGGTCGGCACGCGTTCGCCGAGGGCGTAGATCGGCATCCGGGGCGGTCCCTTCGGTCCAGTCGGTCGGTCCTTCGGTCCGGTCCGCGGGACGATCCTGCCGCGGGCGGGGGCCGGTGCCCACGGTACGGGTCGCACATCGCCGTCAGGTGTGTCCGAGGTCACCCGACCGGCGCGACCCGGACACCCCCCGACGCCCACTCCGGTCACGTTCGTGGTGCAGAATGCCTCGCCCGCGGGCATGAAACGGCCCGACCGCGCGTTATCGGGCACCGACGGCGCTCGACCCGCACCGCCCACCACCGCGAACCACTGGGGGGACATCCTCGATGGCCACCGACTACGACGCACCGCGCAAGACGGACGACGAGCTCGCCGAAGACAGCATCGAGGAGCTCAAGGCCCGGCGCGTCGACAAGTCCGCGTCCGCCGTGGACGTCGACGAGGCGGAGCTGGCCGAGTCCCTGGAGCTGCCGGGCGCGGACCTGTCCGACGAGAACCTCACCTACCAGGTGCTTCCGCGCCAGGCGGACGAGTTCACCTGCTCCAAGTGCTTCCTGGTGCACCACCGCAGCCAGCTCGCGTACGAGCGCGACGGCATGCTGGTGTGCAAGGAGTGCGCCTGACGCACCCCGGCGCCCCCACGACAGCGACGGCCGGCCGGGTCCTCCCGGGCCGGCCGTCTGACGTTCCGGGTGCGGGGAGCGGACTTCCCCGCAGCGCCGGCGTCAGGCCTTCGGTGCGACCCGCCGGCTGGCGGCCCGGAAGATGGCCACCTCGACCGCGGCCGCGGTGGCGGCGGTCGCGGCGCTCCACAAGATGGCGCGCACCACGTTGGTCGAGGGGTCGTCGGCCTGCGGGGGCTTGCGGCCCGTCGTCGTCTCGTACATGGTGTTGAGCACCTTGCGGGCCAGCCACACGCCCGCGATCGCCGCCAGCGGCGCGACGACGTGCATGAGCGGCGACATGGTCGGCTCCTCGACCGGGGTGGGCAGGTCGGTGCCGGCTGCCGGGGTGATGTCGCCGCTGCCGAGCAGGTCGCTCATGGTGCCTCCGCCGTTCGTCGTCGCCGGTCTGGTCGGGCGTACGGGCGCCAGCCTGCCGCATCGGGGTCCCCGGGTGTGACCCGCCCGCCCAACTCGTCTGCCCGCGCGGCAGAGCCTCAGGCCCCCGGGGACGGCTCGGGGGCAGCACCCGCCGGCGCGCCGGTACCCCGGGCCCGGTCGCGGGCGGCGATCAGCGCCGCCGCCAGTGCCTCCGGGCGTCGCGAGGACACCAGCCAGTACGGGTGGGGGTCCTCGGGATCGGTGACCTCGGCCAGCACCGAGGTCCCGGTCGTCCAGGTGCGCAGCAGCAGGTACGCCGCGGGGTCGCCCTTGGTCCCGCGCGCCTCCCGGGAGCGGACGGCGTCCAGCGCCGCCACCCGTCCCACCCACGGCAGCGGCAGCCGCGCCCGCCCGGCGCGCAGCACCCGCTCGTCCACCCGGACCGTCGGCGCGGACCACACCAGCGCGGCCACCAGCACCGCCGTCAGCGGCACGAACAGTCCCCAGCCCCACACCGCTCCGTAGGCGAACCCGTACGCGATGCCCAGGAACCCGGCGAGCGACACGGCCACCGCCCACACCCACCACGACGGCCACAGCCGCTCGCGGTAGGCGACGTCGGCCCCGTCGCGCCCCTCCGCCCAGGTGTCGGAGGCCGGGCCCGAGCCGGTCGTCGCCACCGAGTCCTCCACTGCGTCGCGCCTCGTGCCGCGCCGGTCGCGCGGGCCCACCGCCGACCAGCCTCGCACAGCCGCCTCGGTAGGGTCCCCACGTGAGTGACCCCGTCCCCGCGCCCGCCTCCTCGGGACTTCCCACCACGCCGCCGCCGGACGCCCCGCTGCCGGCCAGGTCGCCGGTGGCCCCGGCACCGGGCACCGTGATCCCCAGCCACTACCGGCACTGCTTCGGCTGCGGGGAGGACCACCCTGCCGGGCTGCACCTCGCGCTGACCGCGGGGGAGGGCCTGGCCGTCGAGGGCACCATGACCGTGGGGGAGCACCACCAGGGGGCGCCCGGGCTGGCGCACGGGGGGATCCTGGCCGCGGCGTTCGACGAGGTGCTCGGCGCGCTCAACTGGCTGATGGCCGCCCCGGCCGTCACCGGCCGGCTCGAGGTGGACTTCCGCCGCCCGGTCCCGGTCGGCTCGGTGCTGCACCTGCACGCCGAGATCACCGGTGCGACGGGCCGCAAGGTGTTCACCCGGGCCGTCGGCAGGATCGGGGCGCCGGACGGCCCGGTGGTCGTCACGGCGGCTGCGCTGTTCGTGCAGGTCCCCCTCGAGCACTTCGTCGAGCACGGTCGTCCGGAGGACGTGCAGCGGGCCGTGGCGGACCGCGCCGACGGGTCCACCGAGTTCCGCCTCGAGGTCAACCCGTGAACCCCGCGCCCCGTCCCGACCACGCCGTGGACGTACTCGTCCAACGACTCGACCCGCAGGTGGCGCTCCCGTCCTACGCGCACCCCGGCGACGCCGGGCTGGACCTGGTGACGACCGAGGACGCGGAGCTGGCGCCGGGGGAGCGGGCGCTGCTCCCCACCGGCATCGCGATCGCGCTGCCGCCCGGGTACGCCGCCTTCGTGCACCCGCGCAGCGGGCTCGCCGTACGGCACGGCGTGAGCCTGGTCAACGCCCCCGGCACGGTCGACGCCGGCTACCGCGGCGAGATCCGGGTCAGCGTCATCAACCTCGACGCGACGGCCCCGGTGACCTTCCGGCGCGGGGACCGGATCGCGCAGCTGGTGGTGCAGCGGGTCGAGCACGCGGTCCTGCACGAGGTCGAGCGGCTCCCCGGTTCCGACCGCGGGGAGGGCGGGTTCGGTTCGACCGGCGGGCACGCGGGTACCGTGTGAGGGCACGCCGCGGCCGCTCACCGGCCCGGCATCCCCACGGACGAGAGGCACACCAGGTGTTCCGACGCCGCCGCCGCGCCGGCGAGGACGACGCGCCGACCGCAGCCGAGCAGGACGAGGCGTACGAGGACGACGCGTACGAGGACGACGCGTACGACGAGTCCGATGACGAGGCGGCGTACGAGGACGACGACGCCGAGGACGGCGACGAGGACGCCGGTGCCGCGGCCCGGACCGGCGGCCCCTGGGACGAGTCCGAGGTGGACCTCGAGGACGGCACCGCCCGGCTGGACCTCGGCTCGCTGGTCGTGGCCGGTGTGCAGGGCATGGAGCTGCAGGTCCAGGTCGACGAGGGCACCGGTGCGCTGGTGGCCGTCACGGCGGTCCTCGGCACCAGCGCCGTGCAGGTGCAGCCCTTCGCCGCACCGAAGTCCGCCGGCATCTGGGCCGACGTGCGCGCGGAGATCCGCGGCGCGATCTCCGGTTCCGGCGGCACCGTCGACGAGGTCGAGGGACCGTTCGGGGTCGAGCTGCGCACGAAGGTGCCTGCCCAGCAGCCGGACGGGAAGTCCGGCGTGCAGCCGGCGCGGTTCGTCGGCGTCGACGGCCCGCGGTGGTTCCTGCGGGGGGTCTTCCTCGGGCAGGCGGCCACGGACCCGGACGCGGCCGGTCCGATCGAGGACGTGTTCCGGTCGATCGTGATCGTCCGCGGACCTGAGGCCATGGCACCCGGCGACCCGCTGCCGCTGCGACTGCCGCAGGAGGGGGATGGCCAGGCCGAGGCCCCCGCGGGTGCGGAGCGGCCGCCGCTCAACCCGTTCCAGCGCGGCCCCGAGATCACCGAGATCCGCTAGGGCCCCACGCCCGGCCCGGACCGGGCCCGCTGCAGCGCCTGCGCCGCGGCGCGCCCGAGCACGGCGCGGTCGGCCGCCGGCGCGTCGCGTGCCACCACCTCCACCGCGGCGGTCCGCAGGACGGTTGACCAGCGGCGGGCCACCCGCTCCGGGTGCAGCGGGTCGTCCGCCAATGCCACCAGCCCCGCCGGGACCGGCAGGGCCCGCAGCACCGCGTCCGCGGGACCGGCGGACAGCGCCGCGGCCCGCAGGCAGGCCACCAGCCGCCGGTCTCCGTACCCGGGCCAGGCCCGCGCCAGCTCGGCGACCACCCAGTCGCCTGCCAGCACAGGGTCGCGGCGCAACCGGCGCAGCACCCCCGCGACGCCGTGCTCGGCGACGTCGTCGGCGGCCGCGGCGGTGGCCGCCGCGACCTCGTCGGGCGCCCCGGACCACGCGGGCAGGGCGAGCAGCAGGCCGGCGGGGGGAGCGCCCGACGACGCCAACCGGTCGGCGGCCAGGACAGCGGCGTGGGCGCCGAGGCTCACGCCGCCGAGCACGACCTCCCGTCCGGCGGCCCGCTCGCGCACGGCCGCGGCGACGACCGCCGCGGTCACCCGGGCCACGTCCCCGGTCCGGTCGTCGAGGGCCACCACCCGGGTGACGGACGCCGCCACCAGGGCGGTGCGAGGGAACGCGCGCCGGACGAACTCCGCGGTCGACCCCGCGCCGTGGGCGAGGACGGCGGTCGCGCCCGGGGCGGACCGCGGACCGGGCGGGACGGCGGACGCGGGCACAGACGGAATCCTGCCGCGGCGGGGTTAGCCTTGACGACGTGACCGACGCGCAGACGGCCCCCCGGGGCCGGTGGAGCCGCCTCGTCGGCCGCTGGACCACACCGCAGAGCGAGGTCGAGGCCCAGCGGCTGCGCGAGGACACCCATGTCGCGGGTGCCCAGGAGATCTCGGCGTGCCCGCGCGGCGAGCCCGCGACCGTCTACGGGACGCTGCGGTCGGTGATCCTCCGGCCGCGCGCCGGGGTGCCGGCGCTGGAGGCTGAGCTGTACGACGGGTCCGGGACCATCCGGCTGATCTGGCTGGGGCGCCGCCGCATCGGCGGCATCGAGCCGGGCCGCACGCTGGTCGCCACCGGTCGGGTCACCTGCCACGAGGACGAGCCGATGATGTTCAACCCGCGCTACGAGCTGAAGCCGCTGAGGTCGGAGTGACCCCGAGCGAAGGATCGGGCGCGGAGGAGACCGGCCACCGCGGCGAGCCCGTCGTCGAGCACGACGGGCGGGTCGAGGAGCTGGTCGAGGAGGTCGAGGCCGAGCGAGCGCTGCTGGCCAAGGCCATCGGCGGGTGGCGCGGCCTGTTCGACTCGGGCCTGCCGGCGGCGGTCTTCGTCGTCGTCTACCTGGTCGACGGCAACGTCCTGGCCCCCGCGCTGTGGGCCGCCGTCGGCTCCGGCGTGGTCATCGCGGTGTGGCGGATCGTGCGCCGGGAGAGCCTGCAGCAGGTCCTCGCCGGGTTCGTCGGCGTCGCGGTCTCCGCGTTCGTCGCCGCCCGGACCGGCCGCGCCGAGGACTACTTCCTGCCCGGCCTGCTCACCAACCTCGCGTACGGCACCGCGTTCCTGGTGTCGATCCTGGTGCGCTGGCCGCTGATCGGCGTCGTCGTGGGCATGCTGACCGGCGAGGGCACCTCCTGGCGCTCCGACCCGGACCTGCGGCGCGCCTACACCGTCGCCAGCTGGGTCTGGGTGGGCGTCTTCTTCGGCCGGATGGTGGTGCAGGTCCCGCTCTACCTGGCCGGTGCCGTCGGTCCGCTCGGGGTGGCCAAGATCGTCATGGGCTGGCCGCTGTTCCTTGCCGCGGCGTACGTCACGTACCGGCTGCTGCGTCCGGCCCTGCACGCGGCCCGCGATCGCGCCGCTGCCGCGTCGCCTGCCGGTCCGGCCTCGCGCGCCGCGCTGGCGGCCGACGACGACCAGGACTGACTCGCCCGCCAGGCCCGACCGGGTGCTAGTGGTTCGGAGCGAGCAGCTCCTGCAGGGCCGGCTCCTGGTCCGGCGCGCACACGAACAGCAGCTCGTCGCCCGGCTCGATCGGGTCGTCCGCCGACGGGGCGAAGACCCGGGGACCCCGGACGACCGCCACCAGGGCCACGTCCGGCGGCCAGGCGATGTCACCGACCCGGCTGCCGGCGACGTCGGTCTCCGACGGCAGGGTCAGCTCGACCAGGTTGGCCTCGCCCTGCCGGAAGGTGAACAGCCGCACCAGGTCTCCGACGGTGACGGCCTCCTCCACGAGCGCGGACAGCATCCGCGGGGTCGACACGGCCACGTCGACGCCCCAGGACTCGTCGAACATCCACTCGTTCTTCGGGTGGTTGACGCGCGCGACGACGCGCGGGACGCCGTACTCGGTCTTGGCCAGCAGGGACACCACCAGGTTGACCTTGTCGTCGCCGGTCGCCGCGACGACCACCTGGCAGTGCGGCAGGTCCGCCTCGTCCAGGGACGTGATCTCGCAGGCGTCGGCGAGCAGCGTCTCCGCACCGTCGACGGCCCCCGGCCGCGCCTTCTCGGCGTCCCGGTCGATGAGCAGGACCTCGTGCCCGTTGGCCAGCAGCTCCCGGGCGATCGAGCGCCCGACCTTGCCCGCACCGGCGACGGCGACCCTCATGACTCACGCTCCACCGGTGCCGTGCCCAGGGTCCCGTCCACCCGCTCGCGGTCGGCCGGCGGGTACAGAACGTGGACCAGGTCGCCGTCCTGCAGCAGGGCGTCGGGTCCGGGCAGCAGGCCGGACCCGTAGCGGGTGAGGAACGCCACCCGGCAGCCGGCCTCCTCCTCCAGCCGGGAGACGCGCTGCCCGATCCAGGACGGGTCGATGTGCACCTCGGCGAGGACCACGGTCCCGCTCGGATCGCGCCACTCCTCCTGCGCCCCGGAGGGGAGCAGTCGGCGCAGCATCTGGTCGCTGGTCCACGCCACCGTCGCCACGGTGGGGATGCCCAGCCGCTGGTAGACCTCGGCCCGGCGCGGGTCGTAGATGCGGGCGACCACGTTCTCGACGCCGTACGTCTCCCGAGCGACGCGCGCCGCAAGGATGTTGGAGTTGTCGCCGCTGCTCACCGCGGCGAACGCATGTGCCCGGTCGATCCCGGCCTGCGTCAAGGTGTCCCGGTCGAATCCGATCCCCTTGACCGTGGCGCCGGTGAACTCCGGCCCGAGCTTGCGGAAGGACTCGGCGTCCTGGTCGATGACGGCCACGGAGTGGCCGAGGTCGTCCAGGCGTTGGGCGAGGCTGGAGCCCACCCGGCCGCAGCCCAGGATGACGATGTGCACGGTGCCTCTCCGGACGGGTGTCGCGGGCGGGCGCGGTGGGCGCCCGGTGGGAACGCTACACGGGCTGCTGGTCCTACGATGCGGTCGTGTCACTAACCGACGCCGTCAAGCGGCTCGCGTTCGGTCGGGCGCTCCGCAGCGACAAGCTGCACGAGACCCTCCTGCCCAAGCGGATCGCCCTTCCGGTGTTCGCGTCGGATGCGCTGTCGTCCAACGCGTACGCCACCCAGGAGATCCTGCTCGTCCTGTCCCTGGGCGGGCTGTCGCTGTACGCCTTCGGTCCCTGGATCGCCGGACTGGTGATCCTGGTGTTCTTCACCGTCGTCGCCTCGTACCGGCAGAACGTGCGCGCCTACCCCAGCGGCGGCGGTGACTACGAGGTCGTCTCGGTCAACCTCGGGCCCAACTGGGGCGTCTTCGTGGCCAGCGCGCTGATGGTCGACTACGTGCTCACGGTCGCCGTGTCGATCTCGTCGGCGGTCGCCAACCTCGGCTCGGTGTTCCCCGTCATCAACGAGCACAACGTGTGGTGGGCGGTCCTGGTCATCCTGGTCATCACCTTGATGAACCTCCGCGGGGTGCGGGAGTCCGGCGTCGCGTTCGCCATCCCGACCTACGGGTTCATGCTCAGCATCTTCCTCATGGTCGGCTGGGCGCTGACCCGGATCGCGATGGGCCAGACCCTGCGGGCGGAGAGCGCCGACTGGGAGGTCATCCCCGAGGCGACCTTCGCCGGGGCGGCCCTGCTGTTCCTGCTGGCGCGCGCGTTCTCGTCCGGCACGACCGCGCTCACCGGGATCGAGGCCATCGCCAACGGCGTGCCGGCGTTCCGCAAGCCGAAGTCGAAGAACGCGGCGACGACGCTGCTGCTGCTGGGCCTGATCTCGATGACGATGTTCGCCTCGATCACCTGGCTGGCGCTCTACACGGGGGTCCGCGTCACCGAGTTCGACCGGGACCTGATCGGCCTGCCCGAGGGGCAGGCGCAGAAGACGGTCATCGTCCAGATCGCCGAGGCCGTGTTCGGCGACGTGACCGTCCTGGTCCTGCTGCTGTCGATCATGACCGCGCTCATCCTGGCCCTGGCGGCCAACACCGCGTTCAACGGCTTCCCGGTCCTCGGGTCGATCCTGGCCCGGGACGGCTACCTGCCGCGCCAGCTGCACACCCGCGGGGACCGGCTCGCCTTCAGCAACGGGATCCTCACCCTCTCGGGCCTGGCGATCCTGCTCGTCGTCGTCTACCAGGCCAGCGTCACCTCGCTGATCCAGCTCTACATCCTCGGCGTGTTCGTCTCGTTCACCCTGTCGCAGACCGGGATGGTCCGGCATTGGACGCGGCTGCTGCGGACCGAGAAGGACCCCAAGGAGCGGGGTCGCATGGTGCGGTCGCGGCTGATCAACGGGTTCGGCCTGGTGATGACCGCGAGCGTGCTGGTCATCGTGCTGGTGACGAAGTTCACCCGCGGCGCCTGGATCGTGGTCATCGCGATGCCGCTGCTGTTCCTGCTGATGCGGGCGATCCGCGGGCACTACGACCGGGTCCGCTCCGAGCTGGTCCCGCGGGAGGACGAGAAGGTCACCCTGCCGTCCCGCGTCCACGCGATCGTGCTGGTCTCGAAGATCCACAAGCCCACGCTGCGTGCGCTGGCGTACGCGCGGGCCACCCGCCCCGCCGTCCTCGAGGCCGTCACGGTCAATGTGGACCCGGACGACGTCCGCGCGCTGGAGCGGGAGTGGGAGCGGCGGGACATCCCGGTGCAGCTGAGGGTGCTGGACTCGCCGTTCCGGGAGATCACGCGGCCGGTGGTGGAGTACGTCCGCGCGCTGCGCCGGGACAGCCCGCGGGACCTGGTCACCGTCTACATCCCCGAGTACGTCGTGGGGCACTGGTGGGAGCAGCTGCTGCACAACCAGTCCGCGTTACGGCTGAAGAGCCGGCTGCTGTTCACCCCCGGCGTCATGGTGGTCTCGGTGCCCTGGCAGCTGCTGTCGTCGGAGGGCGCGGCGGACCGGGACGAGGGGGATGCGCCCGGCGCCGTGCGCCGGGGCGAGCCGGAGGCGCCGCTGGCCGAGGCGTACGTGGCGTCGGAGTTCGCGCCGGAGGAGGGCTCGCCCCCGCCGGCGCCGCGCGGGAACGTCCCGCGGGGCCGTGACCGCTGAGCCCCCGCAGGTCGGCGACGTGCTGGACCTGCAGATAGGCGCGGTGGGGCACGGCGGCTTCTGCGTGGCCCGGCACGACGGCCGGGTGGTGTTCGTCCGGCATTCACTGCCGGGGGAGCGGGTCCGCGCCGCCGTCACCGAGGTCGGGCGGCGCGGCCGGTTCCTGCGGGCGGACGCCGTCGAGGTGCTGTCGGCGTCCCCGGACCGGGTCGACCCGCCCTGCCCGCACAGCGGGCCCGGTGGTTGCGGCGGCTGCGACTGGCAGCACGCATCGCTCGGGGCCCAGCGGCGACTGAAGGCGGACGTGGTGCGCGAGCAGCTGGTCCGCCTCGGCGGGGTCGACCCTGCCGCGCTGTCGGAGCTGGTGGTCGAGCCGGTGGCCGGGGACAGCCACGGGCTGGGCTGGCGGACCCGGGTGCGCTGGGCGGTCGACGGAGCGGGTCGGGTCGGCCTGCGCCGGCATCGCTCGCACGACGTGGTGCCGGTGGCGCACTGTCCGCTCGTCACCGCTGCGGTGGACGCGACCGGCGTCGGTGCCCGGACCTGGCCGGGCCAGCGGGAGCTCGTCGTCGTGGGCTCCGCGGCAGGGGACCGGCTGGTGGTCCCGGACCCACCCGTCCCGGCGGACGCGAGCGCCCGGGCGGACGCGGTGGCCGGGCTGCCCGAGGACGTCGCGGTGGCGGGGGTGCGCGGCCGGGGCTGGGTGACCGAGCGCGCCGCCGGGCGGGACTGGCGGGTCACCGGCGGCGGCTTCTGGCAGGTCCATCCCGGCGCCGCCGACGCGCTCGTGACCGCCGTCGCGGACTCACTGGAGCCACGGCCGGGGGATCACCTCGTCGACCTCTACAGCGGCGTGGGGCTGTTCGCCGGCGCGCTGGCGCCGGTCCTGGGTCCCGGCGGCCGCGTGGACGCGGTCGAGGCGGACGACCGTGCGCACGCGGATGCGCGGCGCTGCCTGCACGACCTGGCCACGGTGCGCCTGCACCACGCGCCGGTCGCCGCCTGGCTGGCGCACGCCGCCCCGCGCCGGTGCGACCTGGTCGTGCTGGACCCGCCGAGGTCCGGTGCCGGAGACGACGTGTTGCGGCGGCTGGTGCGGCTGAGGGCCCGCCGGATCGCTTACGTGGCCTGCGACCCGGCCGCGCTGGGACGGGACGTGGCGACGTTGCGCGGGCTGGGCTGGGCGCTCGCGGGCCTCCGAGCGCTGGACCTCTTCCCCATGACGCACCACGTGGAGTGCGTGGCGACGTTCGAGCCCGAGTGACCTCGGCCCGGGGGTGGCGGAGCCGGCGGAGACCCGTTATCTTGACGTCAAGATACCCGTGAGGAAAGGGACGCCCGTGGCCAGCGTGGACAGCTTCTCCGCCCGCAGCACCCTCGAGGTGGGGGACGCCTCGTACGAGGTCTTCCGGATCGACGCGGTGGAGGGTTCGGCCCGGCTCCCGTTCACCCACAAGGTGCTGCTGGAGAACCTGCTGCGGACCGAGGACGGCGCCAACGTCACCGCCGAGCAGATCCGCGCGCTGGGCGCCTGGGACCCGCAGGCCGTCCCCAGCGAGGAGATCCAGTTCACGCCCGCGCGGGTGATCATGCAGGACTTCACCGGCGTGCCGTGCGTCGTCGACCTGGCCACGATGCGCGAGGCCGTGGCCGAGCTCGGCGGCGACCCGGACCGGATCAACCCGCTGGCCCCGGCCGAGCTGGTCATCGACCACTCGGTCATCGCCGACTTCTTCGGCAGCCGCGACGCCGCCACCCGCAACGTGGAGCTGGAGTACCAGCGCAACCGCGAGCGCTACCAGTTCCTGCGCTGGGGCCAGAGCGCGTTCGACGAGTTCAAGGTCGTCCCGCCGGGCACCGGCATCGTCCACCAGGTCAACATCGAGCACCTCGCCCGCGTCGTGATGGCGCGCAACGGCCAGGCCTACCCCGACACCGTGGTCGGCACCGACTCGCACACGACGATGGTCAACGGGCTGTCCGTGCTCGGCTGGGGCGTCGGCGGCATCGAGGCCGAGGCGGCCATGCTGGGCCAGCCGGTATCGATGCTCATCCCGCGGGTCGTCGGGTTCAAGCTCAGCGGCCAGCTGCCCGAGGGCGCGACCGCGACCGACCTGGTGCTCACGATCACCGAGATGCTGCGCCGGCACGGCGTGGTGGGCAAGTTCGTCGAGTTCTACGGCGAGGGCGTCGCGGCGGTTCGGCTGGCCGACCGGGCCACGATCGGCAACATGAGCCCGGAGTACGGCTCGACGGCCGCGATCTTCCCGATCGACGACGCGACGCTGGACTACCTGCGGCTGACCGGCCGCAGCGACGACCAGGTCGCGCTGGTGGAGGCCTACGCGAAGGCGCAGGGCCTGTGGCACGACGCCGCGCACGAGCCGGTCTACTCCGAGTACCTCGAGCTCGACCTCGCCTCCGTCGTGCCCTCGCTCGCGGGGCCGAAGCGCCCGCAGGACCGGGTCCCGCTCACCGACAGCAAGGCCGCGTTCCGCGGCGCCCTCGCCGACTACGTCCCCGCGGCCACCGACCTGCCCGACGAGGCCGTCGTCGAGTCGTTCCCCGCGTCCGACCCGCCCGCGGTCGACCGCGACGACCCGGCCCAGATCCCGTCCGCGGCGGTGCTCGCGGACGGCCGGCCGAGCCGCCCGGTCCCCGTCACCCTGGCCGACGGCACGTCCATGGTGCTGGACCACGGCGCGGTCGTCATCGCGGCCATCACCTCCTGCACCAACACGTCCAACCCGTACGTGATGATCGGGGCCGCGCTGCTGGCCAAGAAGGCGGTCGAGCACGGACTGACCCGCAAGCCGTGGGTCAAGACCACGCTGGCGCCCGGCTCGAAGGTCGTGTCGGACTACTACGACCAGGCGGGCCTGACCCCGTACCTGGAGAAGCTCGGCTTCGACCTCGTCGGCTACGGCTGCACCACGTGCATCGGCAACTCCGGCCCGCTGCCCGCGGAGATCTCCGCGGCCATCAACGAGCACGACCTGACCGCGGTCTCGGTGCTGTCCGGCAACCGCAACTTCGAGGGCCGGATCAACCCCGACGTCAAGATGAACTACCTCGCCTCGCCGCCGCTGGTCGTCGCGTACGCCATCGCCGGCTCGATGGACGTCGACCTGTACGCCGACCCGATCGGCCGCGACGCCGAGGGGACCGACGTCTTCCTGCGCGACATCTGGCCCACGGCCGCGGAGGTGGACGCGGTCGTCGAGTCCGCCATCGACGCGGACATGTTCAGCCGCCGCTACGCAGACGTGTTCGCCGGCGACGAGCGCTGGCAGTCGCTGCCGACGCCGTCGGGCGGCACCTTCGCCTGGGACCCGGCGTCGACCTACGTGCGCAAGCCCCCGTACTTCGAGGGCATGCAGCGTGACCCCAGCCCGGTCAACGACATCACCGGCGCCCGCGTGCTGGCCAAGCTCGGCGACTCGGTGACCACCGACCACATCTCGCCGGCCGGGTCCATCAAGGCTGACAGCCCCGCCGGCCGCTACCTGGCCGACCAGGGGGTCGCGGCCAAGGACTTCAACTCCTACGGCTCCCGCCGCGGCAACCACGAGGTCATGATCCGCGGGACGTTCGCTAACATCCGGCTGCGCAACCAGCTGCTCGACGGCGTCGAGGGCGGGTTCACCGTCGACTTCCTCGACCCGGCGAAGCCGCAGACGACGATCTACGACGCGGCGATGGGCTACCAGCAGCGCGGCATCCCGCTGGTCATCCTGGCCGGCAAGGAGTACGGCTCCGGCTCGTCGCGCGACTGGGCCGCCAAGGGCACCGCGCTGCTCGGGGTCCGCGCCGTCATCGCCGAGTCGTTCGAGCGGATCCACCGGTCCAACCTGATCGGCATGGGCGTGCTGCCGCTGCAGTTCCCGGACGGGCAGGACGCCGACAGCCTCGGGCTGACCGGTGAGGAGGTCGTGACGATCCGCGGCGTCGAGGAGCTGAACTCCGGGACCACGCCTCGGCAGGTCTCGGTGGAGGCCGTGCGCGAGGACGGCTCGGTCACCGAGTTCACCGCCACGGTCCGGATCGACACGCCGGGGGAGGCCGACTACTACCGGCACGGCGGGATCCTGCAGTACGTGCTGCGCTCGCTGCTCTGAGAGCGGGCGGACGGCACGCGAGCGCGGACGCGGCGGCGACGATGGGAACACCCGCGGTCCCGCCCGGCTGGCCGCCGGACCTGCCGCCCGCCGAGACCGACGAGTTCGGCGAGCGGGTCGTGGGCTGGCTGCTGGACCGCTGCCCCCCGGACTACCGGCTGCACGACGTGCTGCGGGCCAACCCGCGTGCCCTCGCCCGGCTGACGGCGCACCACGTCGACGCCACCCTGGAGGGCGCGAGGCGGGCCTACGCCGGCGTGCGGCGCGAGCTGCGCGACCGCCTGACGCCCGAGGCCGTCGACGCGGTGCTGGTCGCGCTGGAGCGGGAGGGCACCCGGCTGCTGGTGGAGCAGCGCCAGGTGGCGCTGGTCGAGGAGGCCCTGGACGGCCGACGCTGGGTGCGCCGGCTGTGAGGGAACCCGCACCGGGGACGAGGCTCGCGTGGACGTGCGCCAGCGGGTCGGGCGCCTAGACTCGAACCCGCCGCGCGGGGGTCCTCCCCGCGCCTCGTGACGTCGGAGGTCGGCCGTGGGACTGCTGGAGGACATCCACGACCCGTCCGACCTGCGCCGGGTCCCGGAGGACCAGCTGCCGGACCTGGCCGAGGAGATCCGGTCCTTCCTGGTCGACAAGGTGTCCCGGACCGGCGGCCACCTCGGCCCGAACCTCGGCGTGGTGGAGCTGACGCTGGCGCTGCACCGGGTCTTCCAGTCGCCCGAGGACGTCATCCTCTGGGACACCGGGCACCAGGCCTACGTGCACAAGATGCTCACCGGCCGCCAGGCCGACTTCGACCGGCTGCGGCAGCGGGGCGGGCTGTCGGGCTACCCCAGCCGGGCTGAGAGCCCCCACGACGTCATCGAGAACTCGCACGCCTCCACCGCGCTGTCGTACGCCGACGGGGTGGCCAAGGCCTTCGAACGGCGCGGAGTCCTCGGCAAGCGGCACGTGGTCGCCGTCATCGGCGACGGGGCGCTCACCGGCGGCATGGCCTGGGAGGCGCTGAACAACATCGCCGCGGACGACCGTCCGCTCGTCGTGGTGGTCAATGACAACGCGCGCTCGTACTCGCCGACGATCGGCGGCCTGGCGCACCACCTGGCGACCCTGCGCACCACCCGCGGCTACGAGCGGTTCCTGCTCTGGGGCAAGAAGTGGCTGCGCCGGACTCCGATGGTGGGGCAGCCCGTCTACGAGACCCTGCACGGCGTCAAGAAGGGCGTGAAGGACATCGTCGCGCCGCAGGGGATGTTCGAGGACCTGGGGCTGAAGTACATCGGGCCCGTCGACGGGCACGACGTGCAGGCGCTGGAGCACGCGCTCACCCGCGCCAAGGGCTACCCGGGTCCGGTCATCGTGCACTGCATGACGGTCAAGGGCCGCGGCTACGCGCCCGCCGAGCAGGACGAGGCGGACCGCTTCCACGGCGTCGGCGTCATCGACCCGGATACCGGCAAGCCGCTGTCCTCCGGCGGCCCGACCTGGACCGGGGTCTTCGCCGAGGAGCTGGTGTCGCTGGCGCGGACCCGCCCGCAGGTCGCGGCCATCACCGCGGCGATGCTCGGACCGACCGGGTTGGACCGCTTCGCCGAGGTGTTCCCCGAGCGGACGTACGACGTCGGCATCGCCGAGCAGCACGCGGCGACCAGCGCGGCCGGGATGGCCTACGGCGGGCTGCACCCGGTCGTGGCCGTCTACGCCACGTTCCTCAACCGCGCGTTCGACCAGGTGCTCATGGACTGCGCGCTGCACCGGGCCGGGGTCACGTTCGTCCTCGACCGGGCCGGTGTGACCGGTGATGACGGCGCCAGCCACAACGGCATGTGGGACATGTCGATCCTGCAGGTCGTCCCGGGTCTGCGGATCGCGGCGCCCCGCGACGCCGCCCGGCTGCGCGAGGAGCTGGCCGAGGCGCTGGACGTCGACGACGCCCCGACCGTGGTCCGCTTCCCGAAGGGTGCGCTGGGTCCGGACGTCCCTGCCGTGCGCGACGTCGACGGCATCGACGTGCTGCTCGAGTCCGGCAGCGACGTGCTGGTCGTCTCCGTCGGCGCGCTGGCGCCGCTGTGCCTGGAGGTGGCGGACCGGCTCGCGCACCAGGGGATCGGGGTCACCGTGGTCGACCCCCGCTGGGTCAAGCCGGTCCCGTCCGCAGTGGTCGACCTCGCCCGCGGGCACCGGCTCGTGGTCACCGTGGAGGACAACGGCCGCGTCGGTGGCGTCGGAACCGCTGTGGCCCAGGCACTTCGAGACGCCGGCGTCGACGTACCGGTGCGTGAGTTCGGGGTCCCGCCGCGCTTCCTCGACCAAGGTCGACGGGCTGATGTGCTCGCCGAGTGCGGCCTCACCGCGCAGGACGTGTCCCGCGTCGTCGTGGAGACCGTCGTACGGCTGGGGCCGGAGCAGGCGGTGGAGCGCGCCACGGACGACGCCGGGGCCCCGTCCGCCGCGGACGACCCCAACGGCTGATCGGCGCCGGTCGCCTCGCCAGACCCCTCCCCGACGGCTAGCCTGTCCTCGCCGGTGGGTCGGGGGGTGTCGATGACCGCACGGGTCGAGCCGACGTGGGCGTGGCGGGGTGTCGCAGCGCGCCCTGTCGTGGTGTGGTCGATCGTCGCCCTCCCCCTCGTCGTCGCGCTCGGTCTCCTCACCGACCTGCACGGAATCGGGCTGGTGTCGCTGGGGGCGGGCTACGCGGTCGGACTCGTCATGTTGGTGCGCCGTTGGCTATCCGTCGCTGGCGTCCTGCTCACGTACCTCACCGTCCTGCTCGCCCTCAGCGCCGTCGCTGGCAGGTCCGGCCCCCTGGCGGTGGCGGTGCCGCTCACCCTCGTCGTCGAGGTGGCGGTCCTCGGACTGACGGGACGCTGGCTCGGGCTGCGACGCGTGGAGGGACCGGGGGACGTCGGTCGGGTCGGTCTGCTCGCGGTCGTGGGCGGCGCCCTGACGGTCCTCGCCCTCTGGGTGAACGCCCGGGTCGTCGACGCGGTCGCCTTCGACACCGCCACGGCCCGGCTGACCTGCCTGAGCCTGGGCATCGGGCTGCTGGTCTGCGTCCCCTTGGCCCTGGGTGCGGCCGCGGGACCGCCCGACGTTCGGGGGTGGCGGCGTCGCGCGGAGCTGGCAGTGCTGTGCGGCGTCATCCTGGTCGTCCTGCTGGGAATGGCGCTGCCGCCCGTGGAGGTATTCGGACGCCTCGGCCTGCTCTTCGTCCTGGTGCTGGCCGTGGGCTGGCTGGCGTTGCGATTCGGCACCTTCGCCACCGCGGTGGCGCTGCTGGTCGTGTCGGTGGCGCTGTCGTACATGGTGGTGCACTTCGTCGGGCCGTTCCTCCCCGGTTCGGTGTCGCTGGCCGAGGCGATCGCCGGGATGCAGGCCTACCTCGTGGTGACCGCGTTCGGCTGCCTGCTGATGGCCGCGTTCGCCGAGCAGGCCCGTGAGCGGCAGCAGACGGCGGTGGAGACCGCCGAGCTGCTGACCAGCGCGGTGGAGGGATCCGAGGCCGAGCTGTTCGTCAAGCGGTACGACCCGGCGAGCGACCGGTTCGTCTACGTCGAGGCGAACACGACGCTGGCGCGCGAGCTGGGGATACCGGTCGGCGACATCGTCGGACGCAGCGACGACGAGCTCATGGACGCCGATGCTGCCGCGCACTTCCGGGCCGAGGACGACGAGGTGCTCCGCTCGGGGGAGCGCCGCCAGTTCATGTCGTCGGTGGTCTTCCGCGGCCGGCTGGTGCACTACCTCGCGATCAAGTTCCCCGTGCGTGACTCGGACGGCACCGTGGTGGGGGTCGGCGGCGTCAACCTGGACCGCACCGAGCAGCACCGGCGCGAGCAGTTGCTCGGCGTCGTGTTCGCGAGGTCTCCCGTGCCGACGGCGCGGCTGCGCTGGACGGGGACCGGGGTCGGTGAGGTCCTCGAGGTCAACGACGCCTTCGCGACGCTGCTGGGAGACACGCCGACGTCCCTGGTGGGCAAGGCCCTGGACCGGTTCCTCGCGGATCCGACCCGCGTGGGCGGATCCACCGCGGGGTTCGCGCTGTCGGGGGTCCGCCGTGAGCTGCGGCTGCGTCGCGCTGACGGGTCGGAGCTGCTCGTCCTGGCGACCAGCACCGTCGTGTCCCCCGGCGGCGAGCTGGACGCCTTCGTCCTCGTGATCCTCGAGGACGTCACGGCGCAGCGCGCCGCCGAGGCCGGGCTGGTGCACCGAGCGACGCACGACGGTCTCACCGACCTGCTGAACCGCCAGGCCCTGGCGCGCGGCCTGGCGGCGATGTGCGTCCGAGCCGGTGAGGGAGGCCGGAAGGTCGCGGTCCTGTGCTGCGACCTCGACGGTTTCAAGCACTTCAACGACTCGCTGGGCCACGACACCGGTGACCGCGTGCTCCTGGCCATGGCCGAACGCGTGCGTGCGATCGTGCGCCCCGAGGACGCCGTGGGACGGTTGGGCGGCGACGAGTACGTGGTGGTCTGCGAGGTCGAGGACGAGCAGGCGGCCGTCAGCGTCGGCGAGCGGTTGCGGGCCGCCGTCGCCGAGCCGCTGGACGTCGATGGCCGGGTCTACGCGCTCACCGCCGGGATCGGCGTCGTCGTCGACGACGGCAGGGGCGAGCCGGAGGACCTGCTGCGGCGCGCCGACGTCGCGCTGTCGCACGCGAAGCAGACCGGACGCGACCAGCTCCAGGTCTACCGCCCCGACGTGGACCAGCGGATCCGGGTGCGGATGGCCATGCGCGAGACCCTGCGCCTCGCGCTGTCGGAGAACCGGGTCGAGGCCTTCATGCAGCCGGTGATCGACCTGGGCACCGGGCGGGTCCGGGGCGCGGAGGCACTCGTGCGGCTGCGCGACCTGGACGGGTCCCTGCTGTCGCCCGCGGCGTTCGTCGCGGTCGCCGAGGAGAGCGGCCTGATCCTGCCTCTCGGGCTGCGGGTCCTCGACCTCGCGCTGGCCACCAGCGCCCGCTGGGCGGCAGCCGGGCACGACCTCACCGTCGCGGTCAACGTGTCGCCCCACCAGCTGGTGGAGTCCCACCTCGCCGTGACGGTCTCCACGCTGCTCGAGACGCACGGCGTCCCGCCTTCGGCGCTGGTCCTGGAGGTCACCGAGAGCGCGGTGGTCGACGCCACCGGCCCCACGCTGGCCGTTTTGCGCCGGCTACGGGAGCAGGGCGTTCACGTGGCGATCGACGACTTCGGCACCGGCTACTCCAGCCTGTCGTCGCTGCGCAGCCTGCCCGCCGACGTGGTGAAGATCGACCGCTCGTTCATCTCCGGGGTGCTGCGCGACGGCGGTGACGAGGCGATCGTGCGCGGTGTCATCGCGATGGCGCACGCGACCGGACGGACGGTCGTCGCCGAGGGGGTCGAGACCGAGCAGCAGGCGGCCCGGCTGGCCCAGCTGGGGTGCGACCTGGCGCAGGGCTACTGGTACTCCCGCCCGGTGCCCGCGATCGACGTCGACCCGACCCGGGTCTACCCGCGGCCGGTGCCGCACGCCAGGACCCACACCGCGTCCGACCGCTGACGCGACGAGGGGCCCGCACCGACCGGATCGAACCGGTCGGTGCGGGCCCCTCGTCGTCACGCGTCCGCGCGTCTGCGCGGCGGGGACGGTCAGGCGGGGACGCTGGCCACCCCGGGGGCCAGGAAGCGGTGGCCCGTCACGCGCTCGGCCACGCCGGACCGGTCCAGGTAGGGCGTCAGCCCGCCCAGGTGGAACGGCCAGCCGGCGCCGAGGATCATGCACAGGTCGATGTCCTGGGCCTGCGCCACGACCCCGTCGTCCAGCATCAGCCGGACCTCCTGGGCCAGCGCGTCCAGCGCCCGGTCACGCACCTGCTCCTCGGTCAGCGGCTGGTCGCCCTGCTCGAACAGCGCCGCCACCTCGGGGTCGACCTGCTGCACCCCGCCGTCCCAGGTCCAGATCGCGTTCTTGCCCGACTCGACCAGGCGCCGCATGTTGTCGGAGACGTAGTAGCGGTCGGGGAACGCCTCGTGCATGGACTCCGACACGTGGTAGGCCACCCCGGCGCCGACCAGCTGCATCAGCACGAAGGGCGACATCGGCAGCCCCAGTGGGTCCATCGCCCGGTCCGCGACGTCGAACGGTGTGCCCTCGTCGACGGCGCGGACGATCTCGCCCATGAAGCGGATCAGCAGGCGGTTGACCACGAACGCCGGAGCGTCCTTGACCAGCACGCACGACTTCTTCAGCGTCTTGCCGACGGCGAACGCCGTGGCGAGGGTCTCGTCGTCCGTGCGCTCGGCGCGGACGATCTCCAGCAGCGGCATCACCGCGACCGGGTTGAAGAAGTGGAACCCGACGACCCGCTCGGGGTGCGCCAGTCCCGAGGCCATCTCGGTGACCGACAGCGAGGACGTGTTGGTCGCCAGCACGCAGGTGTCCGAGACGACGGCCTCGACCTCGGCGAACACCTGCTGCTTGACCTTCATGTCCTCGAACACGGCCTCGATCACGAAGTCCGCGTCCGCGAAGGCGTCCTTGCTGACCGACCCGCGGATCAGAGCCTTGAGGCGGTTGGCCTTGTCCGGGTTGACCCGGCCCTTGGCCTGCAGCTTGTCGATCTCGCCGTGGGCGTAGGCCAGGCCCTTGTCGATGCGCTCCTGGTCCAGGTCGGTCATGACGACGGGTACCTCGAGCCGCTGCGCGAACAGCAGCGCGAGCTGGCTGGCCATCAGGCCGGCCCCCACGATGCCGACCTTGGTCACCTTGCGCGCCAACGACTTGTCCGGCGCGCCGACCGGGCGCTTGGCCCGCTTCTGCACCAGGTCGAAGGAGTACAGCCCGGCGCGCAGGTCGTCGCCCATCACCAGGGCCGCCAGCGCGTCGTCCTCGGCGGCGAAGCCCTCGTCCTTGGTGCAGGTGCGGGCGGCCTCGACCAGGTCGAGCGCGAGGTAGGGGGCCGGGGTGGCGCCGTGAAGCTTGGCGTCCACCTGGGCCCGTACCGCGGCCACGGTCTGCGTCCACGCCTCGCCGCGGTCGATCTCGCGGCGCTCGACCGCGACGTCGCCGCGTAGCACCTGCGCGGTCCACAGCAGCGACTGCTCCAGGTAGTCCGCGGGGGCGAACATCGCGTCGGCGATGCCGAGTTCCATCGCCTGCTTGGGCTTGAGCATCCGGTTCTGCGCCAGCGGGTTCTCGACGATGACCTTGAGTGCGTCGGCCGGGCCGATCAGGTTGGGCAGCAGCCAGGCGCCGCCCCAGCCGGGGATCAGCCCGAGTGCCACCTCGGGCAGCGACAGCGCGGCCGCGCCGGAGGACAGCGTGCGGTAGGTGCAGTGCAGCGCCAGCTCGAGGCCGCCACCCATCGCAGCTCCGTTGACGAACGCGAACGACGGAACGCGGAGCTCACCGAGGCGTCGGAACACCCGGTGCCCCATCTCGCCCACCGTGCGCGCCTGCTCGGTCGAGGTGAGCTGGCCGACGCCGGACAGGTCCGCTCCGACGGCGAACACGAACGGCTTGCCCGTCACGCAGACCGCGACCAGGCCGTCGACGGCGAGCGCCTCGTCGATCGCGCTGTCCAGGGACTGCATTCCCCCGATGCCGAACGTGCTCGGTCGGGTGTGGTCGTGGTCGTTGTCGATCGTGATCAGCGCCGCGGTGCCGGCACCGAGGGGAAGGTCGACCAGCCGTAGCCGGGCGTGGGTGATGACCTCGTCGACCGCGCCCTCGGGCGCGGCGGTGGGTGCGTTGCTCGGAGTCGTCATCGTCACGCGTCCTTCGTGCCGTCGAAGTGGGGGTTCTCCCAGATGACCGTGCCGCCCATGCCCAGGCCGATGCACATGGTCGTGAGGCCGTAGCGGACCTCGGGGTGGTCCTCGAAGTCGCGGGCGAGGTAGGTCATCAGTCGGATCCCGCTGGAGGCCAACGGGTGTCCGACGGCGATCGCACCGCCCATCGGGTTGACCCGCGGGTCGTCGTCCGCGATGCCGAAGTGGTCGAGGAAGGCCAGCACCTGCACGGCGAAGGCCTCGTTGACCTCGAACAGGTTGATGTCCTCGATGGACAGCCCGGCCCGGGCCAGCGCCTTCTCGGTGGAGGGGACCGGGCCCACGCCCATGACCTCCGGGGCGACGCCGGCGAAGGCGTACGACACCATCCGCATCTTCTTCGCCAGGCCCAGCTCGTCGGCGACGTCCTCGGCGACCAGCAGGGCCCCGGTGGCGCCGTCGTTGAGACCGGCGCTGTTGCCGGCGGTGACGCGGCCGTGCGCGCGGAACGGCGTCTTCAGCGTCGCCAGGCCCTCCAGCGAGGTCCCCGGGCGCGGCGGCTCGTCGACGGTGACCAGGCCCCACCCCTGCGCGCTGCTGCGGGCGGCCACGGGGACCAGGTCCGGCTGGATCTTGCCGTTGGCGTACGCCTTGGCCGTCTTCTCCTGGGAGGCGACCGCGAACGCGTCGGCTCGGTCCTTGGTCAGGTGCGGGAACCGGTCGTGCAGGTTCTCCGCGGTCTTGCCCATGAGCAGCGCCTCGGGATCGACGATCTTCTCGGCGAGGAAGCGCGGGTTGGGGTCGACGCCCTCGCCCATCGGGTGGCGCCCCATGTGCTCCACGCCGCCGGCCAGGACGGCGTCGTACGCGCCCGCCATGATGCCGGCGGACAGCGTCGTCACCGCGGTCATGGCGCCGGCGCACATCCGGTCCACGCTGTAGCCGGGCACGGTGTTCGGCAGCCCGGCGAGCAGGGCGGCGCTGCGCCCGATCGTCAGGCCCTGGTCGCCGATCTGGGTCGTCGCGGCGACGGCGACGTCGTCGATGCGCTCCGGCGGCAGCTGCGGGTTGCGTCGCAGCAGCTCGCGGAACACCTTGACGACCAGGTCGTCGGCGCGGGTCTCGGCGTACACGCTGTTCGCCTTGCCGAACGGCGTGCGGACGCCGTCCACGAAGACGACGTCACGGACGGCACGGGCCACGGCTGTCTCCCTCGGGTGAGCGGTCTCCCAGGCCGCGCCGGCCGCCTGGGCCGACGCCGGGACCGGCGAGGTTACCCGCCGGTAGCACCGATGCTACTCGTCGGTAACCACCGTCGGTACCCCGCCCCCGGCGGGCTCGCGGAGCGGGGTGTCAGGAGGCGCGGTTCGCGGCCTCGATCGGGACCCGGATGCCGTCGGTGGCGCTCACCAGCTTGCAGGAGACCTCGTACTTGCCCTCGGCCAGGTCCACGGTGAACGTCTTGGTCAGCCCGTCGGTCAGGTCCTCGATCTCGCCCACGACCTTGGTGAACGAGCCGTTCTCCTCGCCGTAGACGTAGACCTCGCCCGGGCCCTCGCCGGACCAGTTGACTTGCACGTTCACCGGTCCGGGCTTGACCACCTGGGGCTTCACCAGGCACTGGTCCTTCGCGGCCTGCACGCCGATCGGGCTGCCCTCGTCGGCGGAGGAGGAGCACGCGGCGAGCACGGGCAGCGCGCCCAGCGTCACGGCGGCGAGCACGGCAGTACGACGGGGGAGCGTCATCGCAAACCTCTCGGTCGGTCAGGCGGAGGCGTCGGCCGGGGCCGCCACCGGTGCGGGGCGCCGCTGCGCGGACCGTACCGGACGGAAGTACAGCACCATGGTGGGCACCAGGTACGCCAGCCAGACGATGAGCTCCAGCCACGTCGTGCGGGGCGAGAAGTTGACCGTGCCCTTGAGCACGGTGCCGTACCACGAGTCCGGCGGCACCGCCCCGCTGACGTCGAAGGCCAGGTTGGTCAGCCCCGGCAGGATCCCGGCCTCCTGCAGGTCGTGGACGCCGTACGCCAGCACGCCGGCAGCGACGACGATGAGGGCCGCGCCGGTCCAGCGGAAGAACGTGGCCAGGTTCAGGCGCAGCGCGCCGCGGTAGAGCAGGTAGCCCAGCACGACCGCCGTGGCCAGGCCCAGCGCCCCGCCCAGGATCGGCTGCGTCGTGGTGCCCGTCGCCTTGACGGCGGTCCACAGGAACAGCGCGGTCTCCAGCCCCTCGCGCACGACGGCGACGAAGGCCACGACCGCGAGCGCGATCCCGCCGGCGGTGAGCGCGCGGTCCAGCTGGCCGTGCAGCTCGCCCTTGATGTGCCGGGCGGCGCGCTTCATCCAGAAGACCATCCAGGTCACGAAGGCGACCGCCACGATCGACAGCAAGCCGCCGAACGCCTCCTGCGCCTGGAACGACATCGTCCGGGAGGTGAACGTCAGGACGGCGCCGAAGGCGAGGGACAGCCCGACCGCGAGGGCCACGCCGGACCACAGGATCGGCAGCTTGTCGCGGTTGCCGGTGCGGACCAGGTAGGCGACCAGGATGCCGACCACGAGGGCGGCCTCGAGGCCCTCCCGCAGGCCGATGAGGAAGTTGGCGAGCACCCGCGCCTCCCGAGAGCTACTTAGGTATGCCTTACTTCAGCAGAGGGCGGGCCTCGCGGTCAAACCTGTCGGGGCGGCCGGCGTCGCCGACGGGACCGGGCCGCGGGCTGTACGGCGGGCTGTGCGGCGGCGTCCGCGGCACCGGTCCCGTCGGGCTCCTCGGCGGCCGGGTCCGCCGGGGAGGCATCGGCCGTCGCAGCGGATGCGGCGGACGCGGCGATCGCGGCAGCGAGGGCGTCCGCGAGCAGGGCCGCGGTCAGCTCCACCTGCCAGACCCGGGCGCCGCGCTCGGTCAGGAACCGCGCCACCACCCCGGCGTCGAGCGGGTCCGGCGGCTGCCACGCCAGCCGACGGACCGCGTCGGGGGACAGCAGGTTCTCCACGGGCAGGCCGTGCTGGTCCGCCACGTCCCGCAACGCGCCCCGGCAGGCGTCCAGCCGGGCCGCGGCGTCGGGGTCCCGGTCGCGCCAGGCGCGGGCCGGCGGCGGCCCGTCGGCCCGCGGCGCGGGCGGGGGCAGCGCGGCGTCGGGCAGCTGGCGGGCCGCGTCCACGGCCTTCCACCAGGTCGCGATCCGGCGGCGCTGGCCGCGACCGCTGAAACCCGGGAGAGCGCCGAGCGCCTCGGCCGACGGAGGCTGCGCGGCGGCCGCCTCCACGATCGCGGCGTCGGGCAGCACCCGCCCGGGGGAGACGTCCATCCGCCGGGCGAGAGCGTCGCGTGCCTCCCACAGCGACCGTACGGTCGCCAGCTGGCGGCGCTGCCGCAGCCGGTGCACGCCCGAGGTACGCCGCCAGGGGTCCACCCGCGGCGGCGGTCCCGGGGCGTCGAGCAGCGCCGCGAACTCCTGCCGCGCCCACTCCTGCTTTCCCTGGTCCCTCAGCTGCTCCGCGAGGACGTCGCGCAGCTCCACGAGCACCTCGACGTCGAGGGCCGCGTAGTGCAGCCACGGCTCGGGCAGCGGCCGGGTGGACCAGTCCGCGGCCGAGTGGCCCTTCTCCAGGGCCAGGCCCAGCTCGGTCTGGACCAGAGCCCCGAGCCCCACACGCGGATGGCCGAGCAGGCGCCCGGCCAGCTCGGTGTCGAACAGCCGCGCGGGCACCAGGCCCACCTCGGCCAGGCAGGCCAGGTCCTGCGAGGCCGCGTGCAGCACCCATTCCTCGTCGCCGATCACGGCCTGGACCGCGGACAGGTCGGGCAGCGCGATCGGGTCGATCAGCGCGGTGCCCGAGCCCTCCCGGCGCAGCTGCACCAGGTAGGCGCGCTGGCCGTAGCGGTAGCCCGAGGCCCGTTCGGCATCCACCGCGACCGGGCCGGTGCCGCGTGCCAGGGCGGCGACGACCCGGTCCAGAGCCTCCGCGGTGTCCACCACCGGGGGCAGCCCGTCGCGCGGCTCCAGCAGCGGGACGGCGGTGGGCGCCTCGCCCTCGTCGGCCGGCGCGGTGCCGTCGGGGGCGGGGTCGGCGGCCGTCACGCGGACCACGGTACGTCCCCGAGCCCGCCAACCCCGGCACCCCGCCGGTGGAACGTACGACCACGCGAACCGCCGTGGTCGGTGGCGAGGCGTTCCACCGGTGGGGGCGGACGGGGCAGACGGGGCGGACGGGGCGGACGGGGAAGACGGAAGCCGCCCGAGGGAGACGTGCGGGCCGGGTCGGAGTCCCCGGCCGTCAGTGGAGGAGACCGGCGCGCATCGCGATCGCGACGAGCTCGGCCCGGTCGCCGGTGCCGAGCTTGCGCGAGATGCGCGCCAGGTGGCTCTTCACGGTCAGCCCGGACAGGCCGAGCTCCTCGCCGACCGCGTGGTTGCTCAGGCCGTCGGCCACCTTCTGCAGCACCTCGACCTCGCGGTCGGACAGCTCGTCCGGGGACCCTCCGCGGGTGCGACCGCGGACGGGGGAGGGCAGCACCAGCGCCTCGTCCTCGGCGGGGACGCGGACGTACCCCCGCACGCCCTGGGACATGGCCGCACGGACCGCGTACGGGTCGTCCCGCGACGAGAGCAGCACCAGCCGGGTCCAGCCGCGCCGCTGCGCCTCCTGGACCAGGGCCTGGGCGGAGGTGTCGGGGTGAGTAGCGTCGATGAGGCACACGTCGTGCTGACCCGGGTCGGCCAGCTCACCGAAGCCGTCGCCGGGGTCCACGGCGCGGACGAGCGCCACCGCGCCGATGGCGCGCAGCCGGCCGACGATCGCCGTGCGGCGGGCCGCCGAGGGGGACAGGACGACCGCGTCGACGCGGGTACGGGGCAGCGGGATGGGGAAGGCAGACCGGTCGACGACGGCAACCATGGGTCCTGCGCCTCCTCGCTCGCCGGGTCCCCGGTGGTCCGGGGATCCCGCGGATGGGGTCAGCAGGGATATCGGCCCCCGTCGCCGAGGACTTGAGGCCTGGCGGCGTTCACTCGGACGGAGCAGCCGTCCCACACCCGTCCGGGCTCGGGCCCGGCGCCGTCAGGGAGCGGGCTGAGTCAGGATCAGACGGCGTCAGGAGCGGCGGGACCGGGGCGAGGGCAGCGCGGTGACGCCGGGAGGCAGCGGCGGCAGGCCCACGGCCAGGGCGAGGACCTCCGCCCACGCCCGGGCATGCGGGGTCAGGTCGGTGTCCAGCGGCGTCCACGACGCCCGGATCTCCACCTGGCCCTCCACCGGGCGGTCGGAGATGACGCCGTACGACTCGCTGGTGGTCCGCGTGACCGTGCCGCCGAGCGCGGCGAACGGGGCCTCGTGCAGCGCCAGTGCGTCCCGCAGCCAGCTCCACCCGACCTCTGCCAGCAGCGGGTCGGAGGCCAGCTCGGGCTCCAGGTCCGCCTTCACGAAGGCCACCACCCGGAACTCGCCCTCCCACGCCTCCACGCCGTCCGGGTCGTACAGCACCACCAGCCGGCCCCCGCCGACCTCGACGTCGTCGTCGTCGAACACCTCGGCCGTGAGGGCCACGGCGTACGGGGCCAGCCGCTGCGGCGCCGGGGTCTCCAGCACGGTGAGCTCGGGGCGGTAGGCCACCGACCGCAGGGTCTCCAGCGCGCGCCGGAAGTCCTCCGGCTCGCTGTCGGCGTGTCGGCCCGCGGTCACGCCCCGAGGCTAGGCCGCCCGCGGCCCCGGCGGCCGTCGGCGCGCCGCACGGGTCCGGGCCCGGCGGGACCCGGTCCCGACACGCCATAGGGTCCGCTCGTGCCCGCCCTGCTCGCGCTGCTGTCCAGCCTGCTGTGGGGCACCGCCGACTTCCTCGGCGGGACGCTGACCCGTCGGGTGCGGGCGCTGGCGGTGTACGGCGCGTCCCAGGTGGCCGGGTTCGCGCTGCTGCTCGTGGCGGCGACCGTCACCGGGTCCTGGGGGACCGACCCGGGGTACTGGCCGTGGGCCGTCGCGGCCAGCGTCGTCGGGCTGCTGGGGATGACCGCGTTCTACACCGCGCTGGCGACCGGGCGGATGGGGATCGTCTCCCCGGTGGCCGCGCTCAGCGCGGTGGTGCCCCTGGCCGTGGGGCTGTGGCGCGGGGAGTCGCCGGCGTCGCTGCAGGTCCTCGGGGTCGTGCTCGCGATGACCGGCGTGGTGCTGGCCAGCGGGCCCGAGCTCAGCGGCGGCGCCGCCGTGCGGCCGATGGCGCTGGCGCTGCTGACCGCGGTGCTGTTCGGCGTCATGTTCGTCCTGATGGCCGAGGGCAGCGCTCACGACCCGGTCATGACGATGACCGGGATGCGGATCACCACGATGGTGATCTTCGCGGTGATCCTGGCCGTCACCCGCAGCCTCGGCGGCATCGAGCGGCGCGACGTCCCGTCGCTGGCGGTGATCGGCACCTTCGACGCGGCCGCGAACCTGACGTACGGCGTGGCGACGACGATCGGGCTGCTGTCGCTGACCTCGGTCCTCGGCTCGCTGTACCCGGTCGTCACCGCGGTCCTGGCGGCCGTGTTCCTGCACGAACGGCTCCGGCCGGTGCAGTACGCCGGGGTGTCCGTGGCCATCGTCGGTGTCGTGCTCATCAGCGGCGGCGGCTGACGCGGCACCCCGGACCCACGACTGTGACGTGGTGCCGAGACACGCCGGCGTGTCTCGGCAGAACGTCACATCGGCGGTGACGCGTGGGACGTACGGGAGCGCGCGGGCGCGGCGGCCGGCGGTCCGTGGGACGATGCGCCGCGATGACGCCCACCGCCACCACCCGGCTGCCCGGGACCCACCCGCTCGTCGACGGCCGCACCTCCGGAGCGGGCCTGGTCCGCGCGGCCCGCCGCGAGCCCGTGGCGCAGACGCCGGTGTGGTTCATGCGCCAGGCCGGGCGGTCGCTGCCCGAGTACCGGCGGCTGCGCGCCGGGGTGCCGATGCTCACGGCCTGCTTCACCCCCGAGCTGGTCACCGAGATCACGCTGCAGCCGGTGCGGCGGCACGGGGTGGACGCGGCCATCTTCTTCAGCGACATCGTGGTCCCGTTGAAGGCCGTCGGCGTCGACGTCGACATCGTCCCCGGGGTGGGCCCGGTCATGGGGCGGCCGGTGCGCGCGGCCGCCGACCTCGACCAGCTGCGGGCCCTGACCGAGGAGGACGTGGCCCCGGTCCTGCAGGCCGTCCGGGACCTGGTCGCCGAGCTCGGCTCCACGCCCCTGATCGGCTTCGCCGGGGCGCCGTTCACCCTGGCGTCGTACCTGGTGGAGGGCGGCCCGAGCCGCGACCACGCCCGCACCAAGGCGCTCATGTACGGCGACCCCGAGCTGTGGCACGCCCTGTGCGACCGGCTCGCCGCGATCGCGGGGGAGTTCCTGCGGCTGCAGGTGGTCAACGGGGCGTCCGCGGTGCAGCTGTTCGACTCCTGGGCCGGCGCGCTGTCGGCACGGGACTACGCCGAGCTGGTGTCGCCGCACTCCGCCCGCGCCCTGGCCGCCGTGGCCGGGCTGGTGGATGCGGACGGCGTGCACCCGCCGCGGATCCACTTCGGCGTCGGGACCGGGGAGCTGCTGCCGCTGATGGCCGCCGCCGGGACCGAGGTGGTCGGCGTGGACTTCCGCGTCCCGCTCGACACCGCATCCGCGCGGGTGGGGCCGGACCACGCCCTGCAGGGCAACCTCGACCCCGCCGCGCTGTTCGCCCCCTGGGACGCGGTCCAGCAGCAGGTGCTCCGCGTGCTGGACGACGCCGCCGGGCTACCGGGGCACGTCTTCAACCTCGGCCACGGGGTGCTGCCCGACACCGACCCGGACGTACTGACCCGGGTGGTCGAGCTGGTTCACGACCGGACCGCCGCATCCTCCTGAGCCGGGGCCGCCGGGCCCGCGGGCGCCTGGCCCGGGACCGGCGGGGTCGGCCGGCTGCGGCGGTGCTGCCGGCGCAGCCACCAGGCCAGCGGGATCAGCACGACGAGCAGCACGGCCAGGAACGGCAGCAGCACCCCGAGGGCCGTCAGCCCCACCGTCACGGCATCGACGAACGCCTCCCAGCCGCGGCGCAGCCCGGCGAGGAACCCCAGGTCCTCGTCCGGGTCCACCACGACGACGCGCGGGCCGATGAGCGACACGGTCACGGTGGCCAGCGCCGTCTGGTCGGCCAGCGCCCGCTGGCGGGCCTGCAACGCCTCCAGGTCGGCCTGGCGCCGGGACAGCTCCGCCTCCAGGGCCACCACGTCGCCGATGTCCTCGGCGCGGGCCAGCAGGGTGCGGATGCGCGCCAGGCTGGCCTCGGCGTTCTTCACCCGGGCGTCGACGTCGGCGACCTCGGCCGTCACGTCGCTCACCGACCGGGTCACGGTCACCACCGAGCCCAGCTTCCCGAGGTCCCCGAGGACCGCGTCCACGTCGGCCGGCTGCACCCGGAGCACCAGCGTGCTGGTGGCGTCCACCGCGACGTCGTCGCCGCGCTCGTCGGCCGTCGTCTGCTGCGCGACGACCAGCGCGTCGTACCGGCGGGCGATGTCCAGCGCGGCAGCGGTGGCCGCCGAGACGTCCTCGGCGCGTACGGTCGTCGCGGCCGTCACGATCAGGGACCGGCCCTGCTCGACGCCGGCCAGCGTGCTGGACCCGCTGGAGTCCTCCGCCACGGCGCCGCCGTCGGCTCCCTGCTCGCCCGCCTCGGGTGCGGCGCGCTCGGGGGTGGGTAGGGCGACGACGTCGCCGCCGGACGCCGAGTCCGAGGAGGCCCCGCAGGCCACCAGGCCCAGCGCGGCCACCACCGCCAGGGCGACCACTCCTCCGAGGCGGGCTGCGGACCGGGACCGACGAGGGTGCGGGCTCATGGCGTCTCCCTTCCGCCCGGTGCGATGCTCGCACGCGGCGAGCGGTTCCTGGTCCGGTGATCACGATCACGTGACGATCCCCGGCGTGCTCCCGCACCGCCCCGGGTGGGATCGTGGGCGGGTGGCCGGACCGCTGCACGTCGTCCCCGAGGCGGGGGAAGGGCCGTCGCACGTCGTGGTCGTCGGCGGCGGCATCGCGGGCCTGGCCGCCGCCCACGCCCTGGTCCACGGCAACCCCGCCCCGCCGCGCGTGACGGTGCTCGAGGGGTCCCCGCTCCTCGGCGGGAAGCTGCGGGTCGGACAGGTCGCCGGGGTCACCGCGGACGCGGGGGCGGAGTCGATGCTTGCCACCCGGCCCGAGGCATTGCGGCTGGTCCGCGAGGTCGGTCTCGACGACCGGATCGTCGCCCCCGCGACCACCAAGGCCGGGCTGTGGTCGCGGGGCCGGGTGCAGCCGCTGCCGTCGGGGCTGGTCATGGGTGTCCCCACCGACCTGCGCGCCCTGGCCCGCAGCGGCACGCTGTCCCTCCCTGGGCTGCTGCGCGTCCCGCTGGACCACCTGATGCCGCGCACCCCGCTGGACTCCGACGTCTCCGTCGGGTCGTACGTCGCCGCCCGGATCGGCGACGAGGTCGTCGACCGGCTGGTCGACCCCCTGCTCGGCGGCGTCTACGCCGGGCATGCGCACGGGCTCTCGCTGCAGGCCACCCTGCCCGCGCTGTTCCGGGAGCTGGCCGACGAGCGCTCGCTGCTGGCCGCGGCCCGCCGCGTGGTGTCCACCGGCGCCTCGGGGTCGGGGGCGCGACGCGGCCCGGTGTTCGTCGGGCTGCGCGGCGGGGTCGGGCAGCTCCCGCTGGCGGTCGCCGCTGCCCTGCGCGACAACGGCGTCGACGTACGCACGTCCGCCACCGTCCGCGGGCTGGAGCGGCGCACCAGCGGCTGGCGGGTGCTGGTCGGCGATACCCGCAACCCCGAGACGATCACCGCCGACGCGGTCGTCCTGGCGGTCCCCGCGGCACCGGCCGCCCGGCTGCTGACCCCTGTGTGCGCGCCCGCGGCCGCCGAGCTCGGCGAGGTCGAGTACGCCAGCGTCGCCCTCGTGACGCTGGTCTATCGCGCCCGCGCGGTCGAGGGGCGGCTGGCCGGCAGCGGCTTCCTCGTCCCCAGCGTCGACGACCGGGCGATCAAGGCGGCGACCTTCACCTCGGCGAAGTGGGACTGGGAGGCGGAGGAGGCGGCGACCGGTGGCGACGTCGGCGAACCGCTGGCGGTGCTGCGGGTGTCGTTCGGCCGCTACGGCGAGGAGTCGATGCTGCAGCGGGACGATGCCGAGCTCGCCGAACTCGGGCACGCCGACCTGCGTGCGGCACTCGGCGTGACGGAGCCCCCGGTGACGTCGGCCGTGACCCGCTGGGGCGGCGGGCTGCCGCAGTACGCCGTCGGGCACGTGGCGCGGGTCGAACGGATCCGGCGGGCGGTGTCCGAGCAGCCCGGGCTCGCGGTCTGCGGTGCGGCGTACGACGGGGTCGGCATCGCCGCGGTGATCGGCTCGGCGCGGGCGGCGGCCGCCCGGGTGGCCGAGCACCTCGGCGCCCGCAGACAATGGCGCCATGCCTGACGCCCCCGAGAACCCGCACGCCCCCGACCCGGCGGCCGCAGCCACGGCCAGGCCGAAGGCGCGCGACCTCAACGCCACCATCCGCTACACCATGTGGTCGGTCTTCCGGGCCAGCACGCCACTGCCCGACGACCGCGCGGCGCTGTCCGCCGAGGTGGAGGCGCTGGTCGACCAGCTGGCCGCGAAGGACGTGGTCGTACGCGGCTTCTACGACGTCGCCGGGCTGCGGGCCGACGCGGACCTGATGGTGTGGTGGCACGCGGAGTCCTCCGACGACCTGCAGGACGCCTACCAGCGGCTGCGGCGCACGGCGTTCGGGCGGGCGCTGGAGCCGGTGTGGTCGGTGATGGCGCTGCACCGCCCGGCGGAGTTCAACAAGTCGCACATCCCGGCGTTCCTCGCCGAGGAGGAGCCGCGCGGCTACGTGTGCGTCTACCCGTTCGTGCGGTCGTACGAGTGGTACGTGCTGCCGGACGAGGAGCGGCGCGAGCTGCTGGTCGAGCACGGCGTGATGGGCCGCGACTACCCCGACGTCCGGGCGAATACGGTCGCGTCGTTCGCCCTCGGCGACTACGAGTGGATCCTGGCGTTCGAGGCCGACGAGCTGTACCGGATCGTGGACCTGATGCGGCACCTGCGTGGCTCGCGGGCCCGGCTGCACGTGCGCGAGGAGATCCCGTTCTACACCGGGCGCCGCCGCCCGGTGGCCGACCTGGTGGCCGCCCTCCCGTAGCCGGCGCCCCGGCACCACAAGCGAGTGGGCGGGCGGGAGAGCGGGGGTCTCAGTCGGTCGTCGGGGTGTGGCGGACCGACACGCTGTTGATGCAGTAGCGCAGGTCGGTCGGGGTGCCGTACCCCTCGCCGGAGAACACGTGCCCGAGGTGGCTGCCGCAGGCGGCGCACCGCACCTCGACGCGCACCATGCCCAGGGACCGGTCCTCGATCTCGACCACGGCGTCCCCCGCCAGCGGGGACCAGAACGACGGCCACCCGCAGTGCGACTCGAACTTGTGCTCGCTGCGGAAGAGCTCGGCGTCGCAGGCGCGGCAGGAGTAAACGCCCTCGGTCGTGGTGTCGACGTACTCGCCGGTGAAGGCGGGCTCGGTGCCGGCCTCGCGCAGCACGTGGTACTCGAACTCGGTCAGCGCCTCACGCCACTCGTCCTCGTGGCGGACGACGTCGTACGGCGTGCCGTCGGGCTTGGTCGCGGGCATCGACGTGCTCTTGCGGAACATGGGTCCTCCTCGTAGCCGACGGTACGTCGCTACGCGGGCGCCGGCCACCGCGGAGGGCCGCACCCCGCCTTACGAGTCGCGGACGGTTCGAACGGCCAGTAGCCCGCCGAACGCGATCAGGCCCAGGCCGCTGATCGCGTCGACGACCAGGAGCCCGCGCTCCCCGACGCGCCCGCCCAGCACGGCGAGCGCTCCGGAGAGGACCAGGTGGAACAGCAGCGAGCCGATCCCGATGCCCACCACGAACGCCACCGCGGACGATGGGGTGCCCGCTACGTCGGCGACCGCGGCGCCGCCGAACACCGCACCCCACGACACGATGGTCAGCGGGTTCGACGCGGTGGCGACCGCCCCGGTGCGGAAGGCCCGCTTCGGATCCGCGACCTCCTCCACGGATTCCGCGCCCGCCCGGATCCGGAACGCCGCGTGCAGGGTGCGCGCGCCGAGCCAGACCAGCACGGCCGCCCCCCCGAGCCCGAGCACGATCCGCATGGGTGCCGCCTGTAGCAGGACCGCCGCCCCGAGCGCGCCGAGCACGGCGTAACCGAAGTCCACCAGGGCGGCCGCCAGGCCGATCGCGAACCCGGGGCGGAAGCCGTACCGGGCCGAGGTGCGCGCGCACAGCAGCCATATCGGGCCGACCTGGGCGGCGACGAGCGCGCCAAGACCGAGCCCGGCGACGAGTGCTGCGGTCACGTGGGAACCCTGGCAGTCGGGAGGACGGGTGTCACGCCGATTGGGCCTGGCCGATGGCCGCTGCGCGGCCCCCGCAGCGGCTACGGTCGGCGGATGGCGGCGGCGAAGTTCGGTGACCCGGTCGAGCTGGAGGTGGCCGGCCGGCAGGTGCGCGTGTCCAACCCGGAGCGTCCCTACTTCCCGCACGTGGGCCTGACCAAGCTCGACGTGGTCGGCTACTACGCCGCGGTCGCGCCGGTGATGCTGCGCGGGCTGGACGAGCGCCCCACCACGTTGGAGCGTTGGCCGGGGGGAGTGCTCGACGGGGTGACGCTGGCGCAGCGTGACGGTACCCGCGGAGATGCGTTCTACCAGAAGCGGATCCCGTCGGGGGCGCCGTCGTACGTGGAGACAGCGAGGATTGCGTTCCCGAGCGGGCGCACGGCCGACGAGGTGTGCCCCACGGAGCCGGCGGTGATCGTGTGGGCCGCGAACCTGGGCACGATCACGTTCCACCCGTGGCCGGTGCGGCGCGCCGACGTGGACCACCCGGACGAGCTGCGGCTGGACTTCGACCCCCAGCCCGGCACCGACTTCCACGACGCCGTCGAGGTGGCGCTGGCCGCGCGCGAGCTGCTGTCGGAGGTCGGGATGACCGGCTACCCCAAGACCAGCGGCGGTCGCGGCGTCCATGTGTACGTACGGATCGAGACGCGCTGGACGTTCACCGACGTCCGCCACGCCGCCATCGCGGTCGGTCGGGAGCTGGAGCGGCGGATGCCCGGCCGGGTGACCACCGCCTGGTGGAAGGAGGAACGCGGGTCGACGGTGTTCGTGGACTACAACCAGAACGCCCGCGACCGCACCATCGCATCGGCGTGGTCGGTACGGGCGAGACCCTGGGCACCCGTGTCGACCCCGGTCACCTGGGACGAGCTGTCCGATGTGGACCCGCGCGACTTCACGGTCCGGACGGTGCCCGAGAGGCTTGCCGAACGGGGCGACCCGCACGCGGCGATCGACGACGAGGCGTACGACCTGACCCCGCTGCTGGAGTGGTGGGAGCGGGACGAGCGCGACCACGGCCTGGGCGACCTGCCGTATCCGCCCGAGTACCCCAAGATGCCGGGGGAGCCCAAGAGGGTCCAGCCCAGCCGGGACACGCTGCGGCACGGGGAAGGGACCTGACGCTAGGTCGTGTCTCCGCGGGGGCCGGCGAAGTGGCGGACCGCGTTGGCGTAGAACGCGTCCAGGACGCGGTCGATGACCCGAAGGTCGGCCGGGGCGACGCCGTCGCTGACGATGGTGAGCCAGGTCCGGATCGCGCGTTCGGTGGCGTCCGCAGCGGCGCGGCCCGTGTCGGTCAGCGACACCCGGAGCATTCGGCCGTCCGACGGATCGGGTCTCACGTCCACGTACCCGTCACGGGACAACAGGCGCAGCGAGCGGGTCACGTGCGCCTTGTTCACGCCGACGGCGTGGGCCAGGGCGGCCGGGTGGCGATCACCACCATCACGCAGTTCCAGCAGCAGCGGTGCGGTGCCACTGGTCAGACCCGTGCCTGCGAGCGCCTGATTGAGGTACCGCTCACCCATGCGGAACAGCAGGGGCACGTGCCGGTTAACCGACGGCATGGGCCTGCATCGTCTTGAGCCGGGCCAGCCGACCCCGGGTCTTGGTGCCGAAGAAGGCGGCGATGCCCAGGCCCAGGATGATCGACAGCGCCCAGTCCAGTGGGGTGAAGAACCCTGTGGCGGTGAGCAGCGTCCAGGTCCCGAACGGCAGCAGCAGCAGGCAGTTCGTGACCAGGCCGGGGTTGTAGGTCGGCTTGTCGCCCTGGAACAGGATCGTGTGCATGACGTTGTTGATCACGAGTTCGAACCAGATCATGGAGAACCCCAGCCAAGGAGCCACCGGCGCAAGGATCGCTCCCAGGATGATGACCGGCCAGGCCAGCACGATGTTCACCTGGAACACGTACGAGTCGTCCAACGGGTAGTCGGGGTCCGTGCCCGAACCGAACGCGGTCTTGAGGTTGAAGAACTGCTGGAAGCTCATCGGGGCGAGCACGTACTCCTCCGCCTCGTGGAGCATCAGCAACGGAAGGTGCAGCCACATGAGCCACTGGTACGGCTCCATCGACGGCCGGAACCAGATCAGGACCACGATCAGGATGGGAGCGATGAACAGCGTCGAGGACTGCCAGTACCGGTTGACCGTATGGAAGTTCATGCCCAGCCCCTTCGCGTCGCCACGCGGAACTCGTTGACTTGGCAACGACGCTAGGACCCGGCTCACGGGGAGTCAACGCGACGACGAAGCCCCTCCTGTGATCTTCCGCACGATCACCACGGGGCTCTGAGGACGGTCCGGAGGGGCCGAAGCCCGCCCGAGGTCGGGTTTCCGGTTCCTAGACTGCGAGCAGCCTTCTGCCAGGGGAGGGGGGCGCCGCGACGGTGTCTCACGGCCAGCGACGAGGAGCGCGGATGGCGGCATCGACAGCGCCCACGATGGAGGAGGAACTGTCCGCACGGGTCCTCTCCCTCTCCCGGCAGGAGTTGGACGACGGGCTGCGCCACCTCCTGAAGCGCAACATCCTCGACTCCTACGCCGGGATCTGCGGATCGCTGCGCGACGCCCGGATGCTCGCCACGTTCGACCGCCTCGCGGACGCCTCGTCGGGCGACATCGCCGTCTGGGGGATCGGCAGGCCGGCGGCGCTGGGCGACGCCGTCTTCGCCAACGCCATCCTCGGCCGGCGCTCCGACCTGCTGGACACCTACCTGGCGCCCAACGGCATGGGTGGCGCCCACCCGTCCGACAGCGTCGCCCTCGTTCTCACCCTGGCCGACTGGCTGGGACTCACCGGCGACCAGGTGCTGACCACGGCGCACGTCGCCTTCTGGCTCTCGGCCACCTTCGCCACCTACTACGACCCTGAGTCGAGCGGATTCGACCACGACGCGGTCGCCACGTTCTCCACGGCGCTGACCATCGGCCAGGCCCTGGGATGCACGGCCGACGAGCTCACGCTGGCCCAGCGGATCGCGGGCATGCTCGGCCTGGACACCAACCAGGCCGCTCTCGGGCAGGTCACCGACTGGAAGCACTGCACGTACGCGTCCTGCGCCGTACGCGGTCTGATGGCCGTCCGGCTCGCGCGCGCCGGGTTCGAGGCTCCGCCCGACATCTACGGCGGCGTTGCCGGCGTCGACCGGTTCTTCCGGCACGCCGACGCCCTGTTCGAGCCACCCGCAGACCTGGGGCGCATCGTCTTCAAGCGCTGGCCGGCGCTGGTCTTCTGCCAGACGCCGATCGACGTGGCGCTGAGCCTTGCCGACCGGGTGACCGACCCCGCCGCCATCACGGACGTCGAGGTGCGCACCTACCAGGTGGCCGCCCGCAACGGCGCCACCGCCGCGGCTGCCCATCCGACCAGCCGGGCGGGACGTACCCACTCGATCCCGTACTGCGTCGCGACCGCGCTGCTCGGCCGGGTCGCCTACGAGGACTTCGACAAGCCCTGCAGCTCCGACCCCACACTGCAGTCGCTGATGGGGAAGGTCCGGGTCGTGGTGGACGACGAGATGGACGCCGGGTACCCGCAGGGGGCCCCGTGCGCGATCACGGTGACGCTGTCGGACGGCGCCACCGTCGAGGCACGCAGGGACCGTCCGGTCGGCGACCCCGGCGATCCGCTCACCGACGCGCAGCTCGAGGCGAAGCTGCGTCAGCAGCTGTTCTTCGTCGACGAGCAGGAGCAGGACGTGGTGATCGCCTGCCTGCAGACGCTCGAGGCGCGACCGGACGTGCAGCCGCTGCTGGCGCCACTCCGGCGGCGTCTGGTCTGACTCTCCCGGACTCGCGCGAACGAGGACGGACGGGGCGGTCTTCGGGGGCCTGTCGGCGGTGTCCCGGACCCGCCCGTGGGGTACGGCGATCGCCCCGTCCGTACCCGGGGGTCTGCATGCCACTGGGGGGTAAGCACGCGTCGGGGTCGGACGGGGCGATCGCGGGCATTCTTACATGGCGGGAGGCCGCCCCCAGCAGGCGACCCCCGCGTGTCGTGACGTTCCGTCCCTGTGACACCACGTTGAGTATTCACATGTCGCACTACCACCCCGTCAACCTCGTGGGTCACGCCATGTAAACGGAGGGTGACCTTCTGGCGTCGCGGCGGCGGCTCCGTCGGCAGCGGCCCGGGCCAGCGAGCCGCATGTCGGGTGCACTTGGCTCGGCACG
The DNA here is from genome assembly GCA_041393815.1 of Candidatus Nanopelagicales bacterium. Lineage (NCBI taxonomy): Bacteria > Bacillati > Actinomycetota > Actinomycetes > Candidatus Nanopelagicales > Candidatus Nanopelagicales bacterium. The sequence continues at coordinate 519,122 of JAWKJK010000003.1, read as the reverse complement.
GCCTAGGCCGGCCGGACCTGCACCGGCACCGAGTTCACCGACGTCGGCACCACGAGCCGCACGACCTGCCTCAAGCGGAAGCCGCCGAAGAAGAGCGTCGTGCAGCGGTTCGTGAAGGGTCGCTGGGTCGGCCAGTACACCAACACCTGGTTCACCGCGAAGAGGTCGTCCTCGTGCCCGCGCAAGCAGCCGTGGCTGACGACCGTGGTGCTGGAGCTCGACGCCGACGAGGCGGGCCAGACCCGGTACCACCGGCTCTACATGCCGCTGTCGAAGACGACGGTCGCGGTCTGGAACGTGCAAGCGTGCGCGGTCCCGTCCGGGTCCGACCTCGCCTGCTCCTAGGACTCTCGCAACCCTGCCCTTAGCAGGCCCTCACGTTGAGTGGGGGTCTTGCTCCGATCGGGTGATTCCGGCCAACGGTCGGCCGCGGGCGCAAGACGGCGTGTCCGGATGCCGATGAAGCGGGTGTCGGACCGAAAACCGAGGGGAGCCGTGATGTCGAGCCGCGGGACCGCCCGCACCGTGGGGATGGGGTTCGTCGCCCCCGTCCTGTCGGTGCTGGTACTCGCCGCCGGCGCGCTGCTCCAGGCGCCCCCAGCGACCGCCTCGGCGCCCTCCGTGGCCGGCACGGCCTACCGGCTCACCGCGGTGGACATCGCCGACAATGGCGGTCGGATCCAGTGGGTCGGCCCGAACGGCGAGGACTATGACCCCCGCTGGAACCCGGACAAGGTCAACACCCGCGAGACTCCCTGGAAGTCCATCTACTGGGCGATCCGCCAGGCCCAGCCCGGCGACACGATCGTGGTGCTCGAGGGCACGTACGTCGAGGCGGCCGGCTGGGGTGCACGTCGGGGGACTGCCGCGCGACCGATCACGCTGCAGGCCGAGCCGGGTGCCAAGGTGACCCTGGTCGGGACGCTGCAGCTGGATCGGGCCGACTACTGGACGGTCACCGGCCTGACCATCACGGACAACCTCTCCCGGTCGATGCCGGCGTTCCTGGTGAAGTTCAACGGTGGGACGGGCTGGCGGTTCGTCAACAACGAGGTGTACGGGTCGCGGTCGGTCTCCAACGTGATGGTCACCGGCACGCTGGAGCCTCCCCGCAACTACCTGATCGCGGGCAACTGCATCCACGACGTCAAGCCGGGGTCGCGGACGAAAGGCAACGACCACAACCTCTACCTGATGCCGGGAGTCTCATCGGGGCCCGGCGTGGTGGAGCGCAACGTCATCTTCGGCGCGCCCAACGGCGCCAACATCAAGGCGGCCGGCAACGCGTCCTCCGCGTCCCCGCACGAGGTCTCGATCCGCTACAACACCCTGGCCAAGGCGGCGGCGGGTATCACCGTCGGGCTGAAGACGACCGAGGTGAGCATGACGCGCAACCTGATCGGGCTGCGCATGCCGTTGAACACCGCACAGTGGGGCGGGTTCGACGCCGGCGTGAAGGGGTACTCCCTCAGCGGCCGGGGCAACAGCGTGACCGACTCGGCGATCTACTCCTACCCGAATCCCGTGCGGGTCAACGCCGCCTCGTCGGCGAAGATCGCGACCTCCGGGGTGAAGAAGATCGACCCGAGGTGGAACGCGGTGGGCTGCTCGGCGCTGGTGCCGACCAACAGCGCCGCCGCGGCCTACGGGCACCTCGCGCGCTAGCGCCTGTCGCAGCTTGGGCTCAGCCGGTCCCGAGTCCCCGGGTGCGCAACCGCTCCGCAGTCCCCGGTTCGATGACGGAGTCCGGGTCCCGGGTGCGCGACATGCCGTCACGGACGCCGACGAGTGCGGCGTACAGCGGCGGACAGGTCGGGCAGGAGGCCAGGTGCCGCTCGAGCTGCCGGGCGACGTCGGGGGTCACGTCGCCGTCGAGGTAGTCCGACACCCAGCGGCGCGCGTCCCAGCAGCGCAGCGGGACGCCCTGGGTGGCGATCCGGCGCTCGTGCCCGTCGGCCAGGGCGGTGACCAGCATCATCCGGCCCCGCCGCAGTCGCTGCTTCGCGGCGGGCAGCTCGACCCCGGTGACGTCGGCGACCTCCGCCACCGTCATGCCCTCCGCGTCGTGGAGCACCACGGCCGTGCGGTAGATGAACGGCAGCCGTACCAGCGCGTCCTCGACCTCCGCGCGGGTCTCGGCCCGCTCGACGACCGCGGCGGTGTCCACCGTGTACTCGTCGCGCATCCAGCGCTCCTCGACCTCGTCGACGGTGAACTCGCGGGTGCGCCGGGCCCGGTCGACGGCCAGGTTGTGCACCACCCGGCGCAGCCAGGCGCCGAGGTCCCGGACGTCGTCGAGGGAGTCACGGCGCTCCCACGCCCGGGTCAGCGCCTCCTGCACCAGGTCCTCCGCGGCGCTCGGGTCGCGGACGAGGGAGCGGGCGAATCGCGACAGCCGGGGGACCTCGGCCTCCAGTCGGGAGGCGAGGTCCCCAGTGGCCTCGAACGGACCGTGGGTCATGGGTCCAGTCTCGACCGGGCGGGACGGCGCGCGGTCAGGCGGCCACCTTCGACCGGGACGCGGCGGACCGGTTCGGGGCGGGGCAGGTGCTCAGGCCCACCAGCCGGTACAGCGGGCAGAAGCCCACGGCGGCGGTCACCAGCATGACCGCGGCCACGGCCAGCAGCACCCACGCCCAGACCGAGCCGAAGCCGACCAGCCACGCGCCCACCACGGCCGCGATCGCGATGACGACCCGGATCGCGCGGTCGATGGTTCCCTCGTTCTTCGTCATGACTCCTCCTCGGGAGCTCGTGCCCCCGCGGGTGCGGGTGGCGTCGTCTGCGAGGAGGACGCCCGAGCCGCTGCCAGGGATACCGGATCCGGCGAAGTGGGGACCAAGGTCCCGAACCCGACCGTCACTCCGGGCTGTTGGCACGGGCGGGTGGAGGCTGTGGCACCGTCCGCACGCCGGGCTGGTCGGTCAGGTGTCGCCGAGGATCGATGCGAGGTCGAAACGCACCGGGCGCTCCAGTTGGTCATAGGTGCAGGAGAGCGGGTCGCGGTCGGGGCGCCACCGTTTCCACTGCGCCACATGGCGGAAGCGGTCGCCCTCCAGGTGGTCGTACCCCACCTCGGCCACCAGATCGGGGCGCAGGGGCGTCCAGGACAGGTCCTTGCCGCCGGTCCAGCGGGACACCGCACCCGGCATGCGACCCGAGGCATGGGCCTGAGCGTCGGCCCACTCCGACCACGGGTGCTCCGACAGGTCGTCGAGCGCGTACGCGGCCAGTTCGTCCACGAGATCAGCACGCCTGGCTGCGGTGAACGACGAGGCGACCCCTACGTGGTGCAGCCGGCCGGCGTCGTCGTACAGACCCAGCAGGAGCGAGCCGACCACGGGCTGCCCGTCCGGTCCGGGCTGCTTGTGCGCCCGCCAGCCGGCGACCACGACGTCGGCGGTCCGCGCGTGCTTGACCTTGAGCAGCGCGCGGACGCCTTCGCGGTACGGGTCCGCGAGCGGCTTGGCGATCACGCCGTCGAGCCCGGCGCCCTCGAACACCTCGAACCAGCGGCGGGCTTCGTCAGGGTCGCGGGTGACCGGGGTCAGGTGGAAGGGCGCGGGGACTGTGTGCAGGAGCTGCTCCAGCCGGTCGCGTCGGTCCGCGTAGGCCCGCTCGCGGAGGTCCGTGTCGTCGTCCGCCAGCAGGTCGAAGGCGACGTACGACGTGGGCCACTGCTCGGCGAGCTCGGCGATCTTCCAGCCGCCGGCCTCCTTGCGCGGGCGGATCCGCTTCGTGAGGGACTCGAACGACAGCCGGTCGTCGACCACTACGACCAGTTCCCCGTCGAGCACGACCCGCTCGGGCAAGAGGCGCCGGGCGGCGTCGACCATCTCGGGGAACGCGTACGCGAGGTCGTCCCCGCTTCGGCCCTGGACGACGACGTCGTCGCCGTCACGGAAGAGCACGCAGCGGAAACCGTCCCACTTGGGCTCGTACGCCAGGCCGCCGGCGACCGAGTCCGGCGCCGGAACGCGGGCACCGGTCGGCTTGGCCAGCATGGGGGAGACCGGGGGCAGCACCGGAAGCCGCAGCGTCATGCGGTCACCCGGTAGCGCAGGAACAGCGTCCCGTCGTCCTCGAGCAGGTGCCCGATCCGCAACGCGCGCGGCGGGTCCGGGAGCGGGACCCCGTGCAGGATGCGGGACACGTCGGCCAGGTCTGGGTAGGCACCGCCGGCCAGCACCGGGGTGACGGTCAGGCACAGCTCGTCGAGCTGGCCGGCCGCCGCCAGCCCAGCCAGCAGGGTGGGTCCGCCCTCGCTGTGGATGCGCGTGAGCCCGCGAGCGACGAGGGCGGCACGCGCGAGACCCGGGTCGACGGAGGTGTCACCGCACATGACGACGTCGGCCACGCGCTCCAGCGCGGCCCGCCGTCCGGGATCTGCTGACTGCGTGGTCAGGACGATCGGGCGCTCGGCCGGGTCGGCGAACATCGCCGCCCCGGTGTCCAGGTCCAGCGACCTGCTGACGAGGGCCATGACCGGTGCTGGGCGCTGGCCGGCGGTGCGCCGTGCGTCGGCGAAGGCGGCCTTGGGGCGGGCACTGCGGTAGCCCTCCGCCCGGACGGTCTGGGCGCCGACGAGGATCGCGTCGGCACGGCCGCGGAGCAGGCCGAACACCCGCATGTCCGCGGCGTTGTTCAGCGGCCCACTCAGCCCGTCCGGACCCCGGGCCGCGCCGTCGACGGAGGACACCATGTTGCAGCGCAGCCAGGCGCCGTCCGCGGCGACCGGGGTCCCGGCGTCCTGCGGCCAGGCGTCCTGCGGCCAGGCGTACGCCGCGACGATCGCCTCGTCGGTCAGGTCCGCGCCGGTCTCGGGCAGCAGCATCCGCACGCGGGTGATCGTGCCACGCCTCGTAGGCTGCCGTCCGTGCCCGCCCGTCTCGTCGACCGTGATCCGCGGGTCGACCGGGACCGACTGATCGGCGAGTTCGTGCCGCCGCCGCGGTTCGACTCGGTGCGCTTCGAGACGTACCTCCCGGATCCCGCGCAGCCCACGCAGGCGGCCGCGGTCGCGGGACTGCGGGCGTTCGCCAACCGGCTCGCGGCCGGGGCCGGCAGCGCCGAGCGGCGCCGTTGGTTCCGGCGCGCCGCCCCTCCGGAGGGGCGGGCGGGGGTCTACCTCGACGGCGGGTTCGGCGTCGGGAAGACGCACCTGCTGGCCTCGCTGTGGCACGTGGCTCCGGGGCCGAAGGCATTCGGCACCTTCGTGGGATACACGCACCTCGTCGGCGCCCTGGGCTTCCAGGCCGCCGTGGAGGCGCTGGCCTCGATGCGGCTGGTGTGCATCGACGAGTTCGAGCTCGACGACCCCGGCGACACGGTGCTGATGTCCACCCTGCTGGCCCGCCTGGTCGAGCGCGGGGTTGCCCTGGCGGCGACGTCCAACACGCTGCCGGACCGGCTGGGGGAGGGCCGCTTCGCCGCGGAGGACTTCCTGCGTGAGATCCAGGGGCTGTCGGCGCACTTCGACGTGCTGCGCATCGACGGCGAGGACTACCGGCACCGTGGCGTGCCGGACGCGCCGCGGCCGGTGGACGTCGACGTGTTGGAGCGGCGCGCGGACGCGACCCCCGCGTCGACGCTGGACGACTTCGCTGACCTGGTGGTCCACCTGTCCCGGGTGCACCCGTCGCGCTACGGGGCCCTGCTGGACGGCGTGGACGCGGTCTTCCTGCGGGACGTGCGCACCGTCACCGACCAGGCCGAGGCGCTGCGGCTGGTCGTGCTCGCCGACCGGCTGTACGACCGGGACGTGCCGGTCGTGGCCAGCGGCGTACCCCTGGACCGGCTGTTCTCCGCGGAGATGCTGCGCGGCGGCTACCGGAAGAAGTACTACCGGGCGCTGTCCCGGCTGGTCGCGCTGGCCCGTGAGGGCGGCGGGCTGGCCGCCCGCGGCGAGGCCTGAGCCGCTCCGCGCGTGCGCTGCGCGTCAGACCTCGGTGCGTCTGCCGGTGGCCGCGATGAAGATGCCGATGATCACGGCCGACAGCACCACCTGGAGCAGGAACGTCAGCCAGAAGCTCTGCCAGCCGAACACGCCCTCCCCGAGCCACCAGCCCACGGCCGCGGCGATGATGCCGAGGATGATCGTCATGATGCAGCCGACGGGGGCGTAGCTGCGGACCAGCATGCGGCCGAGCAGCCCGACGATGACGCCGATGCCGATCGCGGTGAAGAAGCCGGTGATCTCCATGGGCGCAGCCTGCCAGACCCGCAGCGCCGGGACGGGCCTCGGCGCGGCGCCCGCCACGCGGATCACTCCCGCGGATCACACCCGCCCCGCCCGTCACCGCCATGGTGACGTCCTGCCGAGACACGCCGGCGTGTCCCTGCAGAACGTCACAGTCGTGGTTGACGCGCGCTGAGGCGCGCGTCGAGGTGAGTCCCAGGGTGCCCGCTGACACCAGGGATCCCCCATGCCCCTCACGTCACCACGAGGGGAACGCACGACCGGGTTCCTGGCGTCCGCGGGCGGCGGAACGTTCCACCAGTACGTGCGGGCCTCCACCCGCGCGTGCGTACGCGCCCCACGGACCCCGGACTCCCGGACGCCCCGTACGCCTCGTGCGTCACCACCTGGGGAACGTACGACCGGGCCCGAGGCGCCTGGGAGCGGCGGAAGGTTCCACCAGTGAGGGAGTCCTAGGGGTGGACGCCGGGGGACGACGCGAGCGCCGTGGCGGGGATGGCCGGGTCGGCGCGCGCGACCAGCAGGTCGAGGTCCACGCCCCGGGGCAGCGTGCCGAAGGTGGCCCCGCTGTCCCCGTCGACCCGGGTGGCCACGAACGCGTCGGCCACCGGGTCCGGGGCGTACCGCAGCAGCAGCGACGCCTGCAGCAGCACCGCCACCCGCTCGGCCAGCCGACGGGCCCGGCGCTCCACCTCGCTGGCGTCGGCCAGCGAGTCCAGCAGGTCGGTGACCGCGGCGTCGTACCGAGGATCGGCCCCCCGCGCCGTCCCGAGCTCAGCCAGCAGTGCGTCCAGCGTCCCCGGCTCCCGGGACAGCGCCCGCAGCAGGTCCAGCGCGTTGACGTTGCCCGAGCCCTCCCAGACCGAGTTGACCGGCGCCTCCCGGTAGATCCGCGGCAGCCCGGAGTCCTCCACGTACCCGTTGCCGCCCAGGCACTCCAGCGCCTCGCCGGTGAGCATCTCGGCGCGCTTCGTGACCCAGTACTTCGACGCAGGCAGCGCGATGCGCCGCAGCAGACGCTCCTGCTCGTCACCGGCCTCCGCGGCGTCCACCGCGGCAGCCAGCCGGATGCCCAGGGCCGTGGCCGCCTCGACCTCCAGGGCCAGGTCGGCCAGCACCCCGCGCATCAGCGGCTGGTCCACCAGCACGGCGCCGAACGCGGACCGGTGGGTGGCGTGCCACACCGCCTCCGAGGTGGCCACCCGCATCAGCGCCGTGCTGCCCAGCACGCAGTCCAGCCGGGTCGCCGACACCATCTCGACGATCGTCCGCACGCCGCGGCCCTCGTCGCCGAGCCGCCGGGCCAGGGTGCCCTCGAACTCGATCTCGGCTGAGGCATTGGACCGGTTGCCGAGCTTGTTCTTCAGCCGCTGCAGGCGGAACACGTTGCGGGTGCCGTCCGGCAGCACCCGCGGCACCACGAAGCAGGTGAGACCACCGGGTGCCTGGGCCAGCACGAGGAACACGTCGGACATCGGCGCGGAGCAGAACCACTTGTGCCCGGTGAGCAGGTACTCGTCCCCGGCCACCGGTGTCGCCACGGTGCTGTTCGTGCGTACGTCGGAGCCGCCCTGCTTCTCCGTCATCGCCATCCCGGCGACCAGGCCGGCCTTGCCGGCGGCGGGGCGCAGCCCGAAGTCGTACGACGTCGACGCCAGCCCCGACACCCAGTCGGCAGCCACGTCGGGCGACACCCGCAGCGCCGGGACCGAGGCGTACGTCATCGACATGGGGCAGCCGTGGCCCGCCTCCACCTGCGACCACACCATGAAGCCGGCGGCCCGGGCGACGTGCGGCGCGGGCTCGGTCGACGTCCACGGCGCCGCGTTCAGCCCCTGGGCCACGGCCACGGTCATCAGCTCGTGCCACGACGGGTGGAACGTCACCTCGTCGACCCGGTGGCCGAAGCGGTCGTGGGTGCGCAGCACGGGCACGTGCTCGTTGGCGTCCTCGCCCCACGCGCGCGCCTCCGGCGTCCCCGCCAGCACCCCGAGGCCCGAGAGCCGCCCGAGGTGGGCGTGGCCGCCGTGGCGCACCACCGCCTCGACCAGCGCATCGTCGGCGCCGAATACGTCGTGCCCCTCGCGGGGCGGGACCTGGTTGACGACGTCGTGCGTCACGGCCATGGCCCCACGCTAGCCACGTACCGGCCTCAGCGCGCCAGCGGCCCGAGCCAGCCCGCCACGTCACGCATCAGCGCTCCCGGCTGGCCCAGCGCGACCGCGTGTCCACTGGAGGCGTAGCGCGGGTAGCGCACGGTCCGCGTCGACCCGTCCCGATAGGTAAGCACCAGGCGCCCCGGGCGCCGGGCGGTCGACGGTGAGTGCCGGTCCAGCCTCAGTCCGGACAGCAGCTCGCGGTGCATCGCGATCGCGGCCCGCAGGCCGGGGGAGTAGACCACCAGGTCCAGCGCCGCGTCGGTGAGGAAGGTGCGCACGTGCCGGACGTTGCGCAGGAAGCGGTGTCCGACGTCGTTGGACGCGATGTCGACCGGGTAGCCCTGCTGGACCGCGTGGTTCGCCACGAACGCGACGTACACCGGCGGGTTCCACGACACCATCGCGCGGTCCCACGGACGCAGCGCGCCGAAGGTCGCCACCCAGTCCGCCCCGGGGGCCTGGTCGCCGGTGAACCGCGGGTCCGGCACCCGTACCGCGACGTCCCGCCGCGCGGACGCGTACAGCTCGCTCACCCGTGTCACGTCGGTGCCGGTGGCCTCGGACAGCACGCCGGGCGAGGACACCAACCGCTCCCCGGCCCGCGCGGACAGGTCGTCGGACCAGTCGCGCGGGTGCGGGTACGAGTACAGGTCGCGGTGCGCGATCCCGTCGACCCAGGACGTCGCGTTGTCGTACGGGTCGCACTCCTGCTGGCCCAGCAGTTGCTCCCGCTGGTCGCAGGTGAGGTACGGGTACCCGGTCTGCGCGGAGATGCGCTCCAGCGCCGGCGCGGGGCGGTCGAGCAGCTTCCCTGCGGCCACGTCGTAGTAGCCGTCGGACAACTGCGGCTGGATGAGGATCTGGTGGCCGAACTGCCGGGCCGCCACGGATGCCGGCACGGTGCGACCCCGGTACGCGGGGAACACCGCGTCGTAGTGCCGCTGGATCGTGAGCACCAGGGCGGGGTCCTGGTACGGCGCCGTTCCGTTGCCGTACGTCCGGTAGGCCAGTAGCTCGTGCAGTGCGTTGGTGACGCGCTCCCCGCCGTAGCTCTCGCCGACCAGCACGATCGGGTTGTCCCTCAGGGCCGGGTGCCGCTCCAGGAACCCGAGAAGCACCCGCACCAGGTCCGCCGCGTCCAGGAACGGGTTGAAGTCCGCGGCTCCGAACAACGTCGTGCGCGCCGCGCCCGAGGCGGCCTGCGGCGTCATCAGGTACGAGAACCCGGTGTCCCGGGCGTCGACGTACAGCAGGTTGCCCAGGGTGGTCCACGACCACGGGTTCGGAGCGGTGTCCGCGCCACCGGTCACCCGCGGGTCCAGCGTCCGGCGTGCCGTGTTGAGTGCGAACAGCCCGGTGGACGTGGCGGCCCCCGGGCCGCCGTTGACGAACACGAACAGCGGACGGTCGGCAGCCCGCTCGTCGGCCGGCTGGAACGAGTACCACAGCCGGGCCCGGTGCGAGGTGAGCTCCAGGCGGCCGGGCTCGCCGACCAGCGCGAACCGCACCGGGTCCACCGTGACGAAGCCCGCCTCTGCCCGCACGGCCGTCCGGACCCCAGTGCCGACGGACGTCGTCCCCGCGATGGCCGCGCAGGCCGGCGCGGCCGACAGGGCCACGGTGGCCACGACCAGCGCCGCCAGCAGGGAACGAGCGCGGTGTCTGGGTGTCGTGCGCACCCTCCCGATGCTGGCACCGGTGCCGGCGGGATTGCCCGGCGAGCGCCACCGTCCGGGGTAGCGTGGGCCGGCCGCAGCGCGCCGGGGACGCGCGCCGCGACGTCGCGTACGGCAGCTACCTGAGAGCAAGCGTCGAGGAGGCGTCCGGTGTCCGCATGGACCGACAGCAAGGTCGTCACGTCCAAGTCGTGGGCCGTGATCCGCGACAACAAGTACCTGCTGATGTTCCCGGTGCTCGGCTTCCTGTTCAGCCTGGTGCCGATGGCACTGTTCTGGATCCCGGCGGCCTGGTTCCTCGCGAACAACCAGAACGTGATCGGCGGGATCCTCGCGGTCATCGGCGTCTTCGGCACCACCGCCGCGATGACGTTCTCTACCGGTGCCCTCGTGGCCGCCGCGGACACCGAGCTCAGCGGTCAGGACTCCTCGATCGACCAGGGGTTCAAGCGGGCCCTCACCCGCAGCGGCGCCCTGCTGTGGTGGTCGGTCATCCTGACCGTGGTCACGCTGCTGCTGTCCGCGCTGCGCGGCAACAACACCGGGGGAGCGGCCGCCGGGATCATGCGCGGTGTCCTGGCGGCGATCGCCGACGTGGCCTGGCAGCTGGTGACCTTCTTCGTCCTGCCGATCATCATCATCGAGGGCTCGTCGCCGATCGAGGCGATCAAGGCGTCGGCGACCCTGTTCCGCCGCAAGTGGGGCACCCAGCTGGCCGGCGGCGTGCGGATCGGCGGGCTGATCCTGCTGGTGGCGATCCTGCCCGCCATCGTCGGCATCGTCGCCGGCTTCTTCCTCACCGTGGCCGGGACCTGGGCCGTCGGCGTGCCGCTGATGGTCCTCGGCGTCCTGGTCTACGCGGCGGCGGGCCTCGTGGCGGCGGCGATGCGGGCGATCTTCTCGGTCGCGCTGTACCGCTACGCGCACGACGGTCGGGTCGAGGGACCCTTCACCGAGCAGGAGCTGCAGTACGCGGTCCGCACCCGCTGACCGGGCACGCCTGAGTGGTCCGTCGGGCCGCGGTGGCCGATCCGGCCTCTGTGCGGGTCAGCCCTCGGCGGCGACGTGGATCGGCGGGCGGCGTCCGGCCCACGGCTGGGCCTCCTCCAGCTGGGCCGCGAGGCGCAGCAGCAGTGACTCCGCCCCGAAGCGGCTCACCAGCTGCATGCCGATCGGCAGGCCGCCCACGCTCAGGTGCAGCGGCAGGCTGATCGCCGGCAGCCCGGTGGCGTTGAACACCGGCAGGAACGACTCCAGCCGGGACCACGAGTCGAAGATCTCGCGCAGCTCCACCGGCGCCGTCGGGTCGTACTCGCCCAGCCGCGCCGGCAGGGTGCCCAGCGTGGGTGTCAGCAGCACGTCGTAGCGCCCGAAGAACCAGCCCATGCTGCGGGCGGCGTGGTTGGCCGTGTCGAAGGCGTCGATCAGGCGCTGGGACGTGACGGTGCGGCCGTACTGCACGGTCGCCCAGGTCGTCCCTTCCAGGTTGTCCGGGCCGGGCTCGCGGCCGATCGCGCGCGCCAGGCTGTCGACCGTGTGCGCGTTGTCGGCGGCCCAGACGTCCGTCATCGCCTGCAGGAACGGCTCCCACTCCAGCGCCGGCCGGGCCTCCTCGACGTGGTGGCCGAGGCGCTCCAGCAGTTGTGCGGTCGACTCGGTGGCCGCGACGATCTCCGGGTCCGGCTCCTTGCCGGACCACGGCGTCGCCCACCAGGCGACCCGCAGCCGCTCGACGGGGGCGCCGACCTCCTCGGTGTAGGCCCGCCGGGGTGCGGCGATCGTGAACGGATCGCCGGCCAGCGGTCCGTGCAGGGCGTCCAGCAGCCCCGCGGTGTCGCGCACGCTGCGGGTCACCATGAAGTGGGTCGCCCAGCCCAGCAGCGCCTCGGAGATGTGCGGTCCCCAGGTGACGCGGCCACGACTGGGCTTGAGCCCCACCACGCCGCAGGCGGATGCGGGGATCCGGATCGACCCGCCGCCGTCGCTGGCGGCCGCGACCGGGACGATGCCGGCCCCCACCACCGCGGCCGCGCCGCCGGACGACCCGCCGGCCATGTGCTCGGGGCTCCACGGGCTGCAGGTGCGCCCGCACGCCAAGGTCTCGGTGGTGCCCATGATCCCGAACTCGCTGGTCGTCGTCCGGCCCAGGTTGACCAGTCCGGCCTGCTCGATCCGGCGGGTGAACTCGCCGTCGCTGGGCACCACCCACCCATCGGACAGCCGCGAGCCGTTGCCGCAGGGCACGCCCGCCTCGCCGTGGAACAGGTCCTTGAGCATCGTGGGGACGCCGCCGAACGGGCCGGTGGCGGCGTACTCGAAGCCCAGCGCCTCTGCCCGCTCCGCGTAGGCCTGGACGACGGCGTTGAGGGTCTTGTCGACCTTCTCCACGCCGGCGATCGCGCAACGGGCCAGGTCCCCGGGGGTCACCTCGCCGCGGCGGACCAGGCCGGCCAGACCGGTGGCGTCGTACGACGCGTACTCCTCCAGTTCCACGCCGGTGACCCTAGTCGGGGGGCCAGCGGGGCCATACTGGGCCATCCGCCCGACCCCCCCGGGCGGGAGGGAGTGACGCGAGTGACCGCCGCGGCCGAGTCCACGGCGCCGCGCGAGGTGGACCTCCGGTTCTGGGCCATCGACGGCGGCGCCTCCGTCGTCGACCGCGCGCCGGCGCTGTTCCGGGCCGGCTGGGACGCCTACCGGATGTGGTATCTGCGCGACGGGGAGGAGGCGCGACCCACCTACCTCGAGGGCCGCACCGCCTTGCGCACCCACATGCCGGAGCTGGTGGAGCCGTACGACGCGCTCGTGGAGGCCGTCGGCGGCGGCGACCTGGAGGCGCGCTTCCTCAGCCTGTGGTGCCCGCCGCCGCTGTTCGCCGCGTGCTCGTTGGCGAACTGGTCGAACGGCGCGCACGTGCTGCTGCGCAGCTACGACTTCCCGCCGATGCTGTGCGACCGGGTGGCCCTGCGCAGCCGGTGGCTCGACACCGGCGTGCTGGCGATGGCCGACTGTGTGTGGGGCGCGCTGGACGGTGTCAACGAGCACGGCCTTGCGGTGGCGCTGGCGTTCGGGGGGCGTCCCGTCGTGGGGCGCGGCTTCGGCGTCGCGCTGATCGTGCGCTACGTCCTGCAGATGGCGCGCGACGTCGCGTCGGCGATCGAGATCCTGCGCCGTGTCCCGGTCCAGCTGGCCTACAACGTCTCCCTGCTGGACCGCACCGGGGCCTCGGCCATCGTGGAGATCTCGCCGGACCGGCCCCTGCGGGTCGCGGCGACCGCCACGGCCGGCAACCGGCAGGGCGCCACCGAGTGGCCCGAGCACGCGGCGTTCTGCGGGACGGTGGAGCGCGAGGAGTGCCTCGCGGTGTCGATGGACGACCCGGCCCTCACCCTGCCCGGCCTGGTCGACGCATTCCTGCGTCCGCCCCTGCAGCGTCCGGTGGCGGACCACCCGTGGGGCACCGTGTACGTGGCGGCGTACGACGCGGACGCGCTCACCCTCGACCTGCTGTGGCCCGAGCAGTCCTGGCGGCTCGCGCTGGACCACTTCGTGGAGGGCGAGCGGGTGCGGCGCACGGCCGTCGCCGCACCGCCCGCACGGCACCTGCCCGCGCCCCTCGTGGCCACCGGCCGGCCGCTGCTCATCGCCTGACACCTGCGCAGTCGCCTGAGGCCTGCATCGTCGCGATCGGAACGCGTCCTGCGGCGCCGTCACTACACTGCACGCACCCCAGCAGGAGGTCCGGTGTCGAAGAAGTCGGCGAAGGCGAAGAAGCCCCCGAAGTCGGGCGAACCGTCGAAGGCGAAGTCCGCCTCGGCAGCCACGCCGTCGGGCGACCGCAAGGTGCTGCGCGGGCTGTCGGACATCTACCACTACTTCCGGGAGTACCCCGAGCCGGTCTACTTCGTGTCACCCACGGCCTACAACGTCCTGGGCATCGAGGAGTGGATCGCCTCCTTCCGCTACATCACCTACTTCGACTCGTTCGACCGCAAGCACCCCCGCTGCTTCACGCCCACGCACACCGGTCCGCGCGACTTCGAGTCGTTCGAGTCGGTCAACAGCTACCTGCTCGGCAACAAGGAGGTCGTCGACTACATCGGGCAGAAGGGCCCCGGAAAGGTCCTGTTCGTGATGTTCGACGAGGAGACCGAGGAGCGGGCACGCGAGCTGGGCCTCGACATCGCGCTGCCGTCCCGCGAGCTGCGCGAGCACATCGACTCCAAGGTCGTCACGACCCGGCTCGGCAACGAGGCAGGTGTCCCGAGCGCGCCGAACGTCATGGGTCGTGCCTCCAGCTGGAAGGAGCTGCGCAAGCTCGCCCGCGAGGCGGGCCTGGGCCAGGACCTGGTCGTCCAGACGCCGTACGGCGACTCCGGTCGCACCACGTTCTTCATCCGCGGCGCTGACGACTTCGAGAAGGCGGCGGACAAGCTCGCCGACGAGGACCTCAAGGTCATGCGCCGGATCCCGCACCTGCCCGGCACCGTCGAGGGCTGCGCGACCCGGCACGGCACCCTGGTCGGGCCGGTCCAGACCGACCTGACCGGCTTCCCGGAGCTGACCCCCTACAAGGGCGGCTGGGCCGGAAACGACATCTACCCCAACGTCTTCGGGCCCAAGACGCGTCGCCGGATCCGGCGGATGGCGCGCCGGCTGGGCGACCGGCTGTACCAGGCCGGCTACCGCGGCGTGTTCTGCATGGACTTCCTGTACGACACCGACGACGGCAAGGTCTACCTCGGCGAGATCAACCCGCGCATCTCCGGCGCGTCGCCGCTGACCAACCTGATCACGTCCACCTACGGCGGCGTGCCGCTGTTCCTGTTCCACCTGCTGGAGTTCAGCGACGTGGACTGGTTCGTCGACCTGGACGAGGTGCAGTCCCGGTGGAACCACTTCGACCAGTGGAGCCAGCTGGTGCTCAAGCAGGTGACCGACGACGTCGAGCTCATCACCGAGGCCCCGCCATCGGGCCTGTGGCGGATGGCCGACGACGGCAGCATCTCGTTCGTGCGCACCGAGCACGACTGGCACTCGGTGCGCTCGGAGGAGGAGGCGTTCTACCTGCGCGTCTACGGGACGGGCGAGTACCGCTACCCCGGGGCCGACATCGGAGTCCTCGTCACCCGGGACCGCATGCAGTCCGACCGGCGCGAGCTGTACGAGCGCGGCCGGATGTGGGCCGCCGCGATCGAGCAGCAGTTCCACGGCATTCCCGCCGACCAGGTGGTGGTGCCGCACGAGGCGCTGCTGTACACGAAGTGGTTCTGACGCGCGTCCCAGCCGACCGCACCGGCACCCGCCGGGTTACCGTCGGGGCATGACGCCTCGACCGCGCCGTACCCCCGTCGTCGCCACGGCGGCGGCCGCCGGGCTGCTGCTGGTACTCGCCGGCTGCGCCGACCCCAACGCACCGGCGGGGGCCTCGAGCGCCGCGGCACCCACCGTGACCGTCACGGAGACGGCGACCGAGACGGCCCCCACGGACAGGACGGAGACGGGCGAGCCGTCCCCGAGCGACACGACGTCCGGTACGGACACGACCGAGACCCCCTCGCAGGCACCCAGCGGGTCGGGCGTGGACTCCCCGAACCTCGAGGCTGCGGTCGAGTCGGCCATGGAGGCCTACCTGGAGTTCCACATCGACCAGGTGCTCGCCGACAACGGCATCACGCTCAGCAAGGGACCCACCTGCAAGGCCGACCTGTCCCGCAAGGCCGGCAGCCTCACGGCATCGGGCACGGTCTCCTGCACCGGGACGACCAGCCAGGGCGTCAAGGTCAAGGCCACCTTCACCGGGTCCGCGACGGCGGGTGCCGGGTGCGACGGCAAGCTCGTCGTCAAGGTGGGCGGCCGCACGGTCGTCAACGAGCCGCTCGACGAGTGCATCGTCGAGGTCGCCTGACGGCGGTCCCTCCTGGGCAGAGGGCCCGGGAGACATCCGGCGTGACCCACGTCACAGCTCCTGGGCCGCTCTCGGCGGACCTGTGGCCCTCACCCCCTCCGACGCCGGGGGTCGACCCTGGAAGTGGTGGGGGAAGAAGGGGGTGTTCGTCCATGAGGAACTCAACGGCACGGCACGGCTTGGTGTTCGCACTACTCGCCGCGCTGATGCTCCTGCTCGTCCCGGCCACCGCGCACGCGGCGGCCTACACCGCGCCGCCGGCATCGTTCTCGTCGAGCGGTGATCAGATCTCCGGGTGGTACTGGCTGCGCAGCACCGGCCAGTCGGCGACGTGGACCTTCAGCAAGGCGGCGATCGCGGGCCACAAGCGCTCGTCGGTGCACCTGAACGTCTCGGCGCTGGTGACCAACAAGGCCAGCGGGGGATCGGGCTACTCGGCCACGGCCAAGTTCTACGTCAGTTCGGGACGCCAGACGCAGACGGTCGTGGTCTACCTGCGCAACCCGTTCCGCCCGATCGACCCGGACTTCTCCAACGGGGTGGGGTACGCGGCGTACGGGGCCGCCTCCAGCCCGCTGAAAACGGCCCTGATCGCCGACCCGGAGTCGACGATCACGGTGACGGTGGCCTACCCGTTCCCGAGCAAGCGGCACGTCGCGTTCCAGGAGTCGTCGCTCTTCCTGGGCTACCGCAAGTAGTGCCCCTGTCGACGGCCGAACGACACGAAACCCCCTGCGTAGCAGGGGGTTTCGTCATGTGGTGGGCGATACAGGATTTGAACCTGTGACCTCTTCCGTGTCAAGGAAGCGCGCTAGCCCCTGCGCCAATCGCCCGTGCGTGCTGAAGGCCGACCCCGGGCCGTGCCGGGGAGCGGTCGAGGTGGAGACGGGATTCGAACCCGTGTACACGGCTTTGCAGGCCGTTGCCTCGCCTCTCGGCCACTCCACCCAGAGCCTTCTGGGAAGGCCTCCTGCGAGCGGACGACGGGATTCGAACCCGCGACCCTCACCTTGGCAAGGTGATGCTCTACCAACTGAGCCACGTCCGCATGCCGCGCCGGGGTGCACCCCGGCGTGCGGGTGGAACCATAGCCGACCACCGGCGCCGGGACCAAAGCGGCCCATACCGGACCCGGGCCGCGCCAGGATGCCGATGTGACCGCCGCGACACCCGCCCCGGGACCGTCCCCGGCCGCCCCCGGAGCCCTGTCCCACGACGACCGCTGGCCGCGCGCGGGCGACTGGCCGACGCCGGACGCGCTCGCGGCTGACGAGCACGCCCGGGTCGCCGTCGTGGGCATCCCGACGTGGCGCACCTCGCTGTCGGCCACCGGCGCCGGGACCACGCCCGCCGCGGTACGTGCCGCCGTCCGCCGCTACTCCACGTACGCGGGTCCGGTGCTGGGCGCCGACGGGGGCGTGGACCTCAGCGACGTACGGATCGTCGACGCCGGAGACATCGAGGAGCCCGACGGGCCCGAGGGGGAGGGACGCGCGACCGCCGCGGTCGCGGCGCTGGCGGCCCGGGCCGGACTCGTCGTGGCTCTCGGCGGGGACAACGCCGCGACCGTCCCGGCGGCGCTCGGCGCGTGGGGCGACCGGGTGGACCGCGCCGGGCTGGTCACCTTCGACGCCCACCACGACCTGCGGGACGGCGTGAGCAACGGCTCGCCGGTACGTCGTCTGGTCGAGCTCGGTCTGGCCGGCACCCGGGTCGTGCAGATCGGCATCAGTGACTTCGCGAACTCGCGGGAGTACGCGGCTCGCGCCCGCGACCTCGGCATCACCGTGATCTCCCGCGGGACCCTGCACCGTCGGCCGGTGGAGGACCTCACCGCCGAGGCGCTGGAGATCGCGGCGTCCGCGGGCGGCCCGGTTCACGTCGACGTGGACGTGGACGTCTGCGACCGGGCAGTCGCACCCGCGTGCCCGGCGTCCGTGCCCGGCGGCCTGTCCGCCGACGAGCTGCGGCGCGCCGTCCGGACGGCGGCGACCGACGCGCGGGTCACCTCGCTGGACCTGGTCGAGGTCGACGCCGGCGCCGACACCCCCGACGGCCGTACTGTCCGGCTCACGGCTCTGTGCCTGCTGGAGGCCGCGGTCGGGGCGGCGCTGCGGCACGGGTGAGCGTGGCCGGCACCACCGCACCCGACCTGCCCCCGGCGGCCGCCCTGGGCGGCCTGGTCGCGACCGGGCTGCGCGACGTCACCGACGACCTCGGCGCGCTGGACGGCAGCGGTCGGTGGGCGGTGGTCCTGCCGTACGCCGGGGTCCCCGTGCTCGCCCGCTTCGACCGCTGGGCCGCGAGCGGCGCGGGACAGGCGCCGACCGGGTCCTGGCGCGGGCCGTCCGCCGACGCGTGGTCGTCGTCGCTGGACCGGGCGGCGTATGAGGCGGCCGTGGCCGAGGTCCGGGAGCGCATCGCCGCCGGGGACGTCTACCAGGCCAACGTGTGCCGGGTGCTGTCCGCGGACCTGCCGGACCCGCACCGGTGCGACGTCGCCGCACTGCACCGGCTGCTCGCCGACGGCAACCCGGCGCCGTACGGCGGGTTCGTCCGCCTGCCCTCGGCCGGTGTGCACGTGGCCACCGCGTCCCCCGAGCTGTTCCTGCGCCGCGAGGGCCGGCTGCTGTCCTCCGGTCCCATCAAGGGCACTGCGACCACCGCCGACGGCCTGCTGCCGAAGGATGCCGCCGAGAACGTGATGATCGTCGACCTGGTCCGCAACGACCTGTCCCGGGTGTGCCGGACCGGGTCCGTCGAGGTCCCCGCACTGCTGCGGGTGGAGCAGCACCCCGGGCTGGTCCACCTGGTGTCCGTGGTATCCGGCCTGCTGCGTGACGACGTCGGCTGGGCGGAGGTCGTCGAGGCGGCGTTCCCGCCGGGTTCGGTGACGGGTGCACCGAAGTCCAGCGCCCTGCGGGTCATCGACGACGTGGAGACCGCGTCGCGCGAGGTCTACTGCGGAGCCGTCGGCTGGGTGGACGCCGACACCGGGCAGGCCGAGCTCGCCGTGGCCATCCGTACCTTCTGGCTCGCCGACGGACAGGTCCGCTTCGGCACCGGGGCCGGGATCACCTGGGGCAGCGACCCGGCCGCGGAGTGGGAGGAGACCCGGCTGAAGGCCCACCGCCTGGTCACGGTCGCGGCGGGGGCGTGGGAGGGTGGTGCACCGTGAGGTTCTGGGTGCGTGACCGGCTGGTTCCGCCGGACCAGGCGACGGTGTCGGTCCTGGACCACGGGTTCACCGTCGCGGACGGCGTCTTCGAGACCCTCAAGGTCGTGGACGGCGTCCCGTTCGCGCTCACGCGGCACCTGGAACGGCTCGCGGTCTCCGCCCGCGGGCTGGCGTTGCCGGAGCCGGACCCGGACCTGGTGCGCAAGGCGGTGGCCGATACCGTGGCCGCCTGCGCGGACGAGTGGGGTCCGCTGGCGCGGCTGCGGATCACGTACACCGGGGGGACCGCCCCGCTGGGCAGCGACCGGGGCGACGCCGAGCCGACCCTGGTCGTCGCCGGTGCCGCGACAGCCGCGTGGCCCGCGACGACGTCGGTGGTCACCGTGCCGTGGCCGCGCAACGAGCGCAGCGCCGTCGCCGGGCTGAAGACGACGTCGTACGCCGAGAACGTGGTGGCACTCGCGCGCGCCCGCGAGCGTGGTGCCAGCGAGGCGCTGGTGCCCAACACGCGGGGCGAGCTGTGCGAGGGCACCGGGTCGAACGTGTTCGTGGTGGTGGACGGCCGGGTGCTCACCCCGCCGCTGACGTCCGGCTGCCTCGCGGGGGTCACCCGCGCCCTGGTGCTGGAGTGGATCGACGCCGAGGAGGTGGACCTGCCCATGGACGTGCTCCGGACGGCGGACGAGGTGTTCCTGACCTCGTCCACGCGTGACGTGCACCCGGTGCACGCGGTCGACGAGCGGAACCTGACCGGGCCGGGGACCGCCGGTCCGGTCACGGCCGAGGCAGCGCGCCAGTTCGCCGCCCGCTCGGCGCAGGACGTGGACCCGTGAGCGCGCCCACGGTCACGCTGCGGCCGATGACCGAGGAGGAGCGGCAGACCTGGGTCCGCCGGCAGGGCATCCCCGGCTTCGCGTTCGAGGTGCGCCGGTCCGGTGCGCTCGGCGACGTCGCCGCGCGCCGCAAGGCCGAGCACGACTACGCCGCGCTGGAGGGGGCGGCCGACGTCGAGTGGCGGATCGCGGAGGGCGAGCCGGACGGCGGGCCGCGGTGCGTCGTCGGTGGTGTCGTGTGGCGGATCGAGGCGGAGCACGGCGAGCCGTCGCTGTTTGTGCTGGACATGGAGGTCCATGCCGCCTATCGCGGCCGCGGGTTCGGCCGCGCGGTGATGTCCGCGGTCGTCGACGAGGCCCGGGCTGCGGGGGCGCACCGAGTGGGGCTGACCGTGTGGACCGGCAACGAGATCGCCCGGGGGCTCTACGACGACCTCGGGTTCCGCCCGGCCTCCACGTTCATGGTCCTCACCCTCGACCGCCCCCGCCGCTGACCCGCCCGCCCTCCTCGTTGAGAGGCACACGATCCGCTTTGCGGATCGTGTGGCCTTCTCGTACGGCGTGTCGCGCCCGACGGCGGGAACACGATCCGGGTCTTGGTACGGGAGTGGCGGGGGTTACGACGCGCGGGTGACCGTCGGTCGAGGGTTCCCGGCCGGCGGCCTTCACGTAACACCCGCCTCAGGCGTCACCACGCCCGGATCGTGTGACCCCATCCTGCCCGGACACGCCGCACGACCTGGCCACACGATCCGCATAGCGGATCGTGTGGCCGTGGGGCGTGTGCCAGTGGGGCGTGTGCGAGCGGGGCGTGGGCCAGTGGGACGTGGGCCACGGGGATGCGCGGGGGGCGGGAGCGGTCAGTCCTGCCAGAGACGGTCGGGGATGAGGTCGGCGGTGGTCGGCGAGCCGAGCAGGGCCATCGCCATCTCCAGCTCGGCCACCAGGATCTCGACCGCGTGCCGCACCCCGGCGGCCCCGTACGCGGCCAGGCCCCACACGTACGGCCGGCCGATCATGACCGCGGACGCACCCAGGCACAGCGCCTTGGCGACGTCCGTGCCACGGCGGATCCCGCCGTCCACCAGCACCGGCACCCGGCCCTCGACGGCCTCCACGACCCACGGCAGCGCGTCCACGGTCGCCGGAACCGTGTCCAGGTTGCGCGCGCCGTGGTTGGACACCAGCACACCCGCCGCGCCGTGCTCGACCGCTCGCCGCGCGTCGTCGGCGCGCAGCACCCCCTTCACGAGCACCGGCGCCGGAGCCGCGACCTCCGCCAGCAACGTCACGTCGTCCCAGGTCAGGTCGTTGGCCAGGTGCGGGTTCCAGATCCTCCGGTGCGGCGGGAGCGGGTCCGGGTCGGGGGCGAGGTCGGCGAGGTTCGGATAGGTCACCCCGCGGGCCGCACCGAGGTTGTCCCGCCGGTCCCGGTCCCGCGCCCCCAGGCACGGTGTGTCCACCGTGAGCACCACGGCCTCCGCTCCGTCAGCGACCGCCCGGCGGACCAGGTCCGCGCTGTACGACCGGTCCCTCTGCACGTACGCCTGCAGCCACCAGTGCGCCCCGGCCTCGGCCGCGGCCGTGGCGACCTGCGCGACCGGCAGCGACCCGAGAGTGCTCTGCACGTACGTCGCGCCTGCCCCCGCGGCCCCGCGCACGGTGGCCACCTCAGCCTCGGGGTGGTAGCGCACGTGCGTGGCCGTGGGCGCGAGCGCGACCGGGTGCGGCCAGCGCCGGCCCAGGACCTCGACCGAGGTGTCCAGCTCGGCCACTCCGACCAGGCAGCGCGGGGCCAGCCGTAGAGCCGACCAGCGTTCCTCGTTCCAGCGCAACGTGTTCTCGTCGCCCGCACCACCGGACAGGTAGTCGTCGACAAGTCCGTCGACCCGTTCGGGGAACAGGGCGCCCAGCTGGTGCAGCGCGACGACGCCGTCCGCCACCGGGTCGAGACCGACCCGTGCCTTCCGATCGGCCTTTCCCGACTTGTGCTTCTGCGCCTTCTTCGCCACGTGCGCCAGCGTAGATTCCGGACCGTGTCCAGCCTGCTGGTGACCGGGATCGGCCGGCTCCTGCCGATGGTGGGGGAGCCGATCACCGAGGCCGCGCTGCTCGCGGTGGACGGCACGGTCACCTGGGTGGGCTCGGAGGCCGAGCTGCCGGCCGATATCCCCGACGTCCCCGAGCTGGACGTCGACGGAGCCTGCGTCGTCCCCGGCTTCGTCGACGCGCACACGCACCTGGTCTACGCCGGCAGCCGGCGCGACGAGTTCGTCGCCCGGCTGGCGGGGCAGCGCTACGACGGCGGCGGCATCCGCGTCACCGTCGAGGCGACCCGCGCCGCATCGGACGAGGAGCTGCTGGACCTGGCCGTCGCCCGAGCGCACGAGGCGCTGCGGCACGGCACCACGACGATGGAGATCAAGACCGGGTACGGCCTGACGCCGGAGCAGGAGCTGCGGCTGCTGCGCATCGCCGGCCAGGTGGGTGCCCGGACGCCGCTGCGGATCGAGCGGACCTACCTCGGCGCGCACGTCGTCCCGGAGGGCGTCAGCCGCTATGCCTACGTCGACGAGGTCATCGCGACCATCCCGGCGGCCGCGGTCGAGGGCGCGCAGTGGGTCGACGTGTTCTGCGACCAGGGCGTGTTCACCGTCGACGAGGCCCGGCGGATCCTGCACGCCGGCCGCGACGCCGGGCTCGGCCTGCGGCTGCACGCGGAGGAGATCGCACACACCGGGGCCGCCCGACTGGCGGCCGAGATGCGCTGCGCCAGTGCGGACCACCTCGAGCACGTGTCGCCGTACGACGCCGCCGCGATGGCGGCCGCCCACGTGGTCGCCGTCCTGCTGCCCACGGTGACCCTCAGCCTGCGCAGCCAGGCGTGGGGGCATGCCGCGGTCCTCAAGGGAGCCGGCGTCGAGCTGGCGCTGGCCACCGACACCAACCCGGGCACCTCCTGGTGCGAGTCGATGCCGTACGCCATCCAGCTGGCCTGCCTGGCGATGGGGCTGTCCGTGGACGAGGCGTTCCGCGCGGCCACCCTGGGTGCCGCGCACAGCCTGCGGCGCGACGACGTCGGTCACCTGCGCCCGGGGGCCAAGGCGGATCTGGCCGTGCTGGATGCGGCCCACGAGGCAGATGTCGTCGCCCACCTCGGCGGCCGGCCGGTGTCGACGACCGTCGTGGGCGGAGAGGTCTACACCGGCGCGCCCTGACGGCCAGGGCACGTCTCAGACGTACGGCGCCTCTCCGGCGTCCAGCAGCCGGCTCACCACGGCGTCGAGGTCCAGGAACTCCGACTCCGACCCGGGAGGAACGGCCTCGTCGGTCCGGCGCAGGAACTCCTCCACCTCACCGCGCTCGGCCTCGAGCAGTGCCCGCCCGCTGGGGGAGGACAGCGTCAGGCACACCTGGGGGCCGTCCGGGCCGCGTGACGGCCACACGACGACGTCGCCCTCGCCGACCGGCGCATCGAGCCCGGCGCGCAGCAGGTCGCGGGCGAGGACCCACGCCACGTCGCCCTCGGTGGTCGCGAAGGTCGCGGACACCTCGTACGGGGCGGCCGGGTCGTAGCCGACCCGGCAGGGGACCTGCATTACCCGGTCCTCGGGCAGCAGAAGGCGCAGGACCAGGTCGGACGTGACGGGCCCCGGGGACGGTGCGGACATGGCGCCTCCTTCACCGCACCGTGTGCCCGGTGGTCGCAACTCCCACCCCTGGTTAGCGTGTGAGGTGTGACACCCGAGGAGGACGGTCCCGTCGAGCGCGCGGCGGAGGAGGTCGTCGAGACGTTCGACGAGGCCGTCGATCGCGTTCTGCCGCCGCACCTCCGGCTGCGCCACTGGGCCCGGCAGAGACGCACCACGCACGTCGTCTGGCAGGCCGCCGTGCTGCTCCTCGGTGTCGGGCTGATCCTCGCCGGTGTGGTCATGCTGGTTCTCCCCGGGCCCGGCTGGGGCGCGATCATCCTCGGCCTGGTGGTGCTGGCCTCGGAGTACGCCTGGGCCCACCGGCTGCTGCAGCCGGTCCGCCGCTGGGCGTCGGCCGCGGCCCGCAAGGCCCTCGACCCGGCGGTCCGGCGACGCAACCTGGTGCTGCTCGGCGTCGTCGTCGTCGCCGTGCTCGCGGCCGGCGGGTGGTACGTGGCGACGTACGGCCTGTCGCTGCACGGGGTGACGTCCTGGCTGCCCGGGTGAGCGGGGCCCGAGGCCGCGCCGCGTTTTCGTTCGCCCTTCTCCGATGGGGTATGGTCTGTCGCCGCAGCACGGGCGATTAGCTCAGTGGTTAGAGCACTCGCTTCACACGCGAGGGGTCACAGGTTCAAGTCCTGTATCGCCCACCCTGAAACCCCTTGCAGCGCAAGGGGTTTCGTCGTTGAAGGGGGCCGCGTGCCCCTCGTCGTGCCCCTCGTCGGGCCACCCCTTGTCCACCGAATGACAGCCGTGTAACTTTGGCTGGCATGGAGGTCCAGGCGACGGCGCGTGAGCGGCTGCGTGCTGACCTCGCACGTCGCCGCAAGCAAGCCCGCCGGCAGCGCGCGGCCGAGGCCCGCACCCCGGTGTGGAGCCGCCGCCGCGGCCAGGCCCAGCAGCGCCGGATCGCCGAGGCAGTCGAGTCCGCCACCGGGTCGCCCGCGCCCCGACTGCGTCTGACCCGGCCGGTCGTCGTGCCGCCGGCCATCCTCGCCCGGCTGGCCGCCGAGCCCGCTCCGGCGTGGGCCGTGTTCACAGAGCCCCTGGCGGTCGACCCGCCGCCGCTGGAGTCCGCCGAGCAGCAGGGTCCTGTCTCTTGGCGTGGCCCCACCTCGACGCCCGCGAAGGCGTGCCAGACCGGCGCGACCTCGCGGGCGCTCGCGGCGTAGCCCCGACCCGACTCACGCCCGGCAGTAGCCGCCGCATCCTCGACGCCCGACCGTAGGCCGCGCTCCCCACCCCGGGAGCGAACGTGAACGTCCCCAACGACTACCTGACGATCCGTCAGGCCGCCGAGATCCTCGGCGTACACCAGCGCACCGTGCGCCGGCGGATCAGCGACGGGTCCCTGCCGGCGTACCGGCTCGGGCCGCAGCTGATCCGCATCAGGCCCGATGACCTGGCGCGGCTCGGCCGGCGCATCCCGGCCGGGGGTGCGGCGTGAGCACCGACAACGACCGCGGCCCCGCCGCGAACGACGGGGCCGGACAGGTCGGGGGACCTGGCAGCAAGGGTAGCCCGCCGTCCGACCTCGCCGCCGCCGTCCGGGGCGTCGGTGCCGCCCTCGACGAGCTGAAGGCCGCGGCCGAGGCCGCCGGCCAGGAGGACCGCGGCCGGGTTGCCGCCGCGCTGCTGGCCGCCGGCGACCGGCTGTACGAGTCGGCCGAGGCGGTGGCCGGGTGAGCCGCGTCGACCTGACCGACATGCTCGGCACCGCCCTGGACGACATCACCGAGGCCGACGCGCGGTGGTTCGACGACCACCCGTACGCCCCGCACTACCGGCGGGCCGCCTACCCGGCCGAGATCGACCTGCTCGCCGAGTACGTCGACACCTGCGGCGACTACTCGCACTACCGGGTCACCGTGTCCCCGACCAGCACCCGCTACACGTTCGGCAAGACCGTCGAGCACCGCGACGGCCCCGGCCGGCCGTGGCGCGTCGTCGCGCTCGGCGCGGCGGTGTACCCCGCCGGCACCGACCTGTCGGGGCGGTGGTCGTCGTGACCGGCCTGCACATCCCCGAGCTGCCCGACGACGTCGACGTCCTCACCGCCGCGTTCGCGTACGCGAAGGCCGGCTGGTACGTCGGGCCGCTGGACATGACGACCAAGCACCCCGGCTCGGTGCTCGGCACCGGCTGGCCGGCGAAGACGTCCCGCGAGCCGGACATGATCGCCGCCTGGTTCGCCGGGTCGCCGCACGGGCTGTTCCTGCACGTCGGCCGGTCCGGTGCGGTCGCCTTCGACGTCGACACCGACGACGTCGCGGTGGTGCCCGAGCCGCTGCGGGCGGCGCTGGCCGACGCCCCGTGGCAGCGGTCGCGGGAGTCCGCGCAGGTGCGCGGTCACTACCTGTTCGCCCGGCCGGCGGGCCGCGTCATCGGCAACGGCAAGGGCAAGCTGCGCGGCCCGTGGGGCGAGGTTCGCGGCACCAACGGCGTGATCGTCGCAGCCCCGACCGAGCACTCCGCGGGCGGTGCGTACACCTGGGTCCGCGGCGGGGTGCTGCCGGACCTGCCGGCCGACCTCGACGACGCCCTCCCGCAGCGGGACAGCGGTCCGGCCGACGCCGCGACCGACGCCGAGGTCGAGTCGTTCCTGGCCGCCCACGACCGCGAGCTGGGTCGCCGGGGCCGTGCCCTGCTCGACGTCGCGCTCGGCAAGGCGAAGAACGCCACCGACGCCGGGGAGTCCATCCACGACACCGCCGCCACCGTGCTGCCGTGGGTGCTCGACGATGCACGCGCCGGCCTGTACCCGGCCCGTACCGCCGTGGAGGAGCTGCACGCCTGGTTCGCCGCCGCGTTCACCGGACCCGGCCGCGGGGCAGGTGCCCGTACCGAGCCCGACAGCGGCGAGTGGGACGGCCTGGTCGCGTGGGCCGTCGGGCAGTCTGCGGCGCACACCGACGAGGAGGTCGCCGCCCGACGTGACCGGCTCGGACCCGGCTACGACGACCCCGTCGTCCTGCTGGACGACGACGACCCGCTGACCGCCCTGCTCGCCCTCCAGGCGGGGTGGCTCGACGAGCCCGACACCGGCCCCACCCTGTTCGCCCTCGGGGTCGCGGTGGCGTCGCAGGACCGGGCCGGGGAGCCGCTGTGGGGGATGCTCGTGGGACCCCCGTCCGGCGGCAAGACCGAGCGGGTCCGCATGCTCGACGACGTCACCGACGACCGGGTCGACGAGCTGACCGCCGCCGCGCTGCTGTCGTGGTCCAAGCACAAGACGCCCAAGCCCGTCGGGGTGCTGACCCGCATCGGCGACCGCGGCCTGCTCACCGTCGGCGACTTCTCGACCGTGCTCGCCACCTCCGACCGCGGCGGTCGGGACCAGCTGTTCGCCTCCCTGCGCCGCATCTACGACGGGTCCCTGACCCGCGACCTCGGCAACGCGCCCGGGCCGCTGCGCTGGTCGGGGCGGCTGTCGGTGCTCGCGGCGGTCACCCCGTCCATCGACGACTACGCCGCACACTCCGACGCCCTCGGGCCGCGGTGGCTGTACTTCCGCATGCCGGAGGCCGACGCCGGCACCCGCAAGCGGCGGGCACGCCGGCGCACCGACGACCTCGCCGCCCTGCGAGCCCGAGCCCGGGCGCTGGCCGCGGAGGTGGTCCGGCGCGGCCGGGAGCGGGTCGCCGACATCGACCTCGACGACGACGCCCTCGACGTCCTCGGCACCGCCGCCGTGGTTGCCGCCGCGGCACGCGGGTCGGTGCCCCGCGACGGGTACGGCCGGCGGGAGATCATCGGCGTCCCCGTCGTCGAGGAGCCGCACCGGCTCGTCGCCCAGTTGCACGCGCTGACCCGAGCCCTGCTCGCCGTCGGGGTCGACCGCGACCACGCCGTCGCGCTCGCCGCCCGGTGCGCCCTGGACACCGTCCCGACCGCCCGGACCGCGGTGCTGCGGGTGCTGGCCGACGGCGAACCGCTCGGGGTCCGCGAGGTCGCCGACCGGGCCGGGCTGGACAAGGGGGTCACCGGACGCGCCCTGAGCGACCTGCGCGCGGTGCGTCTGGCGGCCTGCCCGGTGGAGGACACCTACCTCGACGACGACGACGCCGCCCTGGTCGGGGTGAAGCGGGACTGGCAGCTCTCGCCGCCGCTCGACACCGACGTGGCCGCCGTCATCGCCCTCGCTGACATCTCAGCCCGGGGGGTGTCTCCGAAACGTAGGGACCACCCCCCCAACCCCCCCAGTAATGCGGGTCCTGAGACGTCAGACGACGAGGGATACGGGGAGGCAACCCACACTTCGGAGACACCCCCCGAGGCGTCGGCAGAGCCGCCGCCGGCCGACCCCGTCGACCTCGTCGTCCGCCCGGTCGCCGGCACCCCCGCCCCCTCCGACCCGGCCCTGCGAGCGATGGCCGACCTCGCGGCCGAGGTGGCCGGCGCCGACGGCCCGCGGTCGGCGTACGCCCACGACCCCGACGTCCTCGACGTCGAGGTGGTCGACGAGGAGCTGTTCAACGTGCCGAGCGAGTGCGGGGGGCGACCGTGAGCCGCCCCGCGCCCCGCGACTCCGGGCTGGCACCCGGCCCCGTCTGGTGCGCCTGCTCCACCCCGGTCGACTCCGGCCACGGCCTGGTCGCCTACCTCGTCCCGGTCGCCGACCGGCACACCTTCTGGTGCTCGGAAGCCCAGCTGTGGGAGCAGCAACAGGCCGAGCGACTCGCCCACGTCCTCGACAAGGAGCCCTGATGCCCCGACGCACCCGCCAGCAGCCGAACCGCCCGCCACGTCGCCGGCGCACCGCCGCGACCCGACCCAGGAGGACCACCGTGACCGACTCGCCCAACCTGCGGGGCCTGTCCGACCCGCGCCGGCACCGCCCCGGCTGCGGCCGGCCGCCGCTGGACGCCAGCGCCGAGGGGCGGTGGCGCATCACGATCTGCCCGCCCGAGTCCGGCGGCTGCGGCGCGGTCGACGTCGCGCTCGCGGAGCCGGCGTCGTGACCGCCGCCGTCCTCACCGGCGTGGCCGCCGGGACGTCGGTCGCCGTTGTCACCGCCGCGCTGGTCCGGCGGTGGTTGCGGTGACCGGCGGCCAGCTCGACGACCTCGACCGCGCCCTGCTGCGGCTGACGCCGGGCCAGCGGGCCGCATTCGCCGAGCACATCCACCGGCTCGGCGCCCTGATGGTCGACTCCGCGCCAGGTGTGTCCGACGTCGCCAGCGCCATCCTCGACCAGGTCGCCGCCGTCGAGCGCCGGCTGGCCGACGCCCAGGCGGCGCTCGTCCAGGGCCTGGTCGCCGGTGGCGGGTTCGTCGACGACACGCCGGCCGACTGACCGCGGACCCGGCGTGTCGCCCGACCGCTACTGACCGCCGGGTCAGGAGTCGGTATCCTGCTCGGCGACAACAGAACATGTCGCCTCCCGCGCCGCACAACCTGCACCCGGGTCCGCGATGCCCAGGACGACCACCACCCGGCCCCCGTGGCCGCGCCGGTGCCCCTGCGGAACGCAACCACCGTCCACACCTGGCCGGGAGGCCACCATGCCCTACCTCGACACCCTCGTCGCCGAACGTCGCGCCCTGTGGCGCGACATCAAGCGCATGCTCGACCGCGCCGAGCAGGAGCACCGCAACCTGACCGCGCCCGAGGAGTCCCGCTACGCGCGCGCCACCGACGAGCTCGCCCTGCTCGACGAGCGGATCGAACAGGTCCGCAGCCAGCAGACGCGCACCGAGGAGGCCGTCGCCGCCCTGGCCGGCATCACCGGGAGGAGTCCCGACATGCCCGTCCCCACCACCTTCACCTTCCCCAGCGGCGGCGACATCCGCACCTGGGCCACCGAGCAGCGCGCCGTCGACACCTCCGGCATCACGATGCCCTCGCCGGTGTCGTCGCAGTTCTGGGACCGGCTGCGCGCCGAGTCCGTCGTCCTGTCCTCCGGCGTGCGCGTCCTGCCCGTCGGCGAGGGCGGCAAGCTCACCGTGCCCGGCATCCTCACCTCGGCCACCGTCGCCGGCGTCGCGGAGTCCGCGCTCATCGGCGACACCGCGCCGGTGTTCGCCGACGTCGAGCTGGAGCCGCGGAAGTTCGCCGCCACCGTCACCGCGTCCAGCGAGGTGCTCGCCGACTCCGCCGGCGACCTGCGCGCCATCCTCGGCTCCGACCTCACCAAGCAGATGGCCGAGACGCTGGACAAGCAGATGCTCGACGGCGACGGCACCGGCCAGAACCTCACCGGGTTCCTCCGCGCCGGCACCGCCGGGCCGAGCATCACCACCGCCCCCACCGCCGACGACCTGCTCGACATCGTCACCGCCTACGAGGGCAACGACGGACCCGCCGGCACCGGCCGCTGGTTCATGCACCCCACCGTGTGGGCCGCCGTGCGGGCGCTGACCGCCACCGGCTCGGGGGAGTACCTGCTCGGCAGCCTGGGCGCCGGCCCCGGCCGCTCCCTGGTCGGCTACCCGGTCAGCGTGTCCACCAACGTGCCGGCCACCAAGCTCGCCCTGGTCGACACCGAGCAGGTCGTCGTCGGGCAGTCGATGGGCGCGGTCGTCGACGTGTCCACCGACGTCCGGTTCAGCTACGACGAGGTCGTGCTGCGGATCCGGGCACGCGTCGACATCGGGGTGCGCGACACCACCGGCGTCATTGTGTCCGCGATCAGCTAGCCAAGACTCCCGGCCCTGACCCGACGCCGACGGCCAGGGCCGGGGCAAGCCTCCCCACCGGGTCCTACTCGTTCCCCGGAGGGGAGGAGCCCCTCATGGGTTGGGGGGGGCGGGGCGGTGGCTGGGGGCTACCAGCCGAGAGGCTGACCGGCGGCCGCCCCGCCCGAGGGGGAAGTTGATCTTTGATTCGCGGTCTTGGGGGCGAGCCCGGGGCAAGCAGAGGCGCAACTCGCACACCTCTCCTGACTCGCGGGTCAGGAACGATTCCGGCGGCATTCCGGCCCCAACCGCCGAAAGTTGCCCCAGAAGCCCCCAGAACGGCCCCAGGAGCCGTATCCGGCCGCGTCGCGTGTCGTCAGTCGCGGGAGCGACTCAGGCCGCCCTGGCGGCCCTGAGGGCCTCGACCTGCTACTTGCGCCCGCAGAAGCTGCACGCCCACCGCGCCCGCACCGGCTGGCCGTCGGGGCCACGCTCGACGCCGAGGACGTCGAGGACGACCTGGTCGTGGGGGCAGCGGCGCTCGCGCACGGGACGAGGGTAGGCGACTGCTGACCCGGGAGTCAGGAAGGTGTCCCGCCCGGCTCCGACGGGGGGCGGCTCCGGGCGGGACGAGGACGTCGTGCCCGGGTTCCGGGACTCGAAACGGTCCGTTCGGGCACGATGGCCTCGGTCGGCTGGTGGAGATGTGGGGGGCGGGCGCGGTGGACAGGGCGGTCCTGTACTGCAAGATCGGGACGAACAACGTCGGCGTGGTGCCGCCGGGAGCGTCCGGCGTCCTGATCGCCGACGACGCAGGCGTCACCCCCCACCGAGGTCACCTCGCCAAGACACCGCTGATGCAACTGCCGTGGTCGTCTCCCGGTCTGATCGTGCAGGCGGCTTCGGAGGCCCGGCGTGTGACGGTGAGCGTGACCGCCCTCCGAGTCGGCACCGTCGGCGATGCTCGGGCGACGCTACAGATGCGCGACGGCGAGAAGTACGCGGTGGTCGAGCTGACCGGGGAGCAGGGCGAGTGGCTCGACTACTACATCTCAGCCGCCCGACCCGCCCAGCAGTCCCCGCCTGCAGGGTGGTGGCCGGACCCCGACGGCTCGGGACGCCAGCGGTTCTGGGACGGCCACAACTGGACTGAGCACTTCGCCTGAACGGCCAGGATTGAGTCCGCAATCCGGCTGTGCAATCAGTCGGCGCCGGCGTCCTCGTCGGGCTTCCGGCGCCATCCACCGCGCGGGAACAGCGCGTCGATCAGTTCGTCGGAGTAGTCCGGGATGTCGCTGTCGATGGCGATGACCGCGCCCTTCTCCCGCATCAGCGCGACCTCGGCGCTGATCCGCTCCCAGGCGGCCCGGTTCTCGGGCGTGTCCTCGACTCCGGCCGACTCAAAGGGCAGTCCGGCGATGGCGGCCCGTTCCAGCTCGACCGCGTCGTCGTGCAGGCTCACTTCAGGCTCCCTTGCGCTGCTTCCGCGGCCGCAGCGGCACCACGGTGGCGCCGGCGAAGCCCGACAGGGACTCCGCAATCGCCTTGTCGCGGTCCGCGGCGGCGTGCTGGTAGATCATGGCGGCCTGCGGGGTGGAGTGGCCCAGCCGGGCCATCAGCTCGGCCAAGGTGGCCCCGGTCGCCGCGGCCAAGGTCGCGCCGGTGTGGCGCAGGTCGTGGAACCTGAGGTCCGGGCGGCCGGCCTTCTCCCGGGCCGGGTAGTAGACCTTGAACAGGGCCGAGGGGGCCATGTGGCCGCCGCGGCGTGCCGCGCCGAACAGCAGCGCGTCCGGCTCCGGGCCGGTGTGCGCGTCGAGGTGGTGTCCGACCGCGGGCAGCAGGTGCGGCGGGATCGCCACGTCGCGGACCCCGGCCCTGGTCTTCGGGGTCCCGACGACGTACTCGCCGCCGGCGCGGGACACCCCGCGGCGGATCCGCAGGACACCGGCCTTGGTGTCAACGTCGCCGCGGCGCAGCTCGGTCAGCTCGCCGAACCGCAGGCCGCACCAGGCCGCGAGCAGCACCATCGCCCGGTAGCGGTCGGGCACGTTGGCAACGATGACCTCCAGCTCGGGCAGGGTGGCCGGCCGGGGGTCGATCTTGCGCCGGGCGGTGCCCGCGCCGCGGACCTTGCACGGGTTCGCCGCGACGAGGTCGTCCTCGACCGCGGTGGACATGATCGACCGCAGCAGCGAGTAGGCGTGCGCCCGCGCGGTGGGCGCGTCGGCGGGCAGCCGGGCGTGCCACGTCCGCACGGTCGCCGAGGTCAGCCGGTCCAGGGCCACGTCGCCGAGGTCGGGCAGGATCCGCTCGTCGAGCAGGTCGCGGTACAGGGCACGGGTCGAGGGCTTCAGCTCGCGGGCGGCCAGCCAGGACGCGGAGTAGTCGCGCAGGGTCTGGCCGCGGTCGGCGGTCGGCTCCGGCGGTGCCCACACCCCGCGGTCGACGTCGCGGGCCTGGTTCTCCAGCCACGCCTGCGCGTCCATCTTGGTGTCGTACGTCTCGCGGGCCGGGCGCATGACGCCGTCGGGTCCGGTGAACCGGGCCTGCCAGCGACCGCTGGGCAGCTGCCGCAGCCGCCCCGCGCCAGGGGCACGACGTGCCCTCCGCTTCGCCTTCGTCGCCATGACACAGTCCCCATTCCTGTATCGCCCCGGGGGGCACGGCCGTGCCCTTCAGCCCTCATAGCGTGTCATTTCGTGTCCATCGGTGTCCACTCCGAGAGGGGTGAAACCGACTGTCCCACAAGCGTTCCCGCAGGTCACAAGTGTACAGGCGACAGAGTTTCAAGTCCTGTATCGCCCACCCAGGACACGACAATCAGGCCACCGTCGCATGAGGCCCTCCGACGCCGCGGAGGCCCTACGGTTCGGCAATGAACCCGAAGGTGCCGCTCCTGTCGCTGTGCGCGCTCCTGCTGGCCGCCTGCGGGTCCCCGGCAGCGTCGTCGACGACCGGCCCCGACACCGGCGGGGTCACGGCGTCGTCCCCCGCGCCAGCGGACGTTGCCGCCGCCAACGAGCCGGCGGACGACTCCGCCGCGGGCGAGCAGGGAGCCTTCGACCCGGCCGGCTGCCCGGTGGACGAGGGGTACGAGGCCGCGCTCGGCTGCTACCTGGACCTCGCGGTCGGCTCGCTGGACCTGACCTGGGGTGACGCGCTGCCGATCGACGACGTCCCCTACGAGTCCCCGGACCTCCAGGTGTTTGACGCCAAGGTGAACACCGCGTGTGGCAAGGCCACCGCGGACGACGGGCCCTTCTACTGCCCCGACGACGCGACCATCTACCTGCAGCGGGACTTCATGGTCTCCGTCGGGGAGCAGGCGGGCGCCCAGGGCCCGTACTCGGGGGTGATCGTCCTCGCGCACGAGTGGGGCCACCACGTGCAGAGCCTGCTCGGCATCGACGACGTCTTCCTCGCCGACCAGGCACAGGTGTTCGGCAGTGACAACGCCGCCTCCGTCCGCAACGAGCTCATGGCGGACTGCTTCGCCGGGTGGTGGTCCGCCCAGGCCTTCATCTCCGAGCAGTTCCCCATCGAGGAGAGCGACGTCGAGGACGCACTGCTCACCCTGGCCGAGGTCGGCGACGACTTCGACGCGCAGATGGAGGGATCGGCGGTCGACCCGGACACCTTCGACCACGGAACGGTGGACCAGCGCACCAGCTGGCTGGCTGCGGGGTTCGACGCCGGCACAGTCGGGGACGACCCGTTGCTGGCCTGCGACACCTTCACGATCACCGCTCCCTGACTCACCGGGCCGCGGGGCCCACCGGCTGCAGGGCCCACCGGCCCACATGGGCCATCGGTGACGGCGGGGCCTCGACGGGTGTGATGCGCTCGTTCTCCCTCCGGGACCATTGGCCCGGACGGTCACGTGCGAGCCGCCGTAGCGTCGGAGCCGCAGAGTTGCCCTCGGGGGGTGCCGTCATGCGTCGTTTCGTCGGATCCCTGGCCCTGACCTCCGCCCTCGGGCTGACCGTGGCAGTGGCGGTCGTTCCAGCCTCGTCTGCCGCGGGGGAGTCGGACGGCCCGCCCGGTGGCGCGCCGGCAAAGGCTGCCGCGGTATCGGATGCCGGCCGGGGTCTCCCGCCGCCACCCGCGGACATCCTCGACCCGGACCCCGCCCTGATGGGCGGCGCCAGCTGGTCGGTCTCCCCCACGGTCATCCATCCGGGTGAGACCTTCAGCGTGCGGGTCCGGGCGACCAGCCACAGCTACTTCGCCGTCGCGCCGGTGTCGGGCGGTTGGCTGCCGTCGACGCAGTGCCGTGAGTCGGGGACCGGGCCCGTCCTCTCGGTGTGCCAGCATCGTGCGATCGCGTCCGAGTACTTCCGCGACCCGTACTGGATCCCCGTCACGATCTCGTTCCTGGCCGTGCCGCGCCCCTGCGACCCCACGGAGTCGTGCGGGACCGTCGCCCGTCGGTTCGTGGCAGTGGTGCCCTCGGGTCGGTCCGTGCTGTGGGGAACGGTCGTCGACCGCGAGGGCCACGGCGTCGGCGGGGTCACGGTGGTGCTGCGCGGTGCAGGCTCGACGTGGTCGGTCCGAACCGACCAGCACGGCGCCTACTCGGCGCTCGTTCCGATCGGCACGTACACCGTGACGCCGTCGGGGTCGTGGGACCCGGCGTCCCGGGTCGTCCGGCTGCCGTCGGGAGGTGCCCGGGCCGACTTCCGGGCAGCGGTCGCGGAGCTCGACTTCGACATCGAGGGCAGCCACCTGGTCGCCGGGCTGGACTGGACCACGGCCGCCGCCACCGGACTGGTCTGGCGCGCCGGTGCGGTGCGGGCACACACCGCCCGCGGGTCCCCCCTGGCCGGGAGTGTCGTACAGCTGGACGCCCCCTACTGGGACGGCGCGGCGCCGGGCAGCCAGCCGGCGCCGCGGATCGCCGTCTGCGACGCCGGCACGGCCAGGCCGTTGTTCGCGGCCGGCGACCGGGCCGAGCGGGTCACGGACGGCCGGGGCGAGGTGGACTTCACCGTGATGTTCGGCAGCGAGCCGGGCACCGCCCTGTTCCATGCGCGACTGAAGGACGACGTGACCGCGCTGGACGTCGAACGGCTCGGGCAGACCGGCGCAACGACCGGCCCCTCCGCGCCCGACATCACCACGCCGATGCAGAACGCCGCGCGGCTGGGCCTACCGGCGCCGCCGTTGTTCGCGATCTCGGCGGCGTCCCTGCAGGCGACGCTGACGGAGTGGTGGCTGGGGTATCGCGCCGGTGACGACGTCGGGCCGCAGCGGATGCTGCCGGCCGGCGACTTCGTCCCGATCCGCACCCGCGACAACCGGTCCGGCGCGCTGGCGTTCTACCCCGCGGGCAATCCCGGGCCGCTGCGCAGCCACCTCGCCGGCGGGGCTGCGCTGCCGTCGGACTACCCCACCCTGGTCCTCGCCTTCCGGCAGGTGCCGATCGATCCGCAGGGCCGGCTGTTGCAGTGGCAGGTCCGTCTCGACCGGCTCCCGACCCTGACCGAGTGGGAGGCGGAGAACGGTCCCGCGACGGACGGGTTCCTGCTCTCCGGCGCCGGACTGGGGAACACCGGGTGGCTCGGCGGACCCCTCCCGCCGAGCGTCGTCGACCGGGCCGCCCGGGTGGCCTACGGACGCTGCGTGCCCGGCGCCGCACCGCCGACCACGGTCGTCGAGATCCACTCCCCGGTCCGCCTCACCACCGGGGAGGGCAGCGGCGCGTTCACCGTGGCCGGAGGAGGGTCGGGCCCTGTGACGTACGTGGTCCCAGGCACCCGCCAGACGCTGTCGCTGTCCGGCACCGGCGCGGGCATGGCCTCGGTGGTCGTGCGCACCGACACCGCGGTGGCCGTGTACACGTTCGCCTCCCGGCCCGGGGCGACGGGGCAACTGCGTCTCGGCACGGGCGGCGATGCGTCGGGGCTGACCTTCGCCGGCCGACCCGTGACCGCGGCCCCGGGCGTGCGACTGCGGCTCTCGGGCCTGCCGAAGACCCTGCGCGCAGGTCGAGCCGTCACGGTACGGGTGCTCGTCCGGGACGAGTTCGGGCTGCCGGCCGCAGGGGCCGTGATCGCCGCGCGCGGCCCCGGCGTCGCGACCACGGTGCTCGCCGACGGCTCCGGTCGGGCCCGGCTCGGCCTTCGCCCGCGCGCGCGTGGTGCGGTGACGGTCACCGCGACCGCACTGTCCGCACGGCCCTCCCGGGCGCGGATACCGGTGCGGTGACCGCGGGGGAACGGCAACGGCGCGACTCCCCACGCGCCGCCGCCGGGACGGGGCGAGCGGGTCGGTAGCGTGGCCTCGGTCATGGACGAGGCACCCACCGGCACCCGCGGAGTCGACTGGTCCCTGCGCGGCTGCGCCCGGCACGGGCACGTCACCTACGAGCCGACGGACGACGATGCCGCCGTCGCGTCGCTACGAGCCCGCACCGATTCCGGCGACCTGTGGCGGTGCCTGCGCTGCGGCGCCTACGTCCCCGGACCACCGACCACGAGCGGTCCGCTCGCGGACGCCCCGCGGGTGCCGCGCGGGGTCGAGATCCGCGACGCGGTCGTCATCAAGGTGCTGGCCGCCGAGCGGGCGCTGCGCGCCCTGGTCTTCGTCGCCGCGGCGTTCGCGGTGTGGCGATACCAGGACCACATCATGGGGTTCGCCGACTTCGTCCGCGACGAGCTGCCCGCACTGCAGCCCGGCGCCGAGCAGATCGGGTGGAACCTGGACCACTCCTGGGTGTCCACCCTGGCCGAGCGGGTCGCCGACCTAGGCCCGTCGGCGTACGTGACCGCCTCGGGGCTGCTGGTGGCGTACGCGGTGCTACTGGGGACCGAGTCCTTCGGGCTGCTGTCCGGCCGGCGCTGGGGCGAGTACTTCTCGGTGGTCTCGACCAGCGTGTTCCTGCCCACCGAGGTGCTGGACATCGCGCACCACGTCACCTGGTTCAACGTCGGCCTGTTCCTGTTCAACCTGGCCGCGGTTGCCTGGCTGGTGTGGACGAAGTACCTGTTCGGGGTCCGCGGCGGCGAGGCGGCCTACCGGCAGGCCCACCACGCCGAGGCGATCCTCCCCGCGCCTGCTGAGGTCACCGAGGCGAGCGCGGGCTGAACGGGGGTAACGACAACGACCGTCGCAGCCGCCACACGTGAGCACGACCGCGTCACGGGCGCGGCCAAGGGGGCTACGTGGGACCCGCGCTCGCGGACATCCGGTGCAGGCCGCCGGCGAGGGTGACCGCCCATAGCTCCCTGCTCCGGTCCTCGCCGAACGAGGTGACACCCGGGAGTGATCCGACGAGGGAGACCGCCGTGCCTCGGACCGTCCAGACGTTGCCGGTCACGAAGTCCCCGGCGACGTAGGCGCCGCCGAGCAGGTCCCGGAACGCACGACCCCGGTAGACGTAGCCCCCGGTGACCGACTCGCCGGCCCGATCGGCGGCGCACCCCTCCACGCCGTCCGGATGGCAGAAGACCGCCGTCGGGCGCAGCAGGGACGGTCCGAACCGTGACGGGCAGCGTGCGGCGTCGAACTGCTCCTCGCCCCCCAGGCACGGCCAGGCCAGCTGGCGGCCGCGGCTGCCACCGGGGACCCGGTTGACCTCCTCCCATCGGCCCTGCCCCACGTCACCCACCCACAGGTCCCCCGTGGCGGGGTCGACCGACATCCGCCAGGGGTTGCGCAGCCCCCACAGGTACACCTCGGGGGCGCCCTTGGCACCGCCTCGGAACGGGTTCGACGGCGGCACGCAGTAGGGCTTCGGCGGGCACCGACGGGCGACGTCGAGACGCAGCACCTTGCCGCTCAGGGAACGGGGATTGCGCGCGTTGTCCCCCGGGTCCCCGGCACCGCCGCCGTCACCGGTGCCGAGCAGGAGGTAGCCCTTGCGGGTGAAGGCGATGCTCCCGCCGTTGTGGTTGGTGAACGTGGGGTGCGGGACGACGAGGAGCGTGCGTAGCGTGCGCGGGTCGGCGGTCGGGTTGCGCAGCCGGTCCCG
This sequence comes from Candidatus Nanopelagicales bacterium, assembly GCA_041393815.1. Lineage (NCBI taxonomy): Bacteria > Bacillati > Actinomycetota > Actinomycetes > Candidatus Nanopelagicales > Candidatus Nanopelagicales bacterium. The sequence continues at coordinate 480,889 of JAWKJK010000003.1, read as the reverse complement.
CACCGTCAGCCGCCCCAGGACGAGGCCGCCGTCGGCACGGGTGAACGCCACGTACACCCACCCGTTCGTGGGGAAGCGGGGGTCGAACGCCAGCCCCAGCAGGCCTTGCTCGCCCCCCTCGGAGTGCACGCGCGCCGTGAGGTCGAGGTAGGGCTGAGACTGGATGCCGGTGCCGGGTCGGAAGACCCGCACCCTGCCGGCGCGCTCGACCACCAAGAGCCGGGCGAGGCGCCCGGGCGCGGCCAGCACCTGGACCGGCTGCTCGAACCCGGCGCCGACCTGGGTGAACGACAGCGCGACCGGTGGGGGAGTGGCGACCGGCAGCGCCATGGGTCGTGCCTGCGGCGGCGATCCGGCGAGCGCTGCGGGCGCGGCGGACCCGGCCACGACCGCGGCCGCGGCGAGCGCGAGGGCTGCCCGGATACGGCCGCGGGGGGCATCCTGGGTCTGTCGGGCCCGGCCCGGGGGTCGGGTTCGAGGGACCACCCGTCGCGACACAGCGCCTCCTCGCGTCCCGACGCGGATCCTCTCAGGCGCTGCGAAGCACGACCTGGGCGGCGCCGTCCTCGCCACGCAGGGTCAGCGTGCTTCCGTCCACCTCGTACAGCACGACCTTCGCGAGGGCAGCGAAGTACTGCGCCTCGGTCTCCATCACGCTCTCGGGCTGACAGGCCTTCATGGTCGATGCGACGGGACCGACGGTCAGCTCGTCCGGGCCGCCGAGCGTGTAGGGGCCGGTGAAGCTGTTGCAGCCGCCGGAGCCGGACACCGTCCCGTCGGAACCGAAGGCCAGCGTCACCTTGCCGGTGTCCGCCGTCCCCACCACCGCGCCCGCCCCGTTGTTGATCCCGGTCGCCACCCAGGAGGTGCCGACCAGGTCGGTGGTGCCGGGTGCGTACGTCAACAGGACGGCGCCGTCCGCGTCGACCAGGTCCAGTCGACCGCCGCTGGCCAAGGCCGTCCGCACGTTCGGCAGCGCGGCGAGGACGGCCCGCTCCTGGGCGTCGAGCTCCTCGGAGGTGCAGCCGGCCAGCGTCATCGGCCCGAGATCGATGCGGACGTCAGCTCCCTGCTGCGTGTAGGTGCCGGCGAACCGGTTGCATCCGGTCGACCCACTGAGCGCGCCCTCCGCGGCGAACCGCAGGGTGGCGGCCGGTTCCGCCACCGCGTCGACCGTCCCGGAGTCCCCGGCGCGCCCGACCAGGACCCACGAGGTCCCCTCGAGCTCCAGCGGGGCGTTCGCGGTGTCCCGCGAGCCGGCACCGGACCCGTCTGCACAGGCGGCCAGGGCGAGCGCGCCCAGGCCCAGCACGGCGAGCAGGACTGTCACGGACCGGCGTCGGGTACTCACGGCGCGGACGCTACCCGGCCACAAGCCGTTGGGGGAGTGCCCGGGTGCGTCGATACCATCGGCGTCGCCGTCCACCAGCCGAGGAGCATCCCCGTGTCCGACCTGTCCATCACCGTGCTCGACGCCGGGGAGTCCCGGTCGCAGGCCGTGGCGGAGGGGGTCACGGCCGCCGACGTGGTCGGGGCCGACCGGGCCGTCGTCGTCGCACGGATCAACGGCGACCTGCGCGACCTGGCCACCCCGCTGGCCGAGGGCGACGTGGTCGAGGCGGTCCGGGTGGACTCCCCGGAGGGGCTGGCGGTCCTGCGGCACTCCACGGCGCACGTCCTGGCCCAGGCCGTGCAGGACCTCTTCCCCGAGGCCAAGCTGGGCATCGGCCCGCCGGTGAAGGACGGCTTCTACTACGACTTCGACGTCGAGACCCCGTTCACCCCCGACGACCTGGCCCGCCTGGAGAAGCGGATGCAGGAGATCCTCAAGTCGGGCCAGCGGTTCTCCCGGCGCGTCGTCAGCGACGCGGAGGCCCGCGAGGAGCTCGCCGGCGAGCCGTACAAGCTGCGCCTGATCGGCTCCGAGGGCGGTGCCGACGTCATGGAGGTCGGCGGGGCCGAGCTCACCATCTACGACAATCTCGACGGGAAGTCGGGGGAGCGCTGCTGGGGAGACCTGTGCCGCGGCCCGCACGTCCCGACCACCCGCTACATCGCCCCCAACGCGGTCAAGCTCATGCGCACCGCCGCCGCGTACTGGCTCGGCGACCAGCGCAACGAGCAGCTGCAGCGGGTCTACGGGACCGCGTGGCCGAGCAAGGACGAGCTGCGCGCGTACCTCACGTTCCTGGAGGAGGCCGAGAAGCGGGACCACCGCCGCCTCGGCGCCGAGCTCGACCTGTTCTCGTTCCCCGAGCAGATCGGCTCCGGGCTGGCCGTCTTCCATCCGAAGGGTGGCGTGGTCCGCCGGGTGATGGAGGACTACTCGCGCCGCCGGCACGAGGAGGCCGGGTACGAGTTCGTCAACAGCCCGCACATCACCAAGGGCGCGCTGTTCGAGCAGTCCGGCCACCTCGACTGGTACGCCGAGGGCATGTACCCCCCCATGCACCTCGACGCCGACGTGGACGGCGACGGCAACGTGCGCCGGCAGGGCGCGGACTACTACCTCAAGCCGATGAACTGCCCCATGCACAACCTGATCTTCGGCGCGCGCGGCCGGTCCTACCGGGAGCTGCCGCTGCGGCTGTTCGAGTTCGGGACCGTCTACCGGTACGAGAAGTCCGGGGTGGTGCAGGGCCTGACCCGGGCCCGCGGCTTCACCCAGGACGACGCGCACATCTACTGCACCAAGGAGCAGATGGCCGACGAGCTGGACCGGCTGCTCACGTTCGTGCTGGACCTGCTGCGCGATTACGGCCTGGACGACTTCTACCTGGAGCTGTCGACCCGCGACCCCGAGAAGAGCATCGGCACGGACTCGGCGTGGGAGGAGGCGACCGAAACCCTGCGGCTGGCCGCGGAGAAGCAGCAGCTGGACCTGGTGCTGGACGAGGGCGGGGCCGCGTTCTACGGGCCGAAGATCTCGGTGCAGGCCAAGGACGCCATCGGCCGCACCTGGCAGATGTCGACGATCCAGGTGGACTTCAACCTGCCGGAGCGGTTCGACCTGGAGTACCAGGCCGCCGACGGCACCCGGCAGCGGCCGGTCATGATCCACCGGGCCCTGTTCGGGTCGATCGAGCGGTTCTTCGGCGTGCTGCTGGAGCACTACGCGGGCGCGTTCCCGCCCTGGCTGGCTCCGGTGCAGGTGGTCGGCATCCCCATCACCGACGCGCACGTGGACTACCTGCGCGACGTCGCCGACCGGCTGCGCGCCGCCGGGGTCCGCGTCGAGGTGGACTCCTCCGACGACCGGATGCAGAAGAAGATCCGCAACGCGCAGCGGCAGAAGGTGCCGTACATGCTCATCGCCGGCGACGACGACGTCGCCAAGGGCGCGGTGTCGTTCCGCTACCGCAACGGCGAGCAGCGCAACGGCGTGCCGATCGACGAGGCGGTGGCCGAGGTCGTCGGCGCGGTCGAGCGCCGGATCCAGGTCTGACGCGGGCGACCGTGGCCGACGCTGTCCCCCCGCCGGGCGACCAGCCGTCGCCCGGCCCCGTCGCGTCGACTGACCCCGTCGCGTCGCCAGGCACCCACGACGCCGACGAGCTGGTCGGGCTGCGCGACTGCTGGGACCGGCTGTGGACCCCGCACCGGATGGCGTACATCCTCGGGGAGAGCAAGCCGTCGACGGGGGAGGCGGCCGACTGCCCGTTCTGCCGGGTCCCGTCCCTCCCGGACGACGAGGGCCTCGTCGTGGCCCGCGGGGAGCGGGTGTTCGCCGTGCTCAACCTGTACCCGTACAACTCCGGCCACCTGATGGTGTGCCCGTACCGGCACGTCGCCGACTACACCGAGCTCGACGACGCCGAGGTGGCCGAGCTCGGGGCGTTCACCCAGCGCGCGATGCGCGCGCTGCGGCTGTGCTCGGGCCCGCACGGGTTCAACATCGGCATGAACCAGGGCTCGGTCGCCGGTGCCGGCATCGCCGCCCACCTGCACCAGCACGTCGTTCCCCGATGGGGCGGGGACACCAACTTCATGCCGGTGGTCGGGCGCACCCGGACGCTGCCGCAGCTGCTGTCGGAGACGCGGCAGATCCTGGCTCGGGCCTGGTCCGAGGTCTGACCCGGCACCCGGAACGACCGGACCGGCCCGGCCGTCGGACCCGAGTGCCAGACTGCACGTGACGGTCGCGTGGGGTACGGGCCGCGGGAGGCGGAGCGATGGCGAACGGTCGGCGGAATGTGCTGCCGCTCATCGTGGCGGGGCTGATCGGGGTCCTGCTCATCGTGGGCGCCCGGCTGATCTTCTCGGGCTCCGGTGACGAGCCGTCCTCGGGCGACCCGACCGCGACCCAGGAGACGTTCGACCCCAACTGCACCCAGGTCACCGTCGCCGCCTCCAGCGAGAAGGCCGCCCTTCTGCGTGACCTGGCCGCCGAGTACAACGCCACCCGCCCCGAGGTCAACGGCACCTGCGTGCAGTTCCGGGTCGTCAGCAAGGCCAGCGGCGGCGCGGCGGAGGCGCTGGCGCGGGGCTGGGACGAGCGCGTCGACGGGCCACGGCCGGACGTGTGGAGCCCTGCTTCGTCGTCATGGGCGGTGCTGGTCGAGCAGCGGCTGGCGGCCCAGGACAAGCCGAACATCATTCCCAAGGACTACAGCTCCCTGGTCCAGACCCCCCTCGTGGTGGCGATGCCGCGGCCGATGGCGGAGGCGCTGGGCTGGCCCGACCAGCCGATCGGCTGGTCGGACCTGCTGGACCTGGCCACCAACCCCAAGGGCTGGGGTGCCGTCGGGCACCCGGAGTGGGGCAAGTTCAAGCTGGGCAAGACCAACCCGCACTTCTCCACCAGCGGGCTCAACGCGACCATCGCGTCGTACTTCGCGGCCACCGGGCTGTCCAGCGACCTCACCGTGGCCGACGTGCAGGACCCCGACACCCGGGAGTACGTGAAGACCCTGGAGTCCAGCGTCGTCCACTACGGGGACACCACGCTGACGTTCCTGGACAACATGTACCGGGCCGCCGAGCAGGGCAAGGGGCTCACCTACGTCTCCGCGGTGACCGTGGAGGAGAAGTCGGTCTGGGACTACAACGAGGGCAACCCGACCGGCGACCCCGCGAAGGCGGGGCAGCAGCCGCCGCCGAGCGTGCCGCTGGCGGCGGTCTACCCGTCCGAGGGCACGCTGCTGTCGGACAACCCGTGGGTGATCCTGGACGCCGACTGGGCGGACGACACGAAGCAGACTGCCGCGGCGGGCTTCCTCACCTGGCTACAGCGGCCCGAGGCCCAGGAGCAGTTCCAGGCGTTCGCGTTCCGGTCGTACGAGGGCGTACCCGGCGAGGTCATCAACGAGGCCAACGGGATGATCCCGACCGAGCCCACCGTGATCCTCGCCCCGCCGGCGCCGTCGGTGCTCAAGGCCGTGGAGGACTCCTGGGACGAGCTGCGCAAGCGGGCCCGGGTGCTCATGGTCCTCGACGTGTCAGGGTCGATGGGGGAGCCGGTGCCCGACGCCGGCGCCAGCAAGATCGACCTGGCGAAGCAGGCCACCATCGACGCGGTCGAGGGCTTCGCCCCGGACGACGAGGTCGGCCTGTGGATCTTCTCCACCGAGCTCGACGGCCCGGACAAGCCCTATCTGGAGCTGGTCCCGATCGGGCCGGCGAAGGACACCGTGCCGCTGATCGTCGGCGACGTCGAGAACCTCGTCGCCGACGGGGGGACCGGGCTGTACGCGACGCTGAAGGCCGGGCAGAAGCAGATGGTCGCCGATCTCGACACCGGCCGCATCAACGCGATCGTGCTGCTGTCCGACGGCCGCAACGAGTACCCACCGGACACCGACCTCGACGGCCTGCTCCGCCAGCTGGACGCGGAGAGCGTGGACACCTCGGTGCGCGTGTTCGCGATCGGGTACGGCGACTCCGCCGACCGGGCCGCGCTGGAGGCGATCGCCGAGGCCTCCCGCGGCGCGTACTACGACGCCTCCGACCCAGCCTCCATCGGCAAGGTGCTCACCAGCGTGCTGTCCAACTTCTGATCCTGCCCCTGGGCCCGACCGGCTGGTCGCCGCCCGGGCCCGCGCGCGGCGGTCACCTGAGCGGGCGGCCCGCCGAGCATGTGCGCGGGCGCGCCGGGCGGGCCTGGCGCCGCGCGGCGGCGCGACCGGGCAGACTGGCGCCCGTGACCGTCCGGGACGAGCTGCGCGACCCCTGGGGCTGGCTGGTGGCCGCCGTCAGCGGCGGGCTCGGCTGGGCGGCGCTGGCCGCACCGCTCGGCCCGGCGGCCATCCCGGTCGGACTGGGCATCGGGGCGGCGGTCCTGGGCACGAAGGTGGCGCTGGGGTCGACCCGGGCTCCCGACCGGCCGCGGCCGCAGGAGCCGGCAGACCGTCCCGACGCACTTCCCGCTCCGCACCCGGCCAGCCCGGCGGGACAGCTGCTCGGGCGCGCCGACACCGCCGTGGCGAGGCTGCACGCGCTGTCCGAGGCCCCAGGCGACGCCTGGCTGGCCTCCCAGGTGGGCAGCGTGGACGACGACGCCGCCGAGGCCGCCGGTGCCCTGCGCGAGCTGGGTGGCCGGGTCACCCTGGTCGAGCAGTCCATCACCGCCACCGACCCTCGGCGACTCGCGGTGGAGCGGGACCGGCTGCGCGCCGCGGCCGCGTCGACCCCCGATCCTCGGCTGCGCGCGGAGCAGGGCCGGGCCCTGCAGGCGGTCGAGCAGCAGCTCGAGGTGGCCGGGCGGCTGGAGACGCTGCGCCAGACCCTGCTGGCCCGGATGGAGACCGCGGTCCTCGGACTGGAGGGCCTCGCGGCCCGGATGAGCGAGGTGGTCGCCATGGGGACCACCGGGATCGACCACGACCGGGCGGCGGAGATGGTCTCCGGGCTGACCACCGAGCTGGACACGCTGCGCGGCGGCATCGCCGAGGCCGAGGCGCTGTCCGCAAGGGCCGGCATGGCGCCCCCGCCCGCCCCGGCGCCCCCCGCGGCGCCTCCGGCCGCACCTCCGCCGCCCGCCGCCCCGCCGGCCCCCTGACCTACGTTCGAGCAGCCGGTATCCGCGGCGGCTCGTCGTCCGGTAGAACGTCCGGCATGGCCCAGGTCCTCGACGCTTCCGGCGCACCCCTGACCGATCCCGATGCCGTGCTGGCCCGCCTCGGCGTGGTCCTGGCGACCGTTCCACTGCCTGAGGGGACGGCCGCGCAGGCTCTTGCCGGCGCGGCGGCCGCCGGCGACGTGGACGCGGTCACCGCCCTGGTGGACGTACCCGACGAGGTGCTCGCGCAGGTGCCCGCCGTGGTGGCGACGCCGCGCGGGGTCCTGGTCGTCGACCCGGGCGACCCGGCCGGGGCGGGGGACCGGGAGGTGTTCGGGGCCTGGCACGTCAACGACGCCCACGAGTTGCACCTGATCCTGTCCGGCGAGGGCTCCTTCTGGTTCGCCGACGCCGACGGGGTAGCGGCGCAGGTGGTCCTCGGCCCGGGCGACGTCATCGGCATCACCGGCACCGAGCACCGCTACGTGGCCGGTACCGCGCAGGCGTTCCTGGTCCGGCACTCGGCCCCCGCCGACATGACCCCGACGCCCACGGGCCGCCCCGCCTGACCCACGGCCCCGGGGCCCGAAAGTAGTGGTGCCGGTTGCGCGAGCTACAGCTCGCGCAACCGGCACCACAAGCCCGGAGGGCCGCGCCGGGAGACCCGCGCGGACGGTCAGCCGCGGGCCTCCTCGGCCTCTTTCTTCACCTTCTCGGCCAGCTGGTGCGGCATCGGCTCGTGCCCCGTGTAGCGCCGGGTGAACGTCGCCGTGCCATGGGACATCGAGCGCAGCTCCACCGCGTAGCGGGTGAGCTCCAGCTCCGGCACGTCCGCCTTCACCAGGGTCCGGCCGTTGCCGACCGGCTCCGTGCCGGTCACCCGACCCCGGCGACCGGATAGGTCGGACATGATCGCGCCGACGTACTCGTCGGACACCAGCACCGAGATCTCGTCGACCGGCTCCAGCAGCGACGTCTGCGCCGCCGCGGCCGCCTCCTTCAGCGCCAGCGCGCCCGCGTGCTGGAACGCCATGTCGGAGGAGTCGACCGAGTGCGCCTTGCCGTCGAACAGCGTCACCCGGATGTCGATCAGGGGGTAGCCGGCGATGACGCCCTTCTCCATCTGGGCCCGCACGCCCTTCTCCACCGACGGGATGAACTGCCGGGGCACCGACCCGCCGACCACCTTGTCGACGAACTCGAAGCCGGATCCGGACGGCAGCGGCTCCACCTCGATGTCGCACACGGCGTACTGCCCGTGGCCGCCGGACTGCTTGACCAGCCGCCCGTGACCCTTGGCCGAGGACTGGAACGTCTCGCGTAGCGACACCCGCAGCGGTACGGAGTCCACGGCGACGCCATAGCGGTTGCGCAGGCGGTCCAGCAGCACGTCGACGTGCGCCTCACCCATGCACCACAGCACCAGCTGGCCGGTCTCGGCGTTCTTCTCCAGGCGCATGGTCGGGTCCTCGGCGACCAGCCGGCCCAGGCCCTGCGACAGCTTGTCCTCGTCGGCCTTGGAGTGCGCGACGACGGCGACCGGCAGCAGCGGGTCGGGCATGACCCACGGCTCGATCAGCAACGGGTTGTCCTTGTCCGACAACGTGTCCCCGGTCTCGGCGCGGGTCAGCTTGGCGACCGCGATGAGGTCACCCGCGTGACCGGCGGAGATCGTGCGCTGGGTCTTGCCCAGCGGGTCGGACAGCGCGCCCACGCGCTCGTCGACGTCGTGGTCCTCGTGCCCGCGGTCGGCGGGGAAGTGTCCCGACACGTGGACGACCGAGTCCGGCGTCAGCGTGCCCGAGAAGACGCGGACCAGCGAGATGCGCCCCACGTACGGGTCGGTCGTGGTCTTGACCACCTCGGCGCACAGGGGGCCGTCGGGGTCGCAGGTCAGCGGGCCACGCGGGTCGCCGTCCGGCGTGGTCACCGCGGGCAGCGGGTGCTCCAGCGGCGAGGGGAACCCGCGGCTGACCAGCTCCAGCAGCTCGGCCGTGCCGAAGCCCTGCGGCACCAGCGCCGCGGGGAGCACCGGGTAGAAGTGCCCGCGGGCGACCGCGGTCTCCAGGTCGGCGATCAGCGTGTCGAGGTCGATCTTCTCCCCGCCGAGGAAGCGGTCCATCAGGGTCTCGTCCTCGGACTCGGTGATGATGCCCTCGATCAGCGCGTTGCGCGCCTCCTCGATCAGCGGCAGGTGCTCGGCGTCGGGGTCGCGGGTGACGCGCTCACCGGAGGAGTAGTCGTAGACCTGCTCCGACAGCAGCCCGATCAGCCCCGCCACGGAGCCGTCGTCGGCGGCCATCGGCAGGTACAGCGGCAGCACGCCCTCGCCGAACACCCGCTGGCAGATGGCGACCAGCTCGTCGAAGTCGGCCCGCTCCTTGTCCAGCTTGCTGATGACGACCGCGCGCGGCATGCCGACCGCGGCGCACTCCTCCCACAGCATCTGGGTCGCCCCGTCCACGCCGTCCACGGCGGAGACGACGAACAGCGCCGCGTCGGCCGCGCGCAGCCCGGCCCGCAGGTCACCGACGAAGTCCGCGTAGCCGGGGGTGTCGAGGAAGTTCAGCTTGATGCCCTCGTGCATCACCGGGGCCAGGGACAGCGACACCGACCGCTGCTGGCGGATCTCGGCCTCGTCGAAGTCGCTCACGGTCGTCCCGTCCTCGACCCGGCCGGCGCGCGGGATCGCGTCGGTCGCGACCAGGAGGGACTCCAGCAGCGTGGTCTTGCCCGACCCCGAGGGGCCGACCAGCACGACGTTGCGGATGTGGTCGGGCCGGTCGGCCTCCGGTGCTCTGCCGGCGGCTCCCGCGGGGGTCTTCTCGGCCATGCTCGTCGCCTCTCTGTACGGCGGATGCGCCGCGCGGTCCGCGCGGACGGGGCGTGCACCGGCGCCGCACCCGGACCGGAGGGGACCGGTCCGGCCGGCGCCGAACCGCCCCCCACCCTTCACCCGAGGTCCGCCGCGGGGCAACTCCTTCGGCCCGGAACGGGACGAGTCGGGACCGAGGTCCCGACCTGAGGGGTCCCGCGGCCGCCCGTCGCTACGATCGTCGCGCCGGGACGGGCGGTCCCGGCGGTCCCGGCCGCTGCGGTCACGGGGTCCCCCCGCGGTCCCGGGGTCCCCGCGGACGAGGACGGCGATGCTCAACAACCCGGCGGCGCGCAAGGTCGCCTCGGTGGCGATCGACCCGCTCGCCAAGGGGCTGCTGCGGCTGCACGTCCCGCCGGACGCCGTGACCGTGGTCGGCACGGTGGGCGCCTGCGCCGGGGCGCTGGTCTTCTTCCCCCGGGGCGAGTTCCTCTGGGGCCTGGTCGTCATCCTCGTCTTCGTCTTCAGCGACCTGCTCGACGGGACGATGGCGCGGATGGCCGGGACCAGCGGGCCCTGGGGCAACTTCCTGGACTCCACCCTCGACCGGATCGCCGACGGGTGCATCTTCGGCGCCCTGCTGATCTGGGCCGTCCTCGACGGCAACCCGTGGGTCATCGCGGCCGCCCTGACCTGCCTGGTCGCGGGGCAGGTGACCTCGTACGCCAAGGCCCGGGCCGAGTCCGTCGGAGCCACGGCCAACGTCGGCATCGCCGAGCGGGCCGAACGGCTGATCATCGCCGGGATCGGCGTGCTGCTCGCCGGGCTGGGCGTCCCGTACGTGCTGCCCGCGGCCCTGATCGTGCTGGCCGTCCTCAGCGTGATCACGGTGCTGCAGCGCATGGTCGTGGTCCGCCGCCAGCTGGTGGTGCGCGGCTCGGAGGATCCGACTCCGGAGGCGCAGGCGTGATCCGGGACGCCGTCACCGACGCTGGGTTCGCCGCCGGCTGGTCGGCGATCCGGCGCATGCCCGAGGGGGCGGCGTACGCACTCTTCCGGCAGGTCGCGGACCGCACCTACCGCCGCAACGGCACCGGCGTGCAGCGGCTGCGGGCCAACCTGGCCCGGGTCCGGCCCGACGCCACACCAGGCGAGCTCGACGAGCTCACCCTCGAGGGGATGCGGTCCTACCTGCGCTACTGGTGCGACGCGTTCCGGCTGCCGTCCTGGAGCCGCGAGCGGGTCGTCGACCGGTTCCACGTCGAGGACGAGCAGCGGATGGCCGACGCGCTGGCCACCGGGCGCGGCGTGATCCTGGTGCTGCCGCACATGGGCAACTGGGACCACGCCGGCGCCTGGGCCTGCCTGGACCACGCTCCGCTGACCACCGTCGCCGAGCGGCTGAAGCCGGAGAGCCTGTACGACCGGTTCGTCGCCTACCGCGAGTCCCTCGGCATGGAGGTCCTGCCCCTCGGCGGGACCGACGTGGTCCGCACGCTGGCGGAGCGGCTCAAGGCCGGCGGCCTGGTGTGCCTGCTCGGCGACCGCGACCTGACCAAGGGCGGCGTCGAGGTGGAGTTCTTCGGCGAGACGACCAAGATGCCCGCCGGCCCCGCGCTGCTGGCCGACATGACCGGCGCCGTCCTGCTTCCGGTCACCCTCTGGTACGACGGGCCGGACTCCTGGGGCCGCATCCACCCTGAGGTCGAGATCATGCGCGACGGCCGGGACCGCCCGACCCGGATCGCCGACGCGACCCAGCAGGTGGCCCGCGCGTTCGAGGAGGGCATCGCCGCCCACCCGCGCGACTGGCACATGCTGCAGCGGCTGTGGCTGTCCGACCTGGACCCCGCGAAGGCACCGGAATGAGGGTCGGCCTGGTCTGCCCGTACGCCTGGGACGTCCCGGGCGGGGTGCAGGCGCACGTGAAGGACCTCGCCGAGGCCCTGATCCGGCTCGGCCACGACGTCAGCGTGCTGGCGCCGGTGGAGGGCGAGGGCGAGGTGCCCGACTACGTCGTCGATGGCGGCCGGCCGGTGGCGGTGCCCTACAACGGCTCGGTCGCGCGGCTGAACTTCGGGCTCAAGCCGACCCGCCGGGTGCGCCGCTGGATCCGGACCGGGGACTTCGACGTCGTGCACGTGCACGAGCCGGTCTCGCCCAGCCTGTCCGTCCTGGCCTGCTGGGCGGCCGAGGGCCCGCTGGTGGCCACCTGGCACTCGTCCATGGGCCGCTCCCGCGTGCTCACGGCCGGCTACTACCTCGCGCAGACGGCGATGGAGAAGATCCGCGCCCGGATCGCGGTGAGCGAGTACGCCCGCCGCACCCTGGTCGACCACCTCGGGGGCGACGCGGTGCTGATCCCCAACGGCGTCGACTGCGCGTCGTTCGAGCGCGCCGAGCCGCTGCCGGGCTGGCCCGGCGACGGGCCCGCGCTGATGTTCCTGGGCCGGCTGGACGAGCCACGCAAGGGGCTCGACGTCCTGCTGGGGGCGCTGCCGGCGATGTCCGAAGCGCTGCCCGGACTGCGGCTGCTGGTGGTCGGCCCGGGCGACCAGGAGGACGCCGTGAAGGGCCTGCCCGACCGGCTGCGCGACCGCGTGGTGTTCCTGGGGCGGGTGTCCGACGAGGACAAGGCCCGCGCGTTCCACTCCGTCGACCTGTACGTCGCGCCCAACACCGGCGGGGAGTCCTTCGGCATCGTGCTGCTGGAGTCGATGGCGGCCGGCACCCCCGTCCTCGCCAGCGACCTCGACGCGTTCCGGCGGGTGCTCGAGGACGGCCGGTCCGGCGTGGTGTTCCGCAACGGCGACAGCGCCGACCTCGCGGCCAAGGCGGTGGCGCTGCTGCACGACGCCGACGAGCGGGGTCGGCTGGTGGAGGCCGGCCGGGCCCGCGCCTGGCAGTTCGACTGGAGCCGGGTGGCATTGGAGGTGCTCGCCGTCTACGAGAGCGTCACGGTGACGGGGGAGAAGGTCCGCGAGGACCTGCGCGGCCAGCTCGTCGGCCGGCTCAGCGGCCGCGGCAACGGGGACGCCTGATGAGCCCCTGGCCGTTCGTGTGGGCCGGGCTCGCCGTGGCGCTGGTCGGTCTCTACCTCGGGATGACCGCCGGCCGGCTGGACCGGCTGCACAAGCGGATCGATACCGCCTGGCTGTCGCTGGACGCGCACCTGCTCCGTCGCTCCGGGGCCGCGCTGGAGCTGGCCGCCTCCGGCCTGCTGGACCCGGCCTCCGCGCTGCTGGTCGCCGACGCCGCCCACAGCGCGCGCACCGCCCCCGACGAGGACCCGGTGGCCCGCGGCCTGGCCGAGAGCGACCTGACCCGCGCCCTCGACGCCGTGCTGGCCGACCACGAGGACGTCGAGGAGCTCCGCGAGGTCCCCGAGGGCCGGGAGATGGTGGACGACCTTGCCGCATCCTGCCGGCGGGTCGAGCTGTCCCGCCGGTTCCTCAACGACGGGGTGCGGGCCTGCCGCATGGTCCGCCGCCAGCGCCTGGTCCGGCTGTTCGGCCTGGCCGGGCACACCCGGTGGCCGGAGACGTTCGAGATGGACGACACACCGCCGGCGGGCCTCACGCAGCGCTGACCGGCTGCGGCGTAGCGTGATTCCTGTGTCTGCGTCCCTGACCCGGGCGCCGGGCCTCCTCGCCGTGGGCGGCCTGGCCGCCGCGCTGGTCCTCACCGGGTGCGGCGGCTCGCCGCCGGCCGACGGCCCGTCCTCCTCCGCCGTGGCGGCCACCAGCAGCGCGCCGCCCACCGTGGCCACGCCCGAGCCCGAGCCGACGACCCCTACCCCCACGACCTCCCCGCCGGGCATCCCGGACGGCGCCTCGCCGTTGTCCGGTCGGCCGAAGGGCGCGGGCCAGCCGGTCCTCGTCGTCAAGTACGACAACACCCGCTCCGCCCAGCCGCACGCCGGTCTCGTCGACGCCGACGTCGTCTACGTCGAGGAGGTCGAGTACGGACTGACCCGGCTCGCGGCGGTGTTCTCCTCCCGGCTGCCGGACCAGGTCGGCCCGATCCGGTCCGCCCGGATCACCGACGTGGACCTGCTGGCGCAGTACGGCCGGCCCGCGTTCGCCTACAGCGGCGCCCAGTCCAAGCTGCGCCCGGTGCTCGCGGACGCGTCGTTCTACGACGTGTCCGGCGACCTGGGCCCCACCGGCTACTGGCGGCAGAGCGGGCGCAGCGCCCCCTACGACTTCTTCGGCGACCCCGAGCGGCTGCTCGCGCGGGCCCCGAAGGCCGCCGACGCCGCGCCGATCGGCTTCGTCTTCGCCGACGAGGCCCCCGAGGGCGGCAAGCCCGGCACCGAGGCCGTGGTCACCTGGCCGGCCGCGACGACCACGTTCACGTGGGACAAGGCGGAGGGCGCGTACGAGGTGTCCTTCGACGGCTCGCCCGCGCGCGAGGCGTCCGGCGGCACCCAGCACGCGACCACGGTGGTGATCCAGTACGTCAAGCAGACCGACTCCGGCTACGGCGACAAGTTCGGTGGCCGGACCCCGCTGGCGCACACCGTGGGGGAGGGCAAGGCCACCGTGCTGCGCGACGGCAAGGCGTACGGCACCACCTGGTCGCGGCCCTCCGAGGAGGACGGCACCACGTTCACCCGGGTCGACGGCACCCCGATGGCCTTCGCCCCCGGCCAGATCTGGGTCCTGCTGGTCGCCCAGGAGCGCACCGCCGCCCTCTCCTGATCCCCGCCCCACTCCCTGTGGTGCCCCTTTCGTCAGCCACAGCGCACGCAACCGGCACCACAGGGGCCTGGGCCGGGCGGAACGGGCGGGCGGCGGGAACGCCCGCGGGCCCTACCATGGGGGCACCGCCGCGCGAGGACGGCGGCCCGACCCCGCGAAGAGGTACCCCGTGCTGCCCGCCACCGACCCCGCCACCCCGCAGAACCCGGAGTCCCCGGTCACCGGCACCGCCCGCGTCAAGCGCGGCATGGCCGAGATGCTCAAGGGCGGCGTGATCATGGACGTCGTCACCCCCGAGCAGGCGAAGATCGCCGAGGACGCGGGCGCGGTCGCCGTCATGGCGCTGGAGCGGGTGCCCGCCGACATCCGGGCCCAGGGCGGCGTCTCCCGGATGTCCGACCCGGACATGATCGAGGGCATCATCGAGGCCGTCTCGATCCCGGTGATGGCCAAGGCCCGGATCGGCCACTTCGTGGAGGCCCAGGTCCTGCAGGCCCTCGGCGTGGACTACGTCGACGAGTCCGAGGTCCTCACCCCCGCCGACTACGAGAACCACATCGACAAGTGGCAGTTCACGGTGCCGTTCGTGTGCGGCGCCACCAACCTCGGCGAGGCGCTGCGGCGCATCAACGAGGGCGCGGCGATGATCCGCTCCAAGGGCGAGGCCGGCACCGGCGACGTCTCCAACGCCACCACCCACATGCGCCGTATAGGCGGGGAGATCCGCCGGCTCACCTCGATGTCGCCGGACGAGCTGTACGTCGCGGCGAAGGAGCTGCAGGCCCCGTACGACCTCGTCGCCGAGGTCGCGAAGGCAGGCAAGCTGCCCGTGGTGGTGTTCACCGCCGGGGGCATCGCCACCCCGGCGGACGCGGCGATGATGATGCAGCTCGGAGCCGAGGGCGTGTTCGTCGGCTCCGGGATCTTCAAGTCCGGTGACCCGGCCAAGCGCGCGAACGCGATCGTCCAGGCCACGCTGCACTACGACAACCCCGACGTCCTGGCCAAGGTGTCCCGCGGCCTCGGCGAGGCCATGGTCGGCATCAACGTCGCCGACATCCCTGTGCACCACCGCCTCGAGGACCGCGGCTGGTGACCGGGACCCCGCTGGTCGGGGTCCTCGCGCTGCAGGGCGACGTCCGCGAGCACCAGCAGATGCTCGCGCGGCTGGGTGTCGCGACGTCCCGGGTCCGTTCGGTCGAGGAGCTCGACGCCGTCGACGCCCTCGTCATCCCCGGCGGCGAGTCCACGACCATGAGCAACCTGGCGCTGCGCTGGGGCCTGCTGGAGCCGCTGCGCCAGCGGGTCAAGGCCGGGATGCCGGCCTACGGCTCCTGCGCCGGGATGATCATGCTGGCCGACCGGATCGAGGGCGGCCGGCCAGACCAGCAGACCATCGGCGGCCTGGACGTGGTGGTCCGCCGCAACGCGTTCGGCCGCCAGGTCGACTCCTTCGAGGCCGACCTGCACATGCCGGTGCTGCCGGGCCCGCCGCTGCACGCGGTCTTCATCCGCGCGCCCTGGGTCGAGTCCGCCGGACCGGCCGTCGAGATCCTCGGCACGGTCGAGGGCGGTCCGGCCGCCGGTAGGATCGTGGCGGTCCGGCAGGACGCGGTGCTGGCCACCTCCTTCCACCCGGAGCTGACCGGTGACCTCCGCGTCCACGCGTACTTCGTCGAGATGGTGAGAGATCTGACATGAGTGGCCACTCCAAGTGGGCGACCACGAAGCACAAGAAGGCCGCGATCGACGCCAAGCGGGGCAAGCTCTTCGCGAAGCTGATCAAGAACATCGAGGTCGCGGCCCGCACCGGCGGCGGCGACCCGGCGGCGAACCCGACGCTGTACGACGCCATCCAGAAGGCGAAGAAGAGCTCGGTCCCCAACGACAACATCGACCGAGCCGTCAAGCGCGGCTCCGGGGCCGAGGCCGGCGGGGCCGACTACCAGACGATCATGTATGAGGGCTACGGCCCCAACGGCGTCGCGGTGCTCATCGAGTGCCTGACCGACAACCGCAACCGGGCCGCGTCTGAGGTACGGACCGCGATGACCCGCAACGGCGGCTCGATGGCGGATCCCGGGTCGGTGTCGTACCTGTTCTCCCGCAAGGGCGTCGTCATCGTGCCCAAGGGGGACGGGCTGTCCGAGGACGACGTGCTGATGGCGGTGCTCGAGGCCGGCGCGGAGGAGGTCAACGACCTCGGCGAGGCGTTCGAGGTCGTGTCCGAGGCCGGTGACGTCGTGGCCGTGCGGACCGCCCTGCAGGACGGTGACCTGGACTACGAGTCGGCAGAGGCGACCTTCCTGCCCTCGGTGACCGTCCCGCTGGATGAGGACGGCGCGCGCAAGGTGTTCCGCCTGATCGAGGCGCTGGAGGACAGCGACGACGTGCAGAACGTCTACGCCAACTTCGACGTCTCCGACGAGGTCATGGAGGCCGTGGGCTGAGGCCCGGACCGCTGCCCCGGCGCACGCCGCGGCGCGGCGGTACGGTGCCTGCGGGCAGCCGTCGCGGCCGCCCCGACGCAGGAGGTCACGTGAACGAGCGGGTCGGCGAGCAGCTGCGCGGCTGGGACGCGGCCACCTGGCGCACCGCCAGCGGTGATCCGGGGATGCGGTCCACCGTGGTGGCCCTGGTGCTGCTGGAGCAGGAGCCGGACTGGACCCGGCTGCACGAGCGGTTCGACCGGCTCACCCGGATGGTCCCCGCGCTGCGCAAGCGGCCGCTGTACGGGATCACCGGCGTCTCCTCGCCACGGCTGGCGCTGGACCCCGACTTCGACCTCGACGTGCACCTGCGCCGCTACCGGCTGCCCAAGGGGGCAGGGTGGCCGGCCCTGATGGACGAGGCGCGTCGGATGAGCCTCACCGACTTCGACCACGACCGCCCGCTGTGGGAGGCGGCGCTGATCGAGGGCCTGCCCGGCGGCCGGGCTGCGCTGCTGATGAAGCTGCACCACTCCATCGCCGACGGTCAGGCCACCGTCCTCATCGGCCTGTCCCTGTTCGAGTTCGGGCCCCAGCCCAACCCGGAGGAGCCCGCGGCCCCGCCGGCGCCCACCGCGGAGGACGTACGCCACCGCGAGATCTCCCGGGCCAACCTCAGCGACAACGTGCGGTTCGGCCTGGAAGCCGCGCAGGCGGTGGTGAAGACGGCGACCGACCTGGCGATCGGGACCTTCACCGACCCGGCCACCACCTGGCAGCGGGCGCTGGAGCTCATCGCCTCGGTGGGCCGGTTCGCGGCCGTGCCAGACGGCCCGCTGTCGCCGCTGATGACCGGGCGGGGCACCACGTACCACTTCGGCGCCTTCTCGCTGCCGTTCCCCGATCTGCGCGCCGCGGCGAAGGACCACGACCTGACCGTCAACGACGCCTTCATGGCCGCGGTCGGCGCCGGGATGGACCGCTACCACCGCCGCCACGGCCAGCCGGCCGAGCAGCTGCGCTTCAACGTGCCGATCAGCCTGCGCGGCGACCCGGGGGACCGTAGCGGCCAGGCGTCGAACGCGGTCACCATCGCCCGGTTCGAGCTGCCGGTCGCCGACCGCGACGTGCCCACCCGGATGGCCGAGGCGCACGCGCAGGTGGCCCGGTGGCGGGACGAGCCGGCGCTGCGTCTTGCGGACCCGCTGGCGGAGGTGTCCTGGGTCGTGCCGGTGCCGCTGCTGGCGTCCGCGGCGCGGGCCAGCGACGTGACCACGTCCAACGTGCCCGGCCCGCCGATCCCGCTCTTCATCGCCGGTGCGAAGGTCGAAGCGACCTGGCCGCTGGTGGCGACCATCGGCGCTGCCGTCAACGTCTCGATGGTCACGTACGACGGGACCGCCTACGTCGGGGTGTCCGCCGACGACCGGGCGGTGCCGGACACCGCGGAGCTGCTGGAGGACCTGCGGGCCGGGTTCCACGAGGTCACCGGCAAGCGGATCGGGAGCGCGGACCCGCTCGCCCCGCAGCGCTCGACGTCCGCCGGCAGCCGGTCCCTGGCCGGCTCGGCCCGCCCGGCGAAGAAGCGAGCCGCCCGCAAGCCCGCCGCCTCTGCCTGACCCGTCGCCGAGTGGAGTCTTGTGGTGGAAGTCGATCGATCGACTTCCACCACAAGACTCCACTCGCGAACACGCCACTCGCGCCTCCCACCGTCGAAGCCGGTCAGCCTCCGGCGTGCCGCTGCCGCTGTGAGCGGCCGCCCCGCGCTAGCCTGACCGAACACCTGTTCGGGGCGCGCGTTCGACGTCGTCGCGGGCCCGGACGCGACGGGAGGTCGTACGCGTGCGCGTGCTGGGGGTCGACCCGGGGCTGACCCGGTGCGGTGTCGGCGTCGTCGAGGGGGCGCCGGGCCGTCGGCTGGCCCTAGTGGACGTGCGCGTCGTACGTACGCCCGCCGACGCCGACGTGGCCAGCCGGCTGCTGGCGCTCGACGACGTCCTGGCCGAGGTGATGGAGGAGTTCCGGCCCGACGTCGTCGCCGTCGAGCGGGTCTTCAGCCAGCACAACGTACGCACCGTCATGGGCACCGCCCAGGCCGCCGCGGTCGCGATGCTCGGCGGCTCGCGCCGCGGGCTCCCCGTGGCCGTGCACACGCCCAGCGAGGTGAAGGCCGCGGTGACGGGCAACGGCCGCGCCGACAAGGCCCAGGTCACGGCGATGGTCACCCGGCTGCTGCGGCTGCCCGAGGCGCCGAGGCCCGCGGACGCCGCCGACGCGCTCGCCCTGGCGATCTGCCACCTGTGGCGGGGCGACGGGGCCGTCCGGATCGCGTCCGCCGCAGCGGCGGCCCCGCCGTCGCGCATCCCGCGCACGGCCGCCCAGCTCCGAGCGCTGCAGGCCGCCGGCGGTGCGCGGTGATCGCCTTCGTCCGCGGCCGGGTGGCCGAGGTCGGCCCGGACCGCGCGGTCGTGGACGTGGGCGGCGTGGGGCTGGCGCTGCAGTGCACCCCGGGCACGCTCGCGGCGCTGCGGGTGGGGGAGACCACCCAGCTGCCCACGGCGATGGTCGTGCGGGAGGACTCGCTGACCCTGTTCGGGTTCGCCGACGACGACGAGCGGCTGGTCTTCGAGCTGGCCCAGACGGTGACCGGCGTCGGTCCCCGGCTGGCGCAGTCGCTGCTGGCGACGTTCTCGCCGGAGGACCTGCGGCGTGCCGTGTTCGCCGAGGACGTCACCGCGCTGACCCGGGTCCCCGGCGTGGGCCGCAAGGGCGCGCAGCGGCTGGTGCTGGAGCTCAAGGACCGGCTCGGCCCCCCGCTGGGCGGTTCGGAGACCGCCGACGAGCCGAGCGGGGCCGTCGGTGGAGCGGTCGCCGGCGCTGCGGCCTGGCGGGTCCAGGTGCACGCCGGACTGGTGTCCCTGGGCTGGTCGGCCCGGGAGGCCGAGGCGGCGTGCGACGCGGTCGCGGTCCGGTTGGACGCCGCGGCCGCCGGCACAGAGCCCGAGGACGGCGCCGGCACCGGGCCGCTGCCCGACCCGACCGACGTCGGCGGGCTGCTCAAGCTCGCGCTGCGCTCGCTGGACCGCGCGTGAGCGGCAGCCCGCGCGGCCGGCGCGACGCCGGGCCCGAGGCGACGTACGAGGACGCGTACCCGCCGTCGTACGACCCGGCCGCGGACGAGCGGGCCGACGCCGACCGCCTCGTCGACGCGGGGCCCGACCCGGACGATCTCGCGGTCGAGGGGGCGCTGCGGCCCCGCACGCTGACCGAGTTCGTCGGGCAGGACCGGGTCAAGGCCCAGCTCGGGCTGGTCCTCGAGGCGGCCCGCCGGCGCGGCCGGGCCGCCGACCACGTGCTGCTCTCCGGGCCACCCGGGCTGGGCAAGACCACGCTGGCCGCGATCATCGCCGCCGACCTCGGTGCCCCCCTGCGCGTGACCTCCGGGCCCGCGCTCCAGCACGCCGGCGACCTTGCGGCGGTGCTGTCCAGCCTGCAGCCGGGCGAGGTGCTGTTCCTGGACGAGATCCACCGCACCGCCCGGGCGGCGGAGGAGATGCTCTACATGGCGATGGAGGACTTCCGGGTCGACGTCGTCGTCGGCAAGGGGCCCGGGGCCACCGCCATCCCGCTCGACCTCGCCCCCTTCACCCTGGTCGGCGCCACCACGCGGGCCGGACTGCTCCCAGGCCCGCTGCGGGACCGCTTCGGCTTCACCGCGCACCTGGACTTCTACGACCCGGCGGACCTGCAGGTCATCGTCGAGCGCTCCGCCGGCCTGCTCGCCGTGGACCTGCGCGCCGACGGCGCGGAGGAGATCGCCGGCCGCTCCCGCGGCACCCCCCGCATCGCCAACCGCCTGCTGCGGCGGGTCCGTGACTACGCCCAGGTCCACGGCGACGGGGTCGTCGACCGGGACACCGCCCACGCGGCGCTGGACCTGTACGAGGTGGACGCGCTGGGGCTGGACCGCCTCGACCGGGCGGTTCTCGACGCCCTGCTGCGCCGGTTCGGGGGCGGCCCGGTCGGGCTGTCCACCCTCGCGGTGGCCGTGGGGGAGGAGCCGGAGACGGTGGAGACGGTCGCCGAGCCGTTCCTGGTCCGGGCCGGCCTGCTGGCGCGGACCCCCCGCGGCCGGGTCGCCACCCCCGCCGGGTGGGCGCACCTGGGCCTGGCCCCGCCGCCGGGGACCGCGCCCCTCGGCGCGCAACCGGTGCTGCCCCTCGACGAGGGGTCCGGCTGAGCCCTCCGCGGGGAACGTGAGGGGCGTCACGGCCCCGGCGGGACCTCCGCCGCGCCTCGGTGCGGCCCGTTGGACACGATGGTGTCGTCGCCGGTTCCCGCGCCCGGGAGGCTCGCCATGACCATGCGTCCGACGCGCCCCGCTCGTCAGTCCCCGTCCCTGAGCGCTCGCCGGTGGCCCGTCCGGGCCGCCGCCGTCGCGGCGCTCTCCCTGGCGGTGGCGGTGAGCCTGGGCGGGTGCTCCTCGTCGACCGTCGAGGCGGACGCGACCCCGGCGTCCCCCACGGCAGCGTCCCCCACACCTGAGGCGTCCTCGTCGTCCGCCGCCCCCACCTCCTCGGCCCCCGCCGGCGACAGCGACTGCACCCGCGTCGTCACCGCCGACAGCAGCAATACCGAGCTGCAGGAGGCCGCGACCGCGGTGCTCGACGCGCTGGACTGCGCCAGCCCCACGGACCTGCACGACCAGCTCACGGCCCTCTACGAGGACCCGGAGTTCCAGTCGCAGGCGACGGCGGCCGGCTGGCAGCTCGGGATCAACACCGTGGACGTCGGCGGCAAGACCACGGCGATCTCGATGGTCGACCTGTCCACCTCGTCCTCCTGCCAGGTGCAGGTGATCACCTCGCCCCGGACGATCGGCCTGATCTGCGGGGACGCGTAGCCCGGACACCGGGTGAGGGCGGCGGGCGAGACCGCGCCGGGCCCTCGCGCGGGCGCGGGTTCGGGCCCGGGGCCCGATCCGGGTTACCCTCGTCGGCAGCCCGTACGCCGGCGCCGCCGCGTCGACGTGCCCCATACGCCCGCAACCCTCCGGAGTCCCCGCGTGGAAGCGCTCGTCACGTTCGGCCCCCTCATCCTCATCGTCGGCGTCTTCTGGCTGCTGGTGCTCCGCCCCGCGAAGCAGCGCCAGGCCCAGCAGGCCCAGCTGCTGTCCCAGGTCCACCCGGGCGCGCGGGTCATGACGACCGCCGGCCTCTTCGGCACCGTCACCGACGTCACCGAGGACGAGCTCGGCCTGGAGATCGCCCCCGGCGTCACCGTGCGCTACGTCAAGCAGGCGATCGCCAAGATCGTCGACGACCCGGCCGACGCGCTCGACGTGGAGGACGTGGCCGACCTGACTGACCACGAGGCCGAGCCGGTGGAGTCCGACGCCCCGGCCTCCGGCGACGCGCGCAACGCCTGACCGGGGCCTGACACAGACTCCCGGGCGCGAGGGGGGATACTTCTCCCTCGTGTCGCGCCCTGCGTCGGGCGGGCACGCCTGACGACCTCGAGAGCCGCCGCGACCGGCGGGGGCTCCTGACGACCAAGAGACGGACTTCCGACAGTGGCAGCACCCACGCGCAGCCGACCCGGCCGCGCCCTCCTCGTGCTGGCCCTGGTCACGGTGGCGCTGTCGGTGTGGGCCTTCTGGCCCGGCACCGACCACACCCCGCGGCTGGGCCTGGACCTGCGTGGCGGCACCCAGGTGATCCTGGTGCCCAAGCCGGTCAAGGAGGGCGAGACGATCAGCGACCAGCAGCTCACCCAGACGGTGGAGATCATCCGCCAGCGGGTGAACGGCATCGGCGTCGCCGAGGCCGAGGTCGCGGTCCAGGGCTCGGGCAACAACGCCGCGATCGTGGTGTCCGTCCCGGGCGTCAACCAGGAGCGCATCGTCGAACTGGTCGGCCGCACCGCGCTGCTGGACTTCCGTCCCGTGGAGGCGATCTCCGCGCCCGGGCCGGTGACGGACACGCCGACCGACGCGGCCACCCCGTCGGCCGAGCCGACCGGCTCGCCGTCCCCGTCCCCGTCGGCATCCGCCGCTCCCGAGGCGTCCGCCTCCGCCGAGGCGTCGCCCGCGGCCTCGCCGAGCCCGTCGGCCACCAACGACGCCGCGCAGCAGGCCGGCAACCAGCTGGTGCAGGCGCAGGAGAACACCCCGGAGTTCCAGGCGGAGGTCGCCGCGCTGGACTGCCTGGACCCGCAGAACCGCGCCGGCGGCACCCCCGACGACCCGGACCTGTGGCTGGGCACCTGTGACCGCGACGGCGCCGGCAAGTACACCCTGCAGCCCGCGTTCATCCGCGGCACCCAGGTCACCGACGCCTCCGCGCAGCTCGCCCAGGGTGGCGTGGGCTGGGTCGTCACCCTGAACTTCGACTCCGAGGGCGCCTCCGCCCTCGCCGAGGCGTCCACGCAGCTCTACCAGCTGCCGCCCCCGCAGAACCAGTTCGCGATCGTCCTCGACGGCGTCGTCTACTCCGCCCCGTCGTTCCGCGAGCCGATCATCGGCGGCTCGGCCCAGATCGAAGGCAGCTTCACCTCGCAGGAGGCGCAGGACCTCGCCAACGTGCTGAAGTTCGGCGCGCTGCCGGTGACCCTGGACGTCGCCGAGGTCACCTCCGTGTCGCCGACCCTGGGTACGGACCAGCTGCGCGCCGGGCTGCTCGCCGGCGCCCTCGGCCTCGCCCTCGTCGTGCTGTACCTGCTCTTCTACTACCGCGCGCTGGGCATCGTGGCGGCGCTCAGCCTGGCCGTGGCCGGCTACCTGACGTACGTGTCGATCGTGGTCCTCGGCAAGGCCATCGGCTTCACCCTCACCCTGGCCGGTGTGGCCGGTGTGATCGTCGCCATCGGTATCACCGCGGACTCGTTCGTCGTCTACTTCGAACGACTGCGGGACGAGATCCGCGAGGGCAAGTCGCTGCGCCAGGCCACCGAGGCCGGCTGGATCCGGGCCCGCCGCACCCTGCTGGCGGCCGACTTCGTGTCGCTGCTCGCCGCGGTCGTCCTGTACTGGCTGTCCGTCGGCAGCGTCCGCGGCTTCGCCTTCGCCCTGGGTCTGACCACGATCATCGACGTCGCGGTGGCCTTCTGGTTCACCCACCCGGTGGTGGTCCTGCTCGGCAACACCAGGTGGATGCAGAAGGGCGGCCGCTGGTCCGGGGTCGACCCGCACCGCCTCGGCGCCACCACGCTGGCCGGCACGTCCGCCACGACCCGACGTCGCCGTACGCCGGCGGGGGTCGGTGCGCGTGACGGCGACGGCGGCGATACCGACACCCCAGGCAAGGAGGTCGAGTGATGTCGCGCCTCGGAGGCCTGGGCGCCAGGCTCTACAACGGCGAGGTGTCCTACGACTTCGTCGGGCACCGCCGCCGCTGGTACATGATCTCGGCCGGAATCCTGCTGGTCGCGTTGGCCGGGCTGCTCTTCCGCGGGCTCAACTACGGCATCGAGTTCCGCGGCGGCTCGGAGTTCCAGGTCCCGGCGTCCTCCTGCACGGTGGAGAGCGCGCGCGGGGCCGCGCAGGACGTCGCCGGCGGCCAGCCGATCGTCACCGAGCTGGGCACCGGCGCGCTGCGGATCCAGACCGAGGCGCTCAGCGTCGCGGAGAGCAACACCATGGTCTCGACGCTGAGCCAGACCTGCGCCGTGGACGGCCAGGAGATCAAGGTCCAGCTGGTCGGTCCCTCGTGGGGTGGCGAGATCACCCGCAAGGCCCTGCAGGGCCTCGGGGTGTTCCTGCTGCTCGTGACGATCTTCCTCACGATCTACTTCGAGTGGCGGATGGCCGTGTCCGCGCTGGTCGCGCTGGCGCACGACCTGGTCATCACCATCGGCATCTACGCGTTGACGGGATTCGAGGTGACTCCCGCGACCGTCATCGGTGTCCTCACCATCTTGGGCTACTCGCTCTACGACACCGTCGTCGTGTTCGACAAGGTCAAGGAGAACACCCGCGGCATCACCGGCCAGAGTCGCTACACCTACAGCCAGGCCGCGAACCTGGCCCTGAACCAGACCCTGGTCCGCTCGATCAACACCTCGATCGTGGCGCTGCTGCCCGTGCTCGCGATCCTCTTCGTCGGCGCGGGCATCCTCGGCGCCGGGACGCTCAAGGACCTGGCGCTGGCGCTGGCCGTCGGCATGGCCGCCGGTACGTACTCCTCGATCTTCGTCGCCACCCCGCTGCTGGCCCAGCTCAAGGAGCAGCAGCCGGAGATGAAGGCCCTGGCCAAGCGGGTGCACGCCCGCGCGGCCGGTGGGGGGTCGGCGGCCAAGGGCCGCAAGGCCTCCGCCGGTGCGAAGGGCGGTTCGTCCCGCGGCGGGGTCGCGGTGGCCGAGGAGGTCGCCGAGGACATCGAGGCCGAGGAGGAGTCCGCCGACTCCGGCGCGGCGTCCTCGTCGTCGTCGGGTGCAGCGGCCGCGGCCCGACCGCAGCGGCCGGTGTCCACCGGTCCGCGCAACCAGCCGCGCAAGCAGACCCGCAGCAAGCGCGGCAAGGGCCGCTGACCGGTGGCGTCGCACGACGCCGACGCGCTGCTGCGCTCCCGGATCCGGGTCGTTCCCGACTGGCCCGAGCCGGGGGTCGCGTTCCAGGACCTGTCGCCGCTGCTGGCCGACCCGGTCGCGTTCGGGACCGTGATCGACCTGATCGCGGTCCGGTTCGGCCGCGGCACGGTCGACGAGGTCGTGGGCATCGAGGCACGCGGGTTCCCCTACGCCGCGGCCGCCGCGTACCACCTCGGCGCCGGGTTCGTCCCGCTGCGCAAGGCCGGCAAGCTCCCGGGCGAGGTGCACGTGGAGGAGTACGCCCTGGAGTACGGCACCGCGACGCTGGAGGTGCACACCGATGCGCTGCGGCCCGGCCGTCGGGTGCTGGTCGTCGACGACGTGCTGGCCACCGGCGGCACCCTGGCCGCGGCGGCTGCTCTGGTCCGGCGCACCGGGGCCGACGTCGTGGGAGCCGCGGTGGTGGTGGAGCTGCTGGCCCTGGGTGGCCGGGACCGGCTGCCGGACCTCGACCTCCACGCGCTGATCACGGTCTGACCCGGCCGTACACTGCGACCACGGAACTCGTTCAGGAGCGGCCCGTGGCCTCAGAGGCGGTGACTCCGGCGACGAGCGACCCCGCCTCCGCGCCGGTCGCCGCGCCCGACCCCGCCACGCCCGTCGAGGAGCAGGCCCCCAACACCGGCTCGCCACCGTCCCCCGGGTCGTCCTCGGGTGGACTGCGCTCTCGGCTGGCCCGCTTCACCGGCAGCCGCTCCTCGCACCCCGAACTCGAGCCGCTGTTCCGCACGGTCCGGCAGTTCCACCCCCGCAGCGACCTGAAGCTGCTGGAGCGCGCGTACGAGACCGCGTCCTACCTGCACCGCGACCAGAAGCGACGCTCCGGCGAGCCGTACATCACCCACCCCCTCGCGGTCGCCACGATTCTGGCCGACCTCGGCATGACCGCCCCGACGCTGGCGGCGGCTCTGCTGCACGACACCGTCGAGGACACCGGCTACTCGCTGGACTCGCTTCGGGAGGACTTCGGCGACGAGATCGCCGGCCTGGTCGACGGCGTCACCAAGCTGGACAAGGTTCGCTACGGGCAGGCGTCGGCGGCGGAGACCGTACGCAAGATGGTCGTCGCGATGGCGCGCGACATCCGGGTTCTGGTCATCAAGCTGGCCGACCGGCTGCACAACATGCGCACCCTGCGCTGGCTGCCGCCGGACAAGCAGGAGACCAAGGCCCGCGAGACGCTGGAGATCTACGCGCCGCTGGCGCACCGGCTGGGCATGAACGCGGTCAAGTGGGAGCTGGAGGACCTGTCCTTCGCCACGCTCTACCCGAAGATGTACGACGAGATCGTCCGGCTGGTGGGCTCGCGGGCGCCGTCGCGCGACCAGTACCTCACCAAGGTCATCGGGGAGATCGACGAGGACCTGCGGGCCGCGAAGATCAAGGCCACCGTGACCGGGCGGCCCAAGCACTACTACTCCGTCTACCAGAAGATGATCGTGCGGGGCCGCGACTTCGCCGACATCTACGACCTGGTCGGCGTGCGCATCCTGGTGGACTCGGTGCGCGACTGTTACGCGGTCCTCGGCGCCGTGCACGCGCGGTGGAGCCCGGTGCCCGGGCGCTTCAAGGACTTCATCGCGATGCCCAAGTTCAACATGTACCAGTCGCTGCACACGACCGTGATCGGCCCGGACGGCAAGCCGGTCGAGCTGCAGATCCGCACCCACGACATGCACCGGGCTGCCGAGTACGGCGTCGCCGCGCACTGGCGCTACAAGCAGACCGCGGTCGGCGGGAAGTCCGGGCCGGACGACTTCGGCTGGCTGCGGCAGCTGGTGGAGTGGCAGCGGGAGACCGAGGACCCCGACGAGTTCCTCGACTCGCTGCGCTACGACCTGGGGTCCACCGAGGTCTTCGTGTTCACCCCCAAGGGCGACGTGGTATCGCTGCCGTCCGGCTCCACGCCGGTGGACTTCGCGTACGCGGTGCACACCGAGGTCGGCCACCGCTGCGTCGGCGCACGGGTCAACGGCAAGCTCGTACCGCTGGAGTCCAAGCTCGACAACGGCGACGTGGTCGAGGTGTTCACGTCGAAGTCCGAGGGCGCGGGGCCCAGCCGGGACTGGCTGACGTTCGTCGGCTCGCCGCGGGCGCGCAACAAGATCAAGGCCTGGTTCTCCAAGGAGCGCCGCGAGGAGGCCGTCGACCAGGGCAAGGACCAGATCGTCAAGGCCATGCGCAAGCAGGGCCTGCCGCTGCAGCGGCTGATGACCAACCAGGCGCTCACCGCGATCGCGGCGGACTTGCGGCAGCCGGACATCACCGGGCTGTACGCCGCGGTGGGGGAGGGCCGGATCTCCGCCGCGTCCATCGTCACCCGGCTGGTGGCCGCGGCCGGCGGGGAGGACGGCGCCGCGGACGACGTCGCCGAGGCGACGTCCCCGACCAAGATCGCCCCGGCCCGACCGCGCACCCAGGGCGACCCTGGCGTGGTGGTGAAGGGTGCCGCGGATGTGTGGGTCAAGCTGGCCCGCTGCTGCACGCCGGTGCCGGGGGACGAGATCGTCGGCTTCGTGACGCGCGGGTCCGGGGTGTCGGTGCACCGGACCGACTGCGTCAACGTGCCCGGGCTCGAGGCCCAGCAGGGGCGGATGGTCGACGTGGAGTGGGCGCCGACGGACTCGTCGGTGTTCCTGGTGCACATCCAGGTGGAGGCGCTGGACCGGGCCCGGCTGCTGTCGGACATCACCAGGGTGCTGTCCGACCAGCACGTCAACATCCTGTCGGCGTCGGTGACCACGACTAGGGACCGGATCGCGATGTCCCGGTTCGTTTTCGAGATGGCCGACCCCAAGCACCTCGACTCGGTCCTGCGGGCCGTCCGCCAGGTCGACGCCGTCTTCGACGTCTACCGCGTCTAGCCGACCCGCCCCACCCCCACCCGTTCTTTCGGGCACACGATCCGCTTAGCGGATCGTGTGGCCAGGTTGGACGGCGTGTCGGGCCCGGATCCGGTCACACGATCCGGGCGCCGGTACGGATGTGACGGGTGGGGTGTCGCCGAAATCGTTTGCCGGTTGCCGCAGGCGTCGGCGCCCGCTGACGTCCCTCCTGCCTCACGCACTACGTGGCCCGGATCGTGTTGCCGCCCACGCCCTCGACACGCCCTACGAGTTCGCCACACGATCCGCTAAGCGGATCGTGTGCCTGAGCGGGGCGGCGGCTAGCGGGTGAAGTCGGCCAGGGCGGACTCGGCGGCGGCCAGCAGCGAGCGGGTCGACTCCAGCGAACGCTCCGCATCGGCGACCTTGCGCGCGTCCCCGGCCGCCTGCGCCGCGGCGAGCTGCTTCTCCAGCTTCGCCACCGACGCCGAGAACTGCTCCACTGTCGCCTCGGCGCGGGCCCGGGCCTCCGGGTTGGTCCGGCGCCACTCGTCCTGCTCGGCGTTGCGAACCGCGTCCTCGACCTTGCGCAGCCGGCCCTCGACCCGGTCCCGGTCACCACGAGGGACGTGCCCGGCCTTCTCCCACCGCTCCTCGATCGAGCGCAGCGTGGCCTTGGCGGCCCGTAGGTCGGTGAGCGGCAGCAGCGCCTCGGCCTCCGCGAGCAGCTGCTCCTTCACCACGAGGTTCTCCCGCAGGCTCGCGTCCTTCTTGTCGAACGCCTCGTTGCGCGCCCCGAAGAATGTGTCCTGCGCCGCCCGGAACCGCTGCCACAGCCGCTCCTCGTCCTGCCGGGACGCGCGCGGCGAGGCCTTCCACCGGTCCATCAGGGCCCGGTAGGCGCGGGCCGTCTCGCCCCAGTCGGTCGACCCGGCCATCGCCTCGGCCTCGGCCACGATCTGGTCCTTGACCGCCACGGCCTCCTTGCGCTGGGAGTCCAGCTGAGCGAAGTGCTGCCGGCGGTGCTTGTCGAACGTGGAACGAGCGTGGCTGAACCGCTTCCACAGCTCCTGCTCCTTGCCCCGGTCCACCCGGGGCGAGGCCTTCCACGCGTCCAGCAGGGCGCGGAACCGGTCGCCGGTGGCCTTCCACTGGGTCGAGTCTGCGAGCGACTCCGCCTCGACCACGATCGCCTCGCGCGCTGCCAGCGCCTCCGCCTTGGCCTTCGCGCGCTCGGCCGCCACCTCGGCGCGCCGCTGCGCCACGAGCGCGTCCAACGCGTCGCACCGCTCCAGCAGCCCGGCGACGTCGCCGACGTACGCCGGCTCGGCCAGCGCCTCGCGGACCTTCGCGGCCACCTGGGCCGCCTGCTCGGGGTTGGACTTGCCCTCGCCGAGGCGGCGCTCGGCCAGGTCCACCTCGACCGCGAGGTCGTCGAACTTGCGGGCGAAGAAGGCCAGGCCCTCCTCCGGCGTGCCCGCCGCCCACTGGCCGACGACCGTCTCGGCGCCGTCACGGTCGCGTACGTAGACGGTGCCGTCCTCGGCCACCCGGCCCCACTGCATTGAGGCGGACGGGGCGATCGGCTCCACGACGGGTCCCGGGCTCGGCTCCGGCCCCGACGGGCGCGGGCGGGCCAGGTCCGCGGGAGTAGGCGCGGCCGGGCGGGGTCGCATGGCCGCCGGCGTCGGTACGGCCGGGGCGGGACTCGGCGTTGGGGCAGGTGCCACCGGTGCGGCAGGCGCCGCGGGTGCGGTTGGCTCCGGCTCCGCGGGGGCCTGGGCCGCCACCTCGGCTGCGGTCGGTTCCGGGGCGGTCGGCTCCGGCGCGACGGGTTCCGGTGCGGTTGGCTCCGCGACCTGCTCCACCGGCGGCGCCGGCTCGAGCGGCGTCGCCTCGGGGGCGGGGGCCACGGCGGCCGGCTGCACGGCGGGCTCGACGGCAGCCGGCCGCACGGCGGGCTCGACGGCGGCAGGCACCACGGGCGGCGCCACAGCCTCGGGCTGCGGGGCGGGCTCGACCGACTCCGGCTGCGGGGCGGGCGGGACGGCGGCGGGTGCCGCCTCCGCGGGCCGGGTCGCCTCGGGTGCGGCCGGCTCTGCGGTCTCGCCAGCCGCGGGCGTCTCGGGTGCAGTGACCGGCTCGGGGGCCTCGGCAGGTTCGGCCGCCGCAGGCGCGGGCACCGGCTCGGGAGCGACGGCGGTCTCGGGAGCCGTAGGCGCACGGACCGGTTCGGGAGCCTGGGCAGTCTCGGAAACGTCGGCGTCGGCAGCAGCCTCCGCGGCCGTGGCCTCGGCAGGCTGGGCAGCCTCGGGCGCGGACGTGTCAGGGGCGCTGGACGTGTCGGGGGCGCTGGGCTGGGGCTCGTCCGCCGGTGGGGTGACCGGTGCCGCGGTGCTCGGGGTCGGCGATCCTTCGG
Organism: Candidatus Nanopelagicales bacterium; assembly: GCA_041393815.1. Taxonomy (NCBI): domain Bacteria; kingdom Bacillati; phylum Actinomycetota; class Actinomycetes; order Candidatus Nanopelagicales; species Candidatus Nanopelagicales bacterium. The sequence continues at coordinate 450,115 of JAWKJK010000003.1, read as the reverse complement.
CGTTCTCGGTCATGGCGGACTGCCCTCTCGTCGGGTGGTGCTCCTTGCCCGGGCGCACGCGGACGCCCGACGGCCAGCGTCGTGCGGGTCGATCCTCGCATCCCCGCGTCCGGCCCCGGAGGGGTACCCGCAGGTTGCGACCGCTCCGTGACCCACGCGGCCGCGCCCGGCCGACCGGGGCCGCCCGCGCGCGCACCCGCGACGGGGCGCAGCCGAGCGGACCCCCGTCAGGACTCGGTGATCGTGGCGGTCTCGATCACGACCGGCTGGGCCGGCGGACCGTCCGCCCCGCCGCCCTCCACCCCGGCGGCCGCGACGCCCTGCACGATGTCGAGGCCCTCGGTGATGGTGCCGAAGATCGTGTAGTTCGGCGGCAGCGTGGTGTCCTCGTACACGAGGAAGAACTGGCTGCCCCCCGTACCGGGCCCGGCGTTGGCCATGGCCACGGTGCCCGCCGGATAGTTGTTCGCCCCGTCGGCGGGCAGGTTCTCGTCCGGGATCGCGTAGCCGGGGCCGCCCGTGCCGTCGCCCTTGGGGTCGCCGCACTGCAGCACGAAGATGCCCTCGGTCGTGAGCCGGTGGCAGGCGGTGAGGTCGAAGTACTTGTTGTCGGTGAGGAACACCATCGAGTTCACCGTGTCCGGCGCCTCGGCAGCGTCGAGGGCGATGCGGATCTCGCCGCAGTTCGTCGCCAGGTTCCAGTCGTACGAGGCGGCCTCGTCGATCGTCATCTCCGGCATCGTGCCCCACGTCAGGTCGTCAGGGCGGACCGCGGGCGGCTCGGTGCAGTCCACGGTCGCGGCCGGTGCGGTGGACGCTGCCGCCGACTCCGACGCCGCGCCGGACTCCGCGGGCGCCGCCGACTCGGAAGGCACCGCAGAATCGGACACAGCAGGCGTCGGGCTGGCCACCACGTCCGGCTCGGAGGACCGGCCGGACAGCGCGAACCACACGACGCCGCCGGCGATGACGGCGAGCACCACGACCACGGCGACGATCTGGTTGCGCTTCTTGCGCTTGTCCGCCTCGGCCGCGCGACGGGCCTGCTGACGCTCGTACTTCGCCCGCGCCAGCTCACGCTCGCGCTTCTTGCTGCTGCTCACCCGTGTCCTCCAGGGCCCGGAACCGTCGGGCGAGTGTAGGCGCACCGCCTCGATCTCGTTTCGTACGCCCCCGCCGGTGCCGATACCCTCGTACCCCCCGGCGCACCCCCGCCCCCGCGGTCGCCCGGGCCGTCCGTCCGTCCCCGTCCCGAAGGGCCGCCGCGTGCTCGTCGCAGGATTCCCCGCGGGCCCGTGGGGCACCAACTGCTTCGTGGTCGCGCCGGGCGCGGGCGAGGAGTGCGTGGTCATCGACCCGGGCAAGGACGCGGTCGACGGCATCGACGAGATCGTGCGGGAGCACCGGCTGCGGCCGGTCGCGGTCCTGCTGACGCATGGGCACATCGACCACGTCTGGTCGGTCGTCCCGGTGTGCGACGCCCGCGGCATCCCGGCCTACATCCACCCCGACGACCGCTACCGGCTTGGCGACCCGGTCGGGACCCTGATGGACGACACCCGCGCGATGCTGGACCAGCTCACCGGCGGCCGGTTCGAGTTCAGCGAGCCCGACGACGTACGTGCGGTCGCCGACGGCGAGGTGCTCGACCTGGCCGGGCTCGGCCTGCGGATCGCCCATGCCCCCGGGCACACCGAGGGCTCGGTCACCTTCGGCACCGACGCCACCGACGAGCTGCCGCCGGTCCTGTTCTCCGGCGACCTGCTGTTCGCCGGCTCGATCGGGCGTACGGACCTGCCCGGCGGCGACACCGAGCAGATGATGGCCAGCCTGGCCCGGGTGGTGCTGCCGATGGCCGACGACACCGTCGTGCTCCCCGGCCACGGCCCGCAGACGACCATCGGGCAGGAGCGGCGCGCCAACCCGTACCTGCGTCAGGTCGCCGCGGGCACCCCGCACGCCGACCGTCCCCGGACCGGGCTGTGAGAGACACCCGACGATGACCGCGATGTTCCGCGCGCCCAAGGGCGTGCCCGAGTACTACCCGCCGGAGTCCGCGGCGTTCCTGGCCGTCCGAGACGCGCTGTCAGCGCCCGCGCGCAACGCCGGGTACGGCTACATCGAGCTGCCGGTGTTCGAGGACACCGGGCTCTTCGTACGCGGCGTGGGGGAGTCCACCGACGTGGTCTCCAAGGAGATGTACACGTTCACCGACCGCGGCGACCGGTCGATCTCGCTGCGCCCCGAGGGCACCGCCGGAGTCATGCGCGCCGTGGTCGAGCACGGCCTGGACCGCGGCGCGCTGCCGGTGAAGCTCTGGTACGCCGGCCCGTTCTTCCGCGCCGAGCGGCCGCAGTTCGGCCGCTACCGCCAGCTGCAGCAGGTCGGGGTGGAGGCCATCGGCTCCGACGACCCGGCGCTGGACGCCGAGGTCATCGCGATCGCCGACGAGGGCTACCGGTCGCTGGGCCTGCGCGACTACCGGCTGCTGCTCACCTCGCTGGGCTGCGCGGTATGCCGGCCGCCGTACCGCGAGCTGCTGCAGGCCTTCCTGCGCGGGTTGGACCTCGACGAAGAGACCCGGCAGCGGGCCGAGGCCAACCCACTGCGCGTGCTCGACGACAAGCGCGCGTCGGTGCAGGCGCAGCTGACCGACGCGCCGCTGATGGCCGATCACCTGTGCGCGGACTGCCAGGCCCACTACGACGCGGTGCGCGGTTACCTGCGCGACCTGGATGTCGCGTGGGAGGAGGCAGCGCGGCTGGTGCGCGGGCTGGACTACTACACCCGCACCACGTTCGAGTTCCAGCACGACGGGCTGGGCGCGCAGTCCGGCATCGGCGGCGGCGGTCGCTACGACGGCCTGATGGCCGACATCGGCGGACCGGAGCTGTCCGGCATCGGGTTCGGGCTGGGCACCGACCGCACCTACCTGGCCTGCCGGGCCGAGGGACTCACGCCGGGCGACGCGGCGCGCTGCGACGTGTTCCTGGTGCCGCTGGGTGCCGAGGCCAAGAGCCGGCTGGTCGCGCTGGCCGGCGCGCTGCGGACCGCGGGCGTGCGGGTCGACCTCGCGTACGGCGACCGCGGCATGAAGGGCGCGATGAAGGCCGCCGACCGCAGCGGCGCCGCGCACACCGTCATCCTGGGCGACCGCGACCTGGAGTCCGGCACCGCGCAGGTCAAGGACATGACCACCGGCGAGCAGACCGCCGTCCCCCTGGACGGCCTCGCCGACAGGCTGAAGGAGATCGCACCGTGATCCGCACCCACGACGCCGGCACCCTGCGCGCAGAGCACGCCGGCTCGACCGTGACGCTGGCCGGCTGGGTCGGGCGGCGCCGCGACCACGGGGGCGTCGCCTTCCTGGACCTGCGCGACTCCTCCGGGATCGTCCAGGTCGTCGTCCGCGATCCCGAGGTGGCACACGGGCTGCGCAACGAGTACTGCCTGAAGGTCGTCGGCACCGTCGAGGTGCGCCCGGAGGGCAACGAGAACCCGGACCTGCCCACCGGTGCGGTCGAGGTCGTGGCCGCCGACGTGGACGTGCTCAGCGAGGCCGCGCCGCTGCCGTTCCCGATCGACGACAGCGTCGACATCGGCGACGAGGTGCGGCTGCGGCACCGCTACCTGGACCTGCGCCGGCCGCGGCAGGCCGCCGCGCTGCGGATGCGCTCGCGGGTCAACCAGATCGCCCGCGACGTGCTGCTAGACCGGGACTTCGTGGAGATCGAGACGCCGACGCTGACCCGGTCCACGCCGGAGGGCGCGCGCGACTTTCTGGTGCCGGTGCGGCTGCAGCCGGGGCACTGGTACGCGCTGCCGCAGTCGCCGCAGCTGTTCAAGCAGCTGCTCATGGTCGCGGGGATGGAGCGCTACTTCCAGATCGCCCGCTGCTACCGCGACGAGGACTTCCGCGCCGACCGGCAGCCGGAGTTCACCCAGCTCGACATCGAGATGTCGTTCGTGGAGCAGGACGACGTAATCGAGGTCGGCGAGGCCGTCGTGCGTGCGCTGTGGCAGGGCGTCGCCGGGGTCGAGCTGGACGAGATCCCGCGGATGACGTATGCCGAGGCGATGCGGCGCTACGGCACCGACAAGCCGGACCTGCGTTTCGGGCTGGAGCTGGTCGACCTCACGTCGTACTTCGCGGACACGCCCTTCCGGGTGTTCCAGGCCGAGCACGTCGGGGCGGTCGTCATGCCCGGCGGGGCGGACCAGCCGCGACGGCAGTTCGACGCCTGGCAGGAGTGGGCCAAGCAGCGCGGCGCGAAGGGCCTGGCGTACGTCACGTTCGGCGCCGACGGCTCCCTGGGTGGCCCGGTGGCGAAGAACCTGTCGGAGTCGGAGCGCGAGGGTCTGCTGGCCGCGGTCGGCGCGTCGCCGGGTGACTGCGCCTTCTTCGCGGCGGGTCGTCGCGGGGACGCGCTGGCGCTGCTCGGTGCGACCCGGCTGGAGATCGCTCGGCGGCTCGAGCTGATCGACGAGTCGGCCTGGTCGTTCGTGTGGGTCATCGATGCGCCGATGTTCGAGCAGGTGGAGGACGAGACCGGCGAGCTCGTGTGGACCGCGGTGCACCACCCGTTCACGTCGCCCAACACCGAGTGGGTGGACCGGTTCGAGGAGTCGCCCGGCGAGGCGCTGGCGTGGGCGTACGACATCGTCTGCAACGGCAACGAGATCGGCGGCGGGTCGATCCGTATCCACCGCGGCGACGTGCAGCAGCGAGTCTTCGACATCCTCGGCCTGACCCGCGGCGAGGCCGAGGAGAAGTTCGGCTTCCTGCTGGAGGCGTTCAAGTACGGACCGCCGCCGCACGGCGGCATCGCGTTCGGCTGGGACCGGATCTGCATGCTGCTCGCCGGGGCGCAGTCGCTGCGCGACGTCATCGCGTTCCCGAAGACGGGTGGCGGCGCCGACCCGCTGACCGGCGCGCCGACGCCGATCACGGCCGGGCAGCGGCTGGACGCGGGCATCGACTTCGTGCCCGAGGACGCCGACCACGCGCCGGTGCCGAACCGGCCCGGTGTCGAGGTGCTGCCCGACACCAAGCGGAACTAGTCCGGCTTCTCGGTCGAGTCGATGACGTCCGGCGAGGTGCGGGTCCGGGTCGAGGGACCCGGCGACGCCGACGCCGTGCGCGCGGTCGAGACGGCGGCGTTCGGCCGCCCCGACGAGGCGGACCTGGTCGACGCGCTGCGCGCCGATGCCTGCTGGGTGCCGGGCTGGTCGTTCGTCGCCGAGTCCGTGGAGACCGGCGAGGTGGTCGGGCACCTGCTGTTCACTCGGCTGGTCGTCGGCGGGGGACCGGCGGTGTCGCTGGCGCCACTGGCGGTGGTGCCCTCATGGCAGCGGCGCGGCGTGGGCTCGGCGCTCGTCCGCGCGGGTGTGGCCGCGCTCGCGGATGCCGGCGAGCGGCTCGTCGTGGTGCTGGGGGAGCCCGCGTACTACGGGCGCTTCGGCTTCGGCCCGGCGGCCGCGCTCGGGGTGACTGGGCCCTTCGACGATGCCGGGGACGCGTTCCAAGCGCTGCGGCTGGACGACCGCTCGCCGGGCCCGCCAATGGGGGAGGCGTCGTACCCGGCGCCCTTCCTCGGCCCGGTCTCCGACCCGCCGTCTGCTCCGTACTCCGTCCTGGTCGCGGCGCGTCCTGATGACGTGTGGCTGCGCTACGACGTCGACCCCGGCAAGGTGCAGGACCCGCGGGTGGACGGGTCGGTCGTGGCATGGACGTCGCGGCACCCGATCCGCCGGGTGGCGTGGGTGACGGCGGTCGGCGAGGACGCCGATGCCGTGACGCGCATGGTGGCCGACGAGATCGCCGCGGCCGACGGTTCGGGGATGCCGGTGTCCGGGGTGACCGTGCCGCAGGGCCTGCACGCCCGGCTCCCGGACGCGGTGCGGCCGCCGACGCCGGACGACTGGACCTGGTGGTACTCGTACTCCGCACCCGCAGTCCGGCCCCGGGAGTCCGCCGTGGTGGACCTCGATCCGGCGGACCCGCGGATCCTGGACCTGCTGGAGCACTCGTCGAGCGCGTACGTCTTCCCTGGCGACGAGAAGATCAAGCGCTGGGTCGGGGTGTTCGACGGTGAGCTGCTGGTGGCCTGCGCCGCGCATGTGGAGCACATCCCCGGGGTGCCCCACCTGGCGTCGGTGTGCACGCGGCCGTCCCACCGGGGCCGCGGACTCGCGGGCGACGTGTGCTCGGTCCTGACCCGCGACGCGCTCGCCGCGGGGGCGCCGGTGGTCACGCTGGGGATGTACGCGTCCAACGACGTGGCCCGCAAGGTCTACGACCGGCTCGGCTTCACCCTGGACAAGGCCTTCACCTCCGGCTGGCTGCCGGGCCGGAAGCCGCCGGAGGACGCGGACCCGAACGACGTCCTCGCCGCCGACGCCGGAGGCACCTGGTGATCGCCGCCAAGCCCTGCCCCGACGGCGGCACCCACGCGCCCGCTCACCCCAAGATTCTCGCGAAACACCAGAAAGGGCCCGGTTTCGCGGGACTGAGCGGGCCCCTTCTGGTGTCTCGCGGCGATCTTGGCCCGGGGGCGGCGGCGTGAGCGGATCCGATGTGCCGTCGCTGTTCGACGACGGGACCTCCGCATCGCGGCCGGGGGCTCCCCTCGCCGTCCGGATGCGCCCGCGGTCCCTGGACGAGCTCGTCGGCCAGCAGCACCTGCTCGGCCCCGGCTCGCCCCTGCGCCGCCTGGTCGAGCCCGGCACCGCCACCACCGCCGGCCCGGTATCCGTGGTCCTGTGGGGACCGCCCGGCACCGGCAAGACGACCCTGGCCAGCATGGTGTCCACGGCCACCGGACGCCGATTCGTCGAGCTGTCCGCGGTCACCGCGGGCGTCAAGGACGTTCGCGCGGTCGTTGACCAGGCTCGCGCGGACCTCGGCATGCACGGCCGGGGGACCGTGCTCTTCGTCGACGAGGTGCACCGGTTCTCCAAGACCCAGCAGGACGCGCTGCTGCCCGCGGTCGAGAACGGCTGGGTGACACTCGTCGCGGCGACCACCGAGAACCCGTCCTTCTCTGTCGTCGCCCCGCTGCTCTCCCGCAGCCTGGTACTCACGCTGGAGCCGCTCACCGACGACGACGTGCGCGACCTGCTGGCCCGTGCGGTCGCCGACCCTCGCGGCCTCGCCGGTGCCGTCACCCTCTCCGACGACTCCCTCGAGCACCTCGTACGCATCTCCGGCGGCGACGCCCGCCGTGCCCTGACCGCGCTGGAAGCGGCTGCCGGCGCCACCATCGACGCCGGTGCCGACGTGGTGGACCTAGCGACCGTCGAGCAGGCAGTCCAGCGAGCGGCGGTGCGCTACGACCGCGACGGGGACCAGCACTACGACGTCATCTCGGCGTTCATCAAGTCCGTGCGCGGGTCCGACGTCGACGCTGCGCTGCACTATCTGGCCCGGATGATGGAGGCGGGGGAGGACCCGCGGTTCATCGCGCGCCGCCTGGTGATCCTGGCCAGCGAGGACATCGGCATGGCCGACCCGTCCGCACTGCAGACCGCGGTCGCCGCGATGCACGCGGTCTCTTTCATCGGGATGCCGGAGGCCCGGATCACCCTCGGCCAGGCCACCGTCCACCTGACCCTGGCGCCCAAGTCCAACGCCGTCGTCGTCGCGGTCGACGCGGCCGTGGCCGACGTACGGCGGGGCCTGGTCGGAGGGGTGCCGCCGCACCTGCGCGACGCCCACTACCCGGGCGCGCAGCGGCTCGGGCACGGCCAGGGCTACCGATACCCGCACGACTTCCCGGGCGGTGTCGTGGCACAGTCGTACGCACCCGAACCGGTGCGAGGTCGGGACTACTACCGGCCCACCGGACACGGGGCCGAGGCCCGCTGGGGCGAGATCCACGGACGGCTGCGGGAGGCGTTAGGGTCGTCGGACCCCGCGGACTCGACCGATCCGTCGGGCACGTCGCAGGAAGGGGACTGACGGTGCGACGGCTGCTGTGGACCGCCGTCGGCGCGGCCGGCGGCATCTACGCCTACCGCCGGGGCCAGCAAGCCCTGGCCGACGCCCGCGTACGCGGCCTCGCGGGCAACATGCAGGTCGCTGCTGGAACCGCCGCGACCCTGCTCGCCCAGAGCCGGACCGTCGCCGCCCTCGTCGCCGGCAGCTCCGGTCAGTCGGGCCCTCGTCCCAACGCCGCCGGGGCCACCACCCCGACGGCCGCACTGATCGAGTCCGGCCTGCGTGCGGTCACCACCCTGGCCAGCGCCCGAGGGCGCGTCGAGGCGAGGGACTCTGGGGACGTCACACCTGCCACGCCCGCCACACCGCCCGGATCGTCTTCCCGGTTCGCACCGCGACACGCCGCCCAACCTGGGCACACGATCCGCAAAGCGGATCGTGTGCCCAGTGATGGGGCGCCCGGTGATGGGGCCGCAGGGGGGACCGGGGCGCGGCGGGTGCCTCCGCCGGGGACCGCGGCCGCCCGCGTCCTCGCGGACGCTGCTCGGCGCGGTGCCACCGCCGATGAGGCCCGCCGCGGTACAGCCGCTGATGAGGCCAGCCGCGGCGCGCAGCGCACCACCGAACCCCCTGCCTCCTCCACCTCGATCGGATCCCGGAGGGATCGCACCTGATGGACTCCGCCGAGATCCGCTCCCGGTTCCTGCAGTTCTTCTCCGAGCGCGGCCACACCGTCGTGCCGTCCGCGTCCCTGCTGCTGGACGACCCGACCCTGCTGTTCGTCAACGCCGGCATGGTGCCGTTCAAGCCGTACTTCCTCGGCGAGGCCCCGCCCCCGTACCCGCGCGCCACCAGCGTCCAGAAGTGCGTGCGCACCCTCGACATCGACGAGGTCGGCAAGACCACCCGGCACGCGTCCTTCTTCCAGATGGCCGGCAACTTCTCCTTCGGCGACTACTTCAAGGAGAAGGCCATCCCGTTCGCCTGGGAGCTGCTCACTCGGCCGGTCGGCGAGGGCGGCTACGGCTTCCCGGAGGAGAAGCTCTGGGCCACCGTCTACCTCGACGACGACGAGGCCGCCGACATCTGGCACAAGGACGTCGGCGTGCCCAAGGACCGGATCCAGCGCCGCGGGAAGGCCGACAACTTCTGGTCCATGGGCGTCCCCGGTCCCGCCGGCCCGTGCAGCGAGATCTACTACGACCGCGGCCCGGAGTACGGCCGCGAGGGCGGCCCCATCGTCGACGAGGACCGCTACCTCGAGGTCTGGAACCTCGTGTTCATGCAGTTCCAGCGCGGCGCCGGCGAGGGCAAGGAGGACTACCCCCTCCTTGGCGACCTGCCCGCCAAGAGCATCGACACCGGCATGGGCCTCGAGCGCATGGCCACGGTGCTGCAGGGCGTCGACAACCTGTACGAGATCGACACCACCCGCGTCATCCTCGACCGGGCCAGCGAGCTCACCGGCCACCGCTACCACGCCGACCACCGCTCCGACATCGCGCTGCGCGTGGTCGCCGACCACACCCGCACCTGCGTGTTCCTCATCGGCGACGGCGTCATCCCCGGAAACGAGGGCCGCGGCTACGTGCTGCGCCGGCTGATGCGCCGCGTCATCCGCAACATGCGGCTGCTCGGCGCGCACGAGCCGGTCATGGCCGAGCTGGTCCGCTCCACCATCCTGGCGATGGGCCCGCAGTACCCCGCCCTCGTCGACTCCGCCGGCCGGATCGAGCAGATCTCGGTGAACGAGGAGGCCGCCTTCCTGGCCACCCTGCGTACGGGCACCCAGATCTTCGAGACCGCCGTGACCGACGTACGTCGCGGCGGCGGGACCACGCTGCCCGGCGAGCAGGCGTTCCAGCTGCACGACACGTACGGCTTCCCGATCGACCTCACGCTGGAGATGGCCGCGGAGCAGGGCCTGCAGGTCGACGAGGACGGCTTCCGCCGGCTGATGAAGGAGCAGCGGGAGCGGGCCAAGGCGGACGCCCGCGCCCGCAAGGCCGGGCTCACCGCGGTGACCGCGTACAAGGAGGTCCTCGACGCCGCCGGCACCACGTCGTTCACCGGCTACGACGAGGCCGTCAGCGAGGCGGTCGTCACGGGCGTGCTCAAGGACGGCGTCGTCGTCGGCTCCGCGCACGAGGGCGAGGACGTCGAGATCGTCCTGGACCGCACCCCGTTCTACGCCGAGGCCGGCGGCCAGCTCGGCGACCACGGCCGCATCCGGCTGCACGACGGTGCCGTGCTCGAGGTCTACGACGTGCAGACCCCGGTGCCGGGGCTGTTCGTCCACCGCGGCACCGTCGTCAACGGCGAGGTCCGCCCCGGCACGCACGCCGAGGCGCGCGTCGACGTCGACCGGCGCCGCGCCATCAGCCGCGCCCACACCGCGACCCACATGATCCACAAGGCCTTCCGCGAGGCCCTCGGCGACACCGCGACCCAGATGGGCTCGGAGAACGCGCCCGGCCGGCTCCGCTTCGACTTCCCCAGCGCCGGGCCGGTGCCGCACTCGGTGATGCGCGACGTCGAGGCCCGCGTCAACGACCTGCTCATCGCCGACCTCGGCGTCTCCGCCGCGACCATGACGCAGGACCAGGCGCGCGAGCTCGGTGCGATGGCGCTGTTCGGTGAGAAGTACGGCGACCGCGTCCGCGTCGTCTCCGTCGGCGACTGGGCCCACGAGCTGTGCGGCGGCACGCACGCGCAGCGCTCCGGCCAGCTCGGCGTCGTGACGTTCCTGTCCGAGGGCTCCATCGGCGCCGGCGTACGACGGGTCGAGGCCCTGGTCGGGTCCGACGCCTACCGCTTCCTCGCCCGCGAGCACCTGCTGGTGCACCGGCTCACCGAGCTGGTCAAGGCGCGCCCGGAGGAGCTCCCGGAGCGGATCGAGACCCTCATCGGCAGGCTCAAGGAGGCCGAGACCGAGCTGCGCAAGGCTCAGCAGGCCACGCTGCGCGCCAGCTTCGACGGGATGATCGGAGACGGTGTCGACCTCGGCCGGGTCCGGCTGTGGACGTTCCAGGCCCCCGAGGGGACCGCCGCCAACGACCTGCGCGACCTCGTGGTCCGCGGGCGCGACATCGCTCGCAAGGACCTGTCCGTCGGGGTGCTCGGTGCGGCGGTCAACGACGGCCGGGTGTCGATGGTGGCGGCCGTCAACGGCCGGGGCGTCGAGATCGGCCTGTCCGCCAAGGACCTGCTGCAGTCGGCCCTGCCGACCGTCGACGGCCGCGGCGGCGGCAAGGCCGACGTCGCCCAGGGCGGCGGCACCCGCGCCGACGCGATCGACGCCGCGTTCGACGCCGCTCGCCAGTGGGTCCTGGCCAACTTCGCCTGACCGTCGGGGCGACAGACGTGCGCACCGGCGTCCGCATCGGCGTCGACGTCGGCTCGGTCCGCGTCGGCGTGGCCCGCAGCGATCCGCAGGGAACGCTCGCGGTGCCGGTGGAGACCCTGCGCCGTGGCGCCGGGGACGTCGACGCCCTGCAGTCGCTGGTCGCCGAGTACGAGGCGCTCGAGGTCCTGGTCGGCCTGCCGGTCGGGCTGAGCGGGCAGGAGGGACCGGCCGCGGCGGCGGCGCGGGCGTACGCGCTCACGCTGGCGGGCCGGCTCGACGTACCCGTCCGGCTCGTCGACGAGCGGCTGTCCACGGTCGAGGCCACCCGGGGCCTGCGCGAGGCGGGCCGGGACTCCCGGCGCGGCCGAGGGGTTGTGGACCAGGCCGCGGCTGTCATCATCGTGCAGCAGGCGCTGGACACCGAGCGGGCCACGGGGGAGCCGCCCGGGACCGTGGTCGACCCCGATGCCGGCCCCGACACCGACCCCGACCCCGACGAGGAGACATGAGCCAGGTCACCCAGTTCCTCCGGGACGAGCAGGACCTGCCGCCCTCGCGCAACAAGAACAGCTGGATGCGGCGGATCTTCCTGTTCGTGTTCGTCCTCGGGGTCGTGGTCGGCGGTGTCTGGCTGTTCGCCACCGTGCGGGCGCTGACCTTCACCGACGACTACGTCGGCGAGGGCACCGGGACGGTGACCGTCACCATCGAGGACGGCGCGACGCTGCGCCAGATGGGGGAGACCCTGCAGGCTGCCGGCGTGGTGCAGACCGCCGACGCTTTCGTCCGTGCGGCTGAGGCCAACGAGGACGCCGTCAGCATCGGGCCCGGTACGTACGACATGCGCCAGCAGATGAGCGCCGACGCTGCGGTGGCCTGGATGCTCGACCCGCGCTCGCGCGCCGGCGACCGGCTGGTGCTGCCCGAGGGTCTGCGGATGAGTGAGACCGTGGCCATCTCGTCGAAGACGTCCGGCATCCCCGAGGCGGACTTCGAGGACGCCCTGCGCAAGCCCGGCGACCTGGACCTGCCGGACTGGGCGGACGGCAAGCCGGAGGGCTTCCTGTTCCCGGCCACCTACGACATCTCCCCGGAGATGGACGCCACCGACATCCTCAAGCTGACCGTGGACCGCTTCGACGTCGCGATGGCCGACACCGACTTCGAGGCCCGGGCGAAGAAGATCGGCTACACGCCGTACGAGGTGCTCATCGTCGCCAGCCTGGTCGAGGCCGAGGGGATCCCGTCGGACTTCCCCAGCGTCGCGCGCGTGATCTACAACCGGCTCGAGGAGGGCATGCCGCTGCAGCTGGACTCGACGGTGAACTACGCGCTGGGCACCCGCGAGATCCAGCTGTCCGCCGAGCAGCTCGCCGTGGACTCGCCGTACAACACCTACGCCAACGAGGGCCTGCCGCCGGGGCCGATCAACTCCCCGGGCGAGGCCGCGATGGAGGCGGCGCTGTCGCCGGCGCGCGGCGACTGGCTGTACTTCGTCACGGTCAACCCCGACACCGGGGAGACGAAGTTCACCGCGTCGTACGACGAGTTCCTGAAGTTCAAGCAGGAGTTGCGCGACTACCTGCGCACCCGGCCGTCGCCGAGCGGCTCGTGACGGCTGGTTCCCGCCGGGCGGCGGTGCTGGGGTCGCCGATCGCGCACAGCCTGTCCCCGGCGCTGCACCGGGCGGCGTACGCGGCGCTGGGGCTGGACTGGACGTACGACGCGGTCGAGGTACGGGAGTCGTCGCTGGCGGAGTTCGTATTGTCCTGCGGGCCGGAGTGGGCCGGGCTGTCGCTGACGATGCCGCTCAAGACAGCGGTGCTGCCGCTACTGGACGTCGTGTCCGACGTGGCCGCGGAGGTGGGCGCCGCGAACACCGTCGTGTTCGGCGCCGACGGGGGGCGCTACGGCTACAACACCGACGTCCCGGGAATGGTCTCGGCGATCCGGGAGGCCGGGGTGCTGGAGCCGGTCGGTCCTGCGGTACTGCTCGGCGGTGGCGCGACGGCGCGCTCAGCGCTGTCGGCGCTCGCGCGGCTGGGTGCGCCGTCGGTAACGGCCTTCCTGCGGCGGCCGTCGGCGGGGGAGGACCTCGTCGCCGTGGCCGATCGACTGGAGGTCGGTCTGGCGGTCCGCCCGTGGCCGGAGGCGGAGGAGGCGCTCGCCGCCGCCTCGGCCCGCGGGGCCCTGGTGGTGTCGACGGTCCCGGGCGGCGCCGCCGACGACCTGGTGTCCGGCGACGGACTGCCGGCCGGGGACGGGGTGCTACTGGACGTCGCGTACAGCCCCTGGCCCACCGGGCTGGCCGCGGCCTGGGCGGCCGCAAAGGGCCGGGTCGCCAGCGGGTACGACCTGCTGCTGTGGCAGGCGGTCGACCAGGTCCGGCTGATGACCGGCCAGGAACCTCCGGTGGCCGCCATGCGCGCCGCCCTCCCGGCCTGATCTCGCCGCCCGCTCCACTCGGCTCGGTGACGGGGCCGGGCGTTTGTGAGCCGAACGGTTGCTACCCGGGCTCCCGAGGGCCGGGATACGACCACTCGGCTCACTTCTGCGGGCAGCGGCGCCCGGGCGCCGCGTACGGGGTGGGCCAATCGGACAGCGGCGCGCCGGGCAGAAGTTCACCCACATGGCTCAAGACCCCGGGCCGGTCGGCCGATGCTGACCCCAGGAGTACCCAGGCTCCCGGGCACGACCGGAGGTGGCAGTCATGACCGACCCCCTGAGTGGCATGCACGGGCGTGCCACGAGGCTTCAGCGGGTCCTGTCCGACCTGCTCTCCCAGGCGCCCGAGCTCGAGGCGGCCGCGGTCGTGTCGTTCGACGGCCTGCCGATGGCCTCCGCCCTCCCGCCGAGCATGAACGAGGACCGGGTCGCGGCCATGTCGGCCGCCCTGCTCAGCCTCGGCGAGCGGGCCGCCGAGGGCCTCGGCCGGGGTGACCTCGCCCAGGTCTGGATCGAGGGGGATGAGGGCACCGTGTTCCTCGTGTCCGCCGACGACGAGGCCGTCGTGGTGGCCGTGGCCGCCCGCGGCGCCAAGGCCGGCCTCATGCTCTTCGAGATCAAGCACGCCGCCTCCCGGGTCGCCGACGTCCTGCGCGTCGAGCCCGAGCCGGTGATGGCCCCGCCGCTGTACGAGCAACTCCTGGACGCCGCCGCCACCCGGGCGCCCGACGACCTGTCCGGACTTCCGCAGGACTAGCCACACCGACCACGAGCACACTGGACCCAGGCAGACCAGGACGGACGAACCGTGAACCTCGAGGGCTCGCTCTCCGCGTTCGGGCTTCCCGATGTCTTCTCGCTGCTGCAGATGACGTCGAAGTCCGGTGCGCTGCGCGTGCGCAAGCCCACGGCCGCCCGCCCCGACCGCTGCGGCGTGGTCCGGTTCGCCGACGGCTCGGTCACCTCCGCCACCCCCGACGAGCACCGCCAGTCCCTGGTCCGCCGGCTCGTCGGAGCCGGACTGGTGGACGACGACACCCTGCGCGACGCGGTCGAGCGGGCCCAGGGCGACGAGGTCGGACTGACCCGCGCGCTGCTGGACTCCGGCCGGGTCGACGAGGAGCAGGTCCGCGAGGCCGCCCGCGCCCAGGTCGTGGACGGGGTCTTCGAGCTGCTGCAGTGGGACGAGGGCGACTTCGAGTTCGTCCTCGACGAGCGCGACCCCGACGACGTCGGGATCCAGTTGCGGGTCGAGGAGATCGTCCAGCAGGCCCGCGAGCGCGAGGAGGCCTGGGCCGAGGTACTCGAGGTCGTTCCGTCCAGCAGCGCCGTCCTCAGCATCCCCGTCCGCCCCGACGGCGAGCCACTGCTCAGCCACGACGAGTGGGCCGTGCTGGCCATGGTCGACGGCCGGCGTCCGGTGTACGAGATCGTCGAGCTCAGCGGAATGGGCCAGTTCGCGGTGATGTCCGTCGCGGCCGACCTGGTCCGTCGCGGCCTGCTGGCCGTGCGCGACGAGGACACCCCCGACCCGCTCGGCGTGGTCCAGCGCAGGCTGGCCCTGCTGGCGCCGTGTGAGGGCGGGGCGCCGGCACCGTCCGCCTCCGCCTCCGCCGCGCAGCAGCCGGTCCAAATCCGTCCCGACCTGGCCGGGTCGCTGGGGCAATCGGTCATCGGCATCGGACAGCCCGCCGGCCACGCCGAGCCGTCCGGCGACTACCCCCGCGTCCCCGACAGCCCGGCCGCGCTGGTCGACGGGCCGTCGTACGGCGGCCGCGCCTCGACCGCGGCCCAGGGCGACGGCCGCGACGCCGACCTGCGGCAGTCCTCCGTCGCCACCTTGACCCAGCCGGTCGCCGCCACCGCCGCGGCCCCGAAGGCCCAGCACATCATCGAGCGGGACCCGAGCGTGAACCGCAGCATGCTGCTGCGGCTCATCGCCGGCGTCCGGGGTCTGTAGCCATGGCCGCCCGACGCCGCCACGGGGGACACGCCGTCAAGATCGTGGTGACCGGCCCCTTCGCCGCCGGCAAGACGACCCTGATCCGCACCATCTCCGAGATCACCGTGCTGTCCACCGACCGGTCCATCAGCGACGACGACAAGGACCGCAAGCCGCAGACCACGGTCGCGATGGACTTCGGCCGGATCTCGATCGACCCGGACCTGGTGCTCTACCTGTTCGGCACGCCCGGGCAGGAGCGCTTCGACTTCATGTGGGAGATCCTCGGCGAGGGGATGCTCGGCTATGTCCTGCTGATCGACGTCGAGGACCCCGACACGTTGGTCGACGCGGCCCGGATCCTGGACACCTTCCGCGGCTTCGCGCGGGTACCTTTCGTCGTGGCGCTCAACCGCGCCTTCCGGCACGACCAAGCGCTCGACCACAGGGTCCGCAACGCGCTGTCCCTGGGACCGGAGATCCCGGTTGTGCCGTGCGATGCGACCGCGAAGGACTCGGTCAAGGAGGTCCTGCTGGCACTGCTCTACGCCGCGCTGGAGGAGCTCGAGGCCGAGGCGGCTCACGCCTAGGGAGGGGAGACGTGGCCCGACGCCGGACCCGTGGCCGTCACGCCGCCCCCCGGGGGTGGCGTGCCGGGCGCTCTACGCGCGCACCCGTGACCCAGACGGTCGCGACCCCTCTCGCCGCCCGTGCCGCCGAGGCGGTCCGCCCCGTGCCTCCGCCGCAGCCGGTCGCCGGGCTGGGCTTCGCCGACGGCAGCGAGGTGCTGCTCGGAGCCGACGACCCGAGGGTGGACCGGATGCGCGAGGTCGCCGGCCGGCTGGCGCTCGGCGCGATGGCCACCGCCGTGCTGGACCGGCCGGTCACGGCGACAGCCGCTGCGTCGTACGGCGGCGCCGCCGTGGCGGAGACCGCCGAGCGAGCTCCCGTACCCGTCCCCGCGCCGCGCGGCTGGTGGCGCCGGCTGTGGGACCGGCTGACCGGGCGGAGCAGCGATGCAACTCGGTGACGTCCTCCTCCAGCAGGGCCTGGTCAGCCGGGAGCAACTCGACGACGCCCTCGCCGAGCAGCAGTCGATGGGGCGCAGCCTCGGCAAGGTCCTGGTCGAGCGCGGCATCCTGACCGAGTCCCAGCTCGTCTCGGCGCTCGCCGCCCAGATCGGGATGCGCTTCGTCGACCTGACCGAGGCGACCATCGACGGTGCCGCGCTGACGAAGATCCCCGGCTCGGTGGCCCGGCGGCACACCGCGATCCCGATCGGGTTCGAGGAGGGCAAGCTCCTCGTCGCGATGGCCGACCCGGCCAATGTGTTCGCGATCGACGACCTGCGCGCGATGTCCGGGATGGACGTACGCGCCGTGGTCTCGACCCGCAGCGACATCCTCGCCGCGATCGACCGCAACTATCGGGTCGACTCCGAGATGGGTGACCTCACCAAGGTGATGGACATCCAGGAGGAGGAAGAGGACCTCACCCACCTCAAGGAGGTGGTCGAGGACGCGCCGATCGTCAAGTTCGTCAACCTGCTCATCACCCAGGCCATCCAGGACCTCGCCTCCGACATTCACCTCGAGCCAACCGAGACCGACCTGCGGGTGCGCTACCGCATCGACGGTGTGCTGCACGAGGTCATGCGCTCGCCCAAGGCGATCCAGGGCGGCGTGATCTCCCGGCTCAAGATCATGGCTGACATCGACATCGCGGAGCGGCGCATCCCGCAGGACGGGCGGCTGTCGGTGAGCGCGCATGGCAAGAAGGTGGACCTGCGGGTGGCGACACTCCCGACGGTGTGGGGTGAGAAGGTCGTCATGCGAATCCTGGACACCTCGACCGCCCGGCTGGACCTGGCGGACCTCGGCTTCAGCGACTCCAACTACGACCGCTTCTCGCAGTCCTTCACCAAGCCGTACGGGATGATCCTGGTGACCGGCCCGACGGGGTCCGGCAAGTCGACGACGCTGTACGCGACGCTGAACATCCTCAACCGGCCCGAGGTCAACATCATCACGGTCGAGGACCCGGTGGAGTACCGGCTGGCCGGCATCAACCAGGTGCAGACCAACGTGAAGGCGGGCCTGACGTTCGCCGCGGCCCTGCGCTCGATCCTGCGGTCGGATCCCGACATCGTGCTGATCGGTGAGATCCGGGATTTCGAGACCGCGCAGATCGCGGTCGAGGCCGCGCTCACCGGCCACCTGGTTCTGGCGACTCTGCACACCAACGACGCGCCGTCTGCGATCACCCGGCTGATCGAGATGGGGATCGAGCCGTTCCTGGTCGGGTCCGCGGTGGACTGCGTACTGGCCCAACGGCTGGCCCGCCGCTTGTGCTCGCGCTGCAAGGAGGCGTACACGCCGACGCCGCAGGCGCTGGTCGAGGCCCGTTTCCCGTGGCGGGAGGGTGAGCCGCTCCCGACCCTGCACCGGGCGGTGGGATGCTCGCACTGCGCCCGGACCGGCTACCGGGGGCGTACCGCCCTGCACGAGGTGATGCCGGTCAGCGAGCAGATCGAGCGCCTCGCGGTCGAGCGGGCGTCGACGAACCAGGTGACGCAGGCCGCGATCCAGGACGGGATGGTGTCGCTGCGCCTCGACGGCATGGACAAGGTGCTACGCGGAGTAACCTCCTTGGAGGAGATCCTGCGGGTGGTCGTATGACGCTCAAGGACCGCCCAGCGATGACGATCCCAGGGGGAGGGGCCACCCGGCCCGCCAAGGAGGGGACATGAGCGACAGGTCGCCGGCACCGGTGGGGTCGGGCTCGTCGGTGTCGGACATGAGGGCGAGCGCCTTCGCCACGCCGGCGCCCCTCACGCTGAGCCCTGAGCAGGCTCGCGCCGATGCGTACGTCCGGCCGACGACCGAGGACCAGGTCCGCCAGGGCGACATCTCGCTGGCCCAGGTCCTCGAGCGGATGATCGACGCCGGGGCGTCCGACCT
Source organism: Candidatus Nanopelagicales bacterium (assembly GCA_041393815.1). Taxonomy (NCBI): domain Bacteria; kingdom Bacillati; phylum Actinomycetota; class Actinomycetes; order Candidatus Nanopelagicales; species Candidatus Nanopelagicales bacterium. The sequence continues at coordinate 431,483 of JAWKJK010000003.1, read as the reverse complement.
GCACCTCACCGCCGGCGCCCACCCGACGGTGCGCGTCAACGGTCAGCTGATCGCGTTGGACGAGTTCCCCAAGCTGACGCCGCCGATGATCCAGCGGGTCCTCTACGCCGCGATCACGCAGACGCAGCGGGAGCGGTTCGAGGACGAACTGGAGCTCGACTTCGCCTACGCGCTGCCCGGGCGAGCCCGGTTCCGGGTGAACATCTACCAGCAGCGCGACGCCCTCGGCGCCGCGTTCCGGATCATCCCGTTCGACATCCAGACGCTGCGCGAACTGGGGATGCCACCCGTCATCGCCGGGTTCGCGCAACTGCCGAGGGGTTTCGTCCTCGTCACCGGGCCCACGGGATCCGGCAAGTCGACGACGCTGGCCTCGCTCGTCGACCTGGCCAACTCGTCCCGGCGAGAGCACATCATGACGGTCGAGGACCCGATCGAGTTCCTGCACCGGCACAAGAACTGCCTGGTGAACCAGCGCGAGGTGGGGGAGGACACCCACTCGTTCGCGCAGGCGCTCAAGCACGTCCTGCGGCAGGACCCTGACATCATCCTGGTGGGCGAGATGCGCGACCTGGAGACGATCCAGGTCGCACTGACCGCCGCCGAGACCGGTCACCTGGTCTTCGCGACCCTGCACACCCAGGACGCGGCGCAATCGATCGACCGCGTCATCGACGTGTTCCCGCCGCACCAGCAGCAGCAGGTGCGCATGCAGCTCGCGGCCTCACTCCAAGGGATCGTGTGCCAGACCCTGTGCCGGACCGCGGACGGGCGGGGCCGGGTCGCGGGGGTCGAGGTGCTGGTGGCGACCCCGGCCATCCGCAACCTCATCCGCGAGGGCAAGACCCACCAGATCTACTCCGCGATGCAGGCGGGTGCCCAGTTCGGCATGCAGACCATGGACCAGTCCTTGGCTGAACTCGTCCGGGACCGCAAGATCACGTACGAGACCGGCCTGGAACGCTGCCACCACGTCGAGGACTTCAACCGGCTCGCCGGCCGGCACTAGGAGGTAGGGCGATGGCTGCCACTGCGACGTTCGACTACCAGGTCCGGGACCGGCAGGGGAAGATCGTCAAGGGCCGGATCGAGGCCGACAACGAGGCCGCGGTCGCAATGAAGCTCCGCTCGATGGGGTACGCCCCCGTCACCATCTCCCAGGCCAACGCCGGGATGAAGCGCGAGATCAACATTCACATCGGGTCCGGTGTGAAGCTCAAGGACCTCGCGGTCATGTCCCGGCAGTTGTCCACCATGATCAACTCAGGCCTGTCCCTGCTGCGGGCCCTCACGATCCTCGCGGACCAGACGTCGAACAAGGTGCTGCGCGAGCGCCTCGCCGACGTGCGCAACGACGTCGAAGGCGGAACCGCCCTGTCCGTCGCGCTCGCGGCGCATCCCAAGATCTTCCCGCCACTGATGATCAACATGGTGCGGGCTGGCGAGGTCGGTGGCTTCCTCGACGGGGTGCTCCTCCAGCTCGCGGACAACTACGAGAAGGAGGTGAGGCTTCGCGGCAAGATCAAGTCCGCCATGGCCTATCCCACGGTGATCTTCATCATCGCCGTACTGGCGGTCGTGGCCATGCTGCTGTTCATCGTCCCGATCTTCGGGGAGATGTTCGCGAGTCTCGGGGGCGAGCTGCCGGCGCCCACGCGCCTGCTCCAGACCATGTCCGACATCCTCAAGACCTACTTCCCGCTGTTCCTGCTCGGACTCATCGTCCTCGTGGTGCTGTGGGCCCGGTTCCGCCACCATCCGAGGGTTCGCGATGTGGTCGACCCCCTCAAGCTGAAGGTGCCGGTGTTCGGGTCGCTGAATCGAAAGATCGCGTTGAGCCGCTTCACCGCCTGCGCATTCGCCGGCCCAGCGACGTCCGGGTCGGCCGGATGCACCAGTTCCAGCACCGCGACCTACACGCCGGGTGCCTGGACGGTCGGGAACGTCTCGTCGTACACCGTCACGTTCCCCTACCAGGTCGTGGACGGCGCGGGGACGCCGTCCAACACGGCCACCGTGACGGTGCGGGTCAATCGGCCGGCCCCGCCGCAGGCGCGCAGTGACTCGGCCACGGTCGTACGCAACTCGCGGGACAACCTGATCGACGTGCTGGCGAACGACACCCTCCCGACCGGCCGCGGGGACGTCGTCGTCACGGTGACGGGGTCGTCTAACGACGCCCGATGCAGCTACTACGTGTCCAACAACAACATCGTGTTCACGTCGACGAGCCGGCGGACCGGCACGATCAACGTCTACTACACCGTGCGGGACGGCACGGGGCAGGCGTCCAGCTCGCTGGTCGCGGTCCGGGTGATCTGATGACCCGATGGCACGCATCCCTGCAGCGTGGTCCCGCCGACCGCGGGATGACGCTGGTGGAGCTTGTCGTGGCCATGGGGATCTTCAGCGTGGTTCTGGCCGTGGCCACGGTCGGGATCCGGCAGATGGTCCTGGCGGTGAACCGCACGGCGGACATCGGGGATTCGACCACCGAGGTGCAACGTGCGTTCCAGAGGCTGGATCGCACCCTGCGCTACGCAGATCAGGTGAGTGCGTTGGCGACGGCTGGGAGCGACTGGGAGTTCTGGTACCGGCTACCGTCGTCCGCTGCCCTCGGCGTCGCCACACCCACGTGCTACCAGTGGCGTTACGTCGCCGCTCAACGGGTCCTCCAGGTCAGGTCCTGGCAGGCCGGGACCACGGCACCCAGCTACGGAACGATCGCCAGCCGCGTCACCGCGGCGACAGCGACGCCCACAGCCGCTGCTGTGCCCTTCACATCGGCCCGTGTCCCGATCAGCATCACGTCCCAGGAGCGTGGGGCCGGAGTGACCTTGATGACCACCTTCGTGGCACGCAACACCAAGCAACTGACGCCTGTGGGGCAGTCATGCACGGTCTAGCTGATCGCCCCATAGGAGTTCGGGCACGTGCCGGGAGGCGAGACGGATGCGAACTCGGATCCTGAGGGGTGACGGAGGCGCTGCGCTCGCGGTGGCGCTCATGGTCATCCTTGTGGTGTCGATGATGGCGATCATCGCGCTCGGCGTGATCCTGGCACAGGCTCGGACGAGCGTGTTCACCGGTCAGAACGCAGAGGCCCTGCAGGCGGCCGAGGGGGGACTCGACGTCGCCACCTCGACGTTCAAGCAGGCAGTGGCAGAGGCCAGCAGCAAGGAGGGTGACCTGCGCTTCCTGCCCTGCGAGATCCTCGTCCAGACGGACTACGGACCGATGACGGTCCAGGTGTCGTACTTCGACGGGACGCCCTCGGCCCCGGGTGACGAGATCCCCTGCGCGGACAACCTCGGTCCGCTGTCCACCCCCGAGTATGCGGTTCTCCAAGCCTCCGCGCTGAGGACCGTCGACCTCGGGACGATCGGGCGGGAGCTCACGACAACGTTCACCTTCCAGGTGCGTGACCTGTCCAACATCCCGGGCGGCCTCATCCAGAACTACCCCGGTGGTGAGGGCGCCCTGTGCTTCGACGTGGGCACCACCTGGCCACCCGTGGCCGGAACGCGCGTCACGATGCAGGACTGCCTGGATGAGAGCGATCCCGCCGTGAAGCGCCAGAAGTTCTCCTACCGGCCCGACTACCGCATCTCCGTGTCCAACACCGAGACGTCCCAAGGCGTGGGCGGGATGTGCCTCACCGCCACCAACCCTGGAACGAGCAGCACCTCGTACGTCACTCTCCAGCCCTGCGACATCCCGCCTGCCGGGGCGACATCCACCTGGCGCGGGCGGTCGGACCAGCTCTGGAGCTACAACGACGTGGCTCAGTTCCAGGGGGAGTACCCCGGATCGGCTTCAGCCCCCACCGGCCAGGGCAACTGGTGCATGGTCTTCCAGAGCTACGACCTCAGCGGCATCATCAGCGAAGGGTCCTACCTCGTCGCCAGCACCAGGAGCGTCTGTGGACAGGGATACCAGTCGCAGTGGACCTGGAAGCCCGATGACAACGTCGGGGCGGCAGCGGCCGGAAACCCGGACCTCCTGGTGACGGCCACCGACCTGGTACGCATGCAGGTGGTCAACTACGCCGAGTTCGGGCGGTGCTTCGACATCACGTCCCAGAACATCAACTCGACGTTCATGATCGCGTTCCCGTGCAAGCAGGACCCGACCCCTGGCGCATCGATCGCCTTCAACCAGTTGCTGACCTACGAGCCGGTCAACGCCACCCAGGGGCGCCTGACCACGACCAACAACTCTGGCGTGAAGGTCTGCCTCCAGGCTCGAACGGGTGGCGGCTACGTCACGACACCTGGTTGCACGACCGGTACCAACCAACTGTGGACGGTCAATCGTGACACCGGCAACGCGCTCGTGGACTACACGATCGTGGCCAACGACGGGCGCTGCCTCGGGCTAGGGCCTCCGGGTTCGACCACCGCTCCACTGAATCAGTGGTCGACCATCGTGACCGAGGCCTGCGATCCCAATCCGGAGCCGTTCGGCGCGAGGGACCAGAAGTGGAACGCCCCGCCCGGGCTCGCCCGCGGAGGGCGGGGGCCCACGATCGAGTTGGTCCCCTAACGGCATGCGGTCTGGCTTCTAGTGCCGACCGCGGTGGCGGCCGCCAGCCTCGCGGTCCTGGGGCTGGTAGTCGGGTCCTTCCTCAACGTCGTCGTGTGGCGGGTTCCGCGGGGCGAGTCGGTCGTCTCGCCGCCGTCGGCGTGCCCGAGCTGTCACCACCGGATCCGGGCTCGGGACAACGTGCCCGTCGTGTCGTGGCTGGTGCTGCGCGGCCGGTGCCGCGATTGCGGTGCCCGCATCTCGGCCCGCTACCCCGTCGTCGAGGCCTGGACCGGGGCGCTGTTCGTCTTGGTCTCGCTCGTGGTGGGCATCACCTGGACGCTGCCCGCCTGGCTGTACCTGGCTGCCGTGGGCACCGCGCTCGCCCTGATCGACGTCGACCACCACCGACTGCCGGACGTCATCGTCCTGCCGTCGTACGTGGTCGCAGGGCTGCTTCTCCTGCTCCCCGCTGCCCTGGACGACCAGTGGTCGACGTACGGCCGGGCCTGGCTGGCTGCGGCGGCCCTGTTCGCCTTCTATTTCTTCATCGCGTTCGTCTACCCGGCCGGGATGGGCTTCGGTGACGTCAAGCTCGCGGGCGTCCTGGGCCTGTACCTCGGCTGGCTCGGCTGGGGCGAGGTGATCGTCGGAACCTTCGCCGCGTTCCTGTTCGGCGCGGTCGTCGGTGTGATCTTCGCCCGCCGGAATCGCTCCGGGCGGAAGACCGCGATCCCGTTCGGACCGTTCATGCTGTTAGGCGTGTTGTTCGCGTTGCTATTGGGACCAGAGGTGGTCATGTGGTACACAGGACTCCTCGCCGGCTGACGCGCCGGTGACGGTGCTGTGCAGGAACCACTGCGGCCGTCTGGCACGATTCGCCGGGGGCGCCGCGGGGGCGCTCGGACAGGGCCGCGCGAGCGAGGGGTGGGTCGGTGGCACGCAACCACGCGATCGGTCTCGACATCGGGACCACCAGCGTGCGCGCGGCCGAGGTGAGCCTCGGCGCCACCCCGCCACGCCTGGAGCGCTATGGCCAGGTCTCCCTCCCACCCGGCGCCGTCCGCGACGGCGAGGTCGTCGACGTCGAGGCCGTGGGCCAGGCCATCAAGCAGCTGTGGTCCCACGTCCGGTTCGGCGGCAAGAAGGTGATCCTCGGTGTCGCCAACCAGCGGGTCGTCGTCCGCCAGGTCGACCTGCTGTGGATGCCGGACAAGGAGTTGAAGAAGTCGCTGCCCATGCTGGTGCAGGACTTCGTCCCGATGCCCGTGCACGAGGCCGTGCTGGACTTCGTCACCCTGGCCGAGATCACCGGCGACGACCAGTCCCGTCTCCTGCGCGGGCTGCTCGTCGCCGCTGCCGAAGAGATGGTCGTGCACAGCGCCGAGTCGTCGATGCGCGCGAACCTGGTCCCCAAGGTGGTTGACCTCGTTCCGTTCGCCCTCGTGCGGTCGCTCGGCGACGTCAGCCCGATGGGCATGAACGTCCGGCCCGAGGCCGTGATCGACATTGGTGCACGGGTCACCAACATCGTCGTGCACGAGAACGGCATCCCCCGCTTCGTCCGCATCGTGCTGATGGGCGGCGACATGGTGACGGACGCCCTCGTCGATCGCCTGGCCATGCCGGTCGCCGACGCCGAGGCCACCAAGAGGCGGGTCGGCATCAACGGCATGAACGGCATCGACGAGACCGACGAGGACCTCAAGACCGCCCGGCAGACCATGCTGGGTCCGGCCAACACGCTCATCGACGAGATCCGCGGGTCCCTGGACTACTACCTGGCCACCAGCGGCTCCCAGCCGCTGAGCCGGGTCTACCTCACCGGCGGTGGATCCCTGCTGCCCGGTCTGCTGCAGCAGCTCACCGCGGTCGTCCGGGCGCCGGTCACCCCGGGCGCGGTGTTCCAGCGGCTCCAGCTGGGCAACACCGGCCTGAGCGCAGAGCAGCTGCAGATCGTCGAACCGTCGGCCGCCGTGCCCATCGGGCTGGCCCTGTGGGGTGCGCTGTGACCACGCCCGACCCGACCCAGCCGCTGCCCTCGCAGCCCGGTCCGCCCGACACCCCGCCTGACGGCCAGCCGGTCCCGGTCAGCACCACGCCCCAGCAGCTGCCGATGCCGGCCGCGGTCCGGGTCAACCTGCTGCCGCCGAGCATCGCCCAGCGCGAGGCCGTCCGTCGCGCCCGGTTGATCGCCGGCGGGTTCGTGGTCGGCGCCGTCGTCATCATCGGGGGGCTCTGGGTCTACAGCGGTATGGAGATCAACAACTCCCAGGCCAACCTCGACTCTGCTCAGGCACGCAACGCCCAGCTTGTCGCCGAGGCCGCCCAGTACGCCGCTGTGCCCGAGTCCTACCAGCTTGTGGAGACCACCCAGGCCGAGCTCGCCCTCGCCATGAGCGACGATGTCCGGTGGTCGTTCATCCTGACCGACCTCAGTGCCACGATCCCCCCCAACGTCAGTCTGACCACGATGACGGCCACCACGACACCGGAGATCGTCCCCGCAGGTCTGGGGATCGACGGCAACCCGGTACCCCCAATCATCGGAACCCTGACCTACGCGGGCGAGTCGGTGTCCTACAACGACGTCTCCGCGTGGCTGGAGTCGCAGTCCGAGCAGGAGATCTACACCGACGTCTACTTCAGCGTCGCCACGAAGACCTCGGACGACGCGACCGGCGGGCAGCCACTCGTCACGTACTCGTCGACCTCGTCCCTGACCGATGCGGCACTGTCCCACCGCTTCGACCCGGTGGCGGGGGAGTGACATGACCAGGAGCCGTTGGTGGATCCTTGGCGGAGCCATTCTCGCCGTCCTGATCCTGCTGCTCGGGTGGCTGTTCCTCATCTCCCCGCGCTTCGAGGAGGCCGCGCAGCTCCAGCAGCAGGCCGACGACACCGAGACGCAGAACCTGCTCCTGGCGGCCCGGATCGAACAGCTCAAGCAGCTGGCCGCCGACCTGCCGGCCAAGCAGGCTGAGTACGACGCCCTCCGCGTCCAGATCCCCGGGACCCCGCAGCTGCCGGAGCTGCTGCGCCAACTGTCCGCCATCGCGGAGGAGACCGGGATCGACCTGGTGTCGGTCGCCCCCGCCACTCCCGTCCCTCTCGTCCTCCCGGTCGAGTCCGCCGCGCCTGCGCCCACGGACACCGCCACCGTCAATCCTGACGAGACAGCGGCACCCAGCCCCGCCGCGCCTGCGCCTCCGGCGACGAACGTGCTGGAGATCGATCTCACTGTCTCGGCAGTCGGCGAGTTCTCCAACATGACGCTGTTCATCTCGCGGCTGGAGACGCTTCCGAGGGCCTTCCTCACCACCGGCTACACGCTCAACCGCGGAGGTGAGGGTGCAGCCGGCACCACCTTCGGCGGTAACCCGCTGACCCTGACGCTGCAGGGCAAGGTCTTCATGATCCCGCAGCTGCCCGACGTGCTGCCGGCCCTCTCGGAGAGCGCCGCCCCCGACGCATCGACCGCGCCGGGCGAGTCAGGCGTGCCTGGTGAGTCAGTCGTGCCCGGTGAGTCAGGCGTGCCTGGTGAGTCGACTGCCCCTGATGCGTCAGTCACGCCCGACGTATCGTCGAGCGTGACTCCGACCCCGACGCCTTCCCCGGCGACCTCGTAGGGGGCGAGTGATGTCCGAGCCGATCAACCCCGGGCAGGGTCCCCTGCCGACGGCGCCCGACGCCGACACCCCCGAGGTGCCGGAGACCGGCGGCCGGAACCGGACCGTCCTCATCGCCCTGCTTGCCGTCCTCGGTGCGCTCCTCATCGGCGGCGCGCTGTTCTTCGCGCTGAGCACCCTCGGCGGCAGCGACGAGGCACTGCCACCGATCCCGCCCCCGGTGTCTGTGACGACCGGCACCGACACCGCGGGGCCCACCGACACTGCCAGCGTCCTCACGCCGACGCCCACCCCGACCATCACCGCCGGGGGGCGCGACCCGTTCGAGCCGATCTACCAGACGGTCGCCCCGACGAACCCCACGGACGTTCCCACGAACCCGACCGGGGTCCCCACCTATCCCACATCGAACCCGACCACGTCCTACCCGACGTACTACCCGACCTACCCCACCAGCTACCCGACCTACCCGACGTACGGGCCCACGACGTACCCGACGACCGCCATCCCCACCCAGACTGCGGGCCCGACGAGCACCTCGACGGCCACGTCCACCGACGGCCCGACGCCGACGACGACGGGTACGGGCACGGCGACGCCCACGCAGCCGCCCAGCGAGGGCACCCTGGTGGAGCTGCTGTCGCTGAACACCGCCTCCATTGCGGATGTCCAGGTCAACGGTGCGGCCGAGCAGGTCGGTCCCGGTGAGACCTTCGGGGGCGGCACGTTCACGTACGAGAGCAAGGTCAGCGCCGACTGCATCGAGGTGGGCTACAGCGGCGACTCGTTCGAGCTGTGCGTCGGCGAGGCCGTCGTCCTCGCCCCGTAGTCCGCGAACCGCAGGTCCCTGGCGGCGCCGCCCGCCATGGTGCGGGTGACCCCTGCGACGTCTGAGAGGATGCCGCCCATGTTGCGCTGGCTGACCGCGGGGGAGTCGCACGGCCCCGCCCTGGTCGCCATCCTCGAGGGCCTGCCCGCCGACGTCGCGGTCACCACCGACGACGTCGCGCGCGACCTCGCCCGGCGTCGGCTCGGTGTCGGCCGCGGGGCCCGGATGAAGTTCGAGCGCGACGAGGTGTCCTTCGTCGGAGGGGTCCGGCACGGGCGCACCATGGGCGGTCCGGTCGCGATCGAGGTGGCCAACACCGAGTGGCCCAAGTGGGAGCAGGTCATGGCCCCCGACCCGGTCGACGCCGCGGTGCTGGAGGGCCTGGCGCGCAACGCTCCGCTCACCCGGCCGCGCCCCGGGCACGCCGACCTCGCGGGCATGCAGAAGTACGGCTTCGACGACGCCCGGCCCGTCCTGGAGCGCGCGTCGGCGCGGGAGACCGCGGCCCGGGTGGCGCTCGGGACGGTCGCCCGTGCGTTCCTGCGCCAGGTCGGGGACATCGAGGTCCTCAGCCACGTCGTGCGCCTCGGCCAGGCGGTCGCGCCGGCGTCCGCGGTGCCGCTCCCTGGCGACCTCGGTCGCGTCGACGACGACCCGGCCCGCTGCGCCGACCCCGACGCCAGCCGGGCCATGCAGGACGAGGTCGACCGGGCGTTCAAGAACGGCGACACGCTCGGCGGCGTCGTCGAGGTGCTGGCGTACGGGCTCCCGCCCGGCCTCGGCAGCCACGTGCACTGGGACCGGCGACTCGACGCCCGTCTCGCGGCCGCGCTGATGGGCATCCAGGCGATCAAGGGCGTCGAGGTCGGCGACGGCTTCGAGCTGGCCGCCACCCGCGGCTCGCTCGCGCACGACGAGATCGTGTCCACCGACGACGGGCTGCGCCGGGTCTCCGGCCGCAGCGGCGGCACCGAGGGCGGCATCACCACCGGCGAGCTGCTGCGGGTGCGGGCGGCCATGAAGCCCATCTCCACCGTGCCTCGGGCGCTGCGCACTGTCGACGTCGCCACCGGCGAGCCGGCCAAGGCGATCAACCAGCGCTCCGACGTGTGCGCCGTACCCGCCGCCGGCGTCGTCGCCGAGGCGATGGTCGCGCTGGTGCTCGCGGATGCGGTGCTGGAGAAGTTCGGCGGCGACTCCGTACCGGAGACCCGCCGCAACCTGACCTCGTACGTCGAGCACCTGGCCTACCGATGAGGGCCGGCTCGTGAGCCCGGTCGCGGTCATCGTCGGCGCACCCGGGGCGGGCAAGACGACGGTCGGCCGGTTGCTCGCGATGCGGCTCGGGGTGACGTTCCGCGACACCGACCACGACGTAGAGACGCTCGCGGGCAAGCCGGTGTCCGACATCTTCCTCGACGACGGCGAGCCGGAGTTTCGCCGCCTGGAGGCGTCCGCGGTCGCGACCGCGCTGGCCGAGCACGACGGGGTGCTCGCGCTGGGTGGGGGTGCGGTGGGCGACCCGGCGACCCGCGAGGCGCTCAACGGCCAGCCGGTCGTGTGGCTGCGGGTGGGCGTGGCAGACGCGGCCTCGCGAGTGGGGCTCAGCGGGGCGCGACCGCTGCTGCTGGGCAACATGCGCGGGCAGCTGATCAAGTTGATGCAGGAGCGCACCCCGCTGTACGAGGAGGTCGCGACCTTCACCGTCGACACCGACGGCCGCAGCCCCGAGGACGTGCTGGCCGAGGTGCTGGAGCGGCTGCAGCCATGACCGGGACCGGCGAGCCCACCCGGATCACCGTCGGCGGCGAGTCGCCGTACGACGTGGTCGTCGGCACGGGCCTGCTCGGGGAGCTCGCGCCGCTGCTCGGGGCCTCGGTGCAGCGGGTCGCGGTCATCCACCCGAAGGCCCTCGCGGCGACGGGGGAAGCGATCCGGCTGGACCTGCTGGGCGACGGCTACTCCGCCATCGCGATCGAGGTGCCGGACGCCGAGGACGCGAAGACCGCGGAGGTCGCCGCGTTCTGCTGGTCGGTGCTGGGGCAGGCCGGGTTCACCCGCACCGACGCGGTCGTCGGTGTCGGGGGAGGGGCGACCACGGACCTGGCCGGGTTCGTGGCGGCCACCTGGCTGCGGGGCGTGCGGGTGGTGCAGGTGCCCACGACGTTGCTGGCGATGGTGGATGCCGCGGTGGGCGGCAAGACCGGGATCAACACGGCCGAGGGCAAGAACCTGGTCGGTGCCTTCCACCCGCCGGCGGGGGTGCTGTGCGACCTGGCGACGCTGGAGACCCTGCCGGTCAATGACTTCGTGTCCGGGCTGGCGGAGGTCATCAAGACCGGGTTCATCCGGGACACCGCAATCCTGGATCTGGTGTCGGCCGACCCGTCCGGGGCGTGCCGCTGGGACGGTCCGCACACGCGTGAGCTCGTGGAACGTTCGGTCCGGGTGAAGGCCGACGTCGTCTCCGGGGACCTGCGGGAGGCGATCGGGTCTGCGGTCCTCGGCCGAGAGGTCCTGAACTACGGCCACACCTTCGGGCACGCGATCGAGCGGGTCGAGCGCTACCGGTGGCGCCACGGCGCCGCCGTCGCCGTCGGGATGACGTACGTCGCCGAGCTCGCGCGGCTGGCAGGGCGGTTGTCCGACGCGAATGTGGAGCTGCACCGGTCGGTGCTGTCGTCCGTCGGGCTGCCGACGACGTACGCCGGCGGGCGCTGGCCCGCTCTGCTGGACGCGATGCGGGTCGACAAGAAGACCCGCGGCGACCTGCTTCGGTTCGTCGTGCTGGACCGGATCGGGCAGCCTTCCTTGCTGGAGGGCCCGGACCCGTCGCTGCTGGTGGCCGCGTACGAGGAGGTGTCGGCATGAGTCCCACCCGCGTGCTCGTGCTGAATGGGCCGAACCTGGGGCGGCTCGGCTCCCGCGAACCGGATGTGTACGGGGCGGACTCGTACGCCGACCTGGTGGCGCTGTGCACGTCCGTGGGTTCGTCGCTCGGGCTTGACGTCGAGGTCCGGCAGACCGACTCCGAGGCGGAGCTGGTGTCCTGGATCCACGAGGCGGTCGACGGGGCCGTGCCCGTGGTCATCAACCCGGCGGCCTTCACCCACTACTCGTACGCCCTGCGAGATGCCTGCGCCCAGCGGACCGCGCCCCTGGTCGAGGTGCACATCTCCAACCCGCATGCCCGGGAGGAGTTCCGGCACACCTCGGTGGTGTCCGCCGTGGCCAGCGGGACGATCGCCGGCTTCGGCCTGGACTCCTACGCCCTCGCCCTGCGCGCCCTCGCCCACGCCACCCGCTGAACCCGCCCGCAGACGCCCCGCCCCTCCCGCGTTCCTTCGTTCGGGTCCACCCCTTTCGTTGAGTGCTCGCGGGTGGGGGTTCCAGGACCGTCCCGGAACCCCCACCCGCGAGCACTCAACGGGGCGCTGGGGTCAGCGGAAGGTGGGGGTGGGCTTCAGCTACCAGGTCGCGCCGCGGGAGCGCAGAGCGGCGGCGATCTTCACCACCGCACGCCAGGGCTCCCGCAGGTCAGCAGCGACGATCTCCACGACGTACCAGCCGTGCTCGCGCAGCAGCGTGCGTCGCTGGGCGTCCGCGGCCTGCTGCGCGGGAGTGCGGTGGTGGGCACCGTCGTACTCCGCGACGACCCGCCAGCGCCTGAAGACGAGGTCGCCGCGGGCGAGGAACTCACCGGATGCGTCGCGGATGACCTCGTTGGGCACCGGCGTCGGCAACCCCGCGACCACGACCTCCACGCGGAGCCGCGACTCCTGCGGTGACTCCGCGCGTGGATCGAGCAGTTCCGCGGCGGCCCGGGCCGTACGGACCCCGCGCCGTCGACGAGACCCGCGGAGTACCGCCGCGATCTGCTCCCGTTCGCACAACCCGTCCCGGAGTGCCGCGTCACCCACGGCGACGAGGTCCCGAAGGGACAGGAACCCGCCGAGATCGACGAACGTGCGTGCAGGGGTCGTGAGCCGCAGGCCTCCCCACTCGATGACGTGATCCTCGGGGAGCCGGACACGGCGCCCACGGACGTCTGGTCGACGGATGTGGACCCCGCCCGCGAGATTGTGGACGTGCACGAGGTTCCCGCCGCGATCGACGTGGTCCGGTATGGGCGACCCGAACAGTCGCCCCGCCGTGGGACCCCCGAACGCTGCCAGTTCGGGCAGGACGAGTCTCAGCCCCAGGCACCGCACGGCGAGCGTGGCGGGGATCTCGGCGGAGACCCGAACCCCGCGGTCCGGCATCCGGAAGCGGCGCGTTTGCAGCGCCGCCCGACTCAGCCCTGCGCCGCCTCCGCGCGCGGCCAGGAAGGGTGCGTCAGGCACTACGCGGGCGGCGAGCTCCAGGTTCAGCGGTCGCACCATCGGGCGACCGTGACGGCCGGCGTCCGGTCTGCGCCAGGGAGTCGGGGCCACCTGTGTACGGCCTCGGCCATCCGAGACCCCCTGGGGACAGCAGCGGCCCCCAGTTCGGCTCCCGCACCTGTTGAGTGCTCGCGCGTGGGGGTTTCAGGACCGTCCTGAAACCCCCACGCGCGAGCACTCAACGGAGGGTGCCGGGGAAGCCGCAGACGTAGGGTGCGGGGGTGCCCGACATCCACGCTCAGCGACGGGGGCGGCTGCGGGACTCCCTGCACGAGCAGCACCCGGTGGCCGACGGGCTGCTGGTCACCGGGCTGGTCAACGTGCGCTACCTGACCGGGTTCACCGGGTCCAACGCCGTCCTCCTCCTGCCCGTCGACGGGGATCCGCTGCTCGGGACCGACGGCCGGTACGTCACCCAGTGCGCGCGCGAGTGCCCCGACCTCGAGCTCCTCGTCGACCGCGCGACCCCCACCGCCGTGGCCGCCGCCGCAAGCCAACGCGGGCTCCCCGTGCTCGGCGTCGAGGCCGAGCACGTCACGCTCGCCGGGTTCGACGGCCTGCGGGAGGCCGCTCCCACCGCGACATACGTACACACGAGCGGCCTGGTCGAGACGCTGCGGACCAGCAAGGACGACGAGGAGATCGCGTTGCTGCGCGAGGCCTGCCGGATCACCGACGCCGCGCTGGCCGACCTGCTGCCGGAGATCCGCGTCGGGCTCACCGAGCGCCAGGTCGCCCGCCGACTGGAGTCCCTGATGCTCGACCACGGCGCCCAGGCCCCCGCCTTCGAGACCATCGTCGCCACCGGCCCAAACTCCGCGATCCCGCACCATGACCCCACCGACCGGGAGATCGCCGCCGGCGACCTCCTCAAGATCGACTTCGGCGCCCTGTACGGCGGCTACCACGCCGACGAGACCCGCACCTTCGTCGTCGGCGCCCCCGCGCAGGACTGGCAGCGGGACCTGCACACTCTGGTCGCCGACGCCCAGCGGGCCGGCCGCGAGGCCCTGCGCGACGGCGCCGAGCTGCCCGCCCTGGATGCCGCCGCCCGCGACGTGATCGACGACGCCGGGCACGCGGACCACTACGGCCATGGCCTCGGGCACGGCGTCGGCCTGGAGATCCACGAGGCGCCGATCGTGGGACCCCGCGCGACGGGTAGAATCCACGCCCGTACGCCGGTCACCGTGGAACCGGGGGTCTACCTCCCGGATCGCGGGGGAGTCCGCATCGAGGACACCCTGCTGGTCACGGCCGACGGGGCCGAGTCGCTCACGACCACCACGCGCGAGCTGCTCGTCCTGGGCTGACGTACCGCGGGAACGGCCCGACCGCCGCCCCCGCGCGCGAGGCCCCGACGTACGCCCGAACGACGAGCGCGACCCGACACACAGACGACCGACGAACCGGACCGGAGACCCACCCGTGGCCACCACCAACGACCTCAAGAACGGCCTCGTGCTCAACATCGACGGCCAGCTGTGGACCGTCGTGGAGTTCCAGCACGTCAAGCCCGGCAAGGGCCCGGCGTTCGTACGCACCAAGCTCAAGGCCGTCCTGTCCGGCAAGGTCGTCGACAAGACGTTCAACGCCGGCGTGAAGGTCGAGACCGCCAACGTCGACAAGCGCGACATGCAGTACCTGTACCGCGACGGCGACGACTGGGTCTTCATGGACACCCAGTCGTACGACCAGATCCACATCGCCAACGACGTCGTCGGCGACTCCGCGCAGTGGATGCTGGAGAACCAGGAGGCGATCGTCGCCATCCACGAGGGCACCCCGCTCTACATCGAGCTGCCCGCCTCCGTGGAGCTCACCATCAGCTACACCGAGCCCGGCGTGCAGGGCGACCGGTCCACCGGCGGCACCAAGCCGGCCACCCTGGAGACCGGCGCGGAGATCGCCGTCCCGCTGTTCATCGAGAACGGCACCAAGGTCAAGGTCGACACCCGCGACGGGTCCTACCTCGGCCGCGTCAACTGATGATGCGACCCGAGACCCGGCCCTGATGTCCGCCCGCGGCAAGGCGC
Source organism: Candidatus Nanopelagicales bacterium (assembly GCA_041393815.1). NCBI lineage: Bacteria > Bacillati > Actinomycetota > Actinomycetes > Candidatus Nanopelagicales > Candidatus Nanopelagicales bacterium. Next base: position 416,083 of record JAWKJK010000003.1, on the reverse strand, counting down.
GCAAGAAGGCCCTGGACGTCCTGTACGAGGCCGAGGTTCGCGGCGTCGCACCGCTGGACGTGCTCGCGCAGCGGGAGGCCGCCGCCGAGCAGCCGCTCAACCCCTACACGCGTGAGCTCGTCGAGGGCGTTGTGGCGCACCAGGAGCGCATCGACGAGCTGCTGTCCACGTACGCCACCGGCTGGACCCTGCCGCGGATGCCCGCGGTGGATCGCAACGTGCTGCGGATCGGGACCTACGAGCTGCTCTACCGCGACGACGTCCCTGACGCCGTCGCCGTGGCGGAGGCCGTCGGCCTGGCGCGGGACCTGTCCACCGACGAGTCCCCGTCCTTCGTCAACGGCCTGCTCGCCCGGCTGCTCGAGCTCAAGCCGCGACTCGCGCTGGAGGCGTAGGCCCTCCGGCCGGCCCCGGCGGCCCTCTCCGCGCGGTAGCGTCGGCGCCGAGCCCGGGCGCTCGCGTCAGGTGGCGCGCGACCCGGTTCCCGCGGAGGGCCGATGAGCGACCAGCAGCCCCCGGCGACCGGCGGCCAGCCGTCGGGGACGCCGCCCGACCAGCCGCCCTCGCTGTGGCAGCCGGTACCTCCCGCGCCGCCCGGCGGTTCTCCGTACGCTGCCCCCTCGTACGGCCCGGGCTACGCCGTCCCGCCCGCGTACGCGGCGACCCCACCGGCGTACGCCGCCCCGCCGCCCCCGTCCACCAACGGCTTCGCGGTCGCCGCGCTGATCTGCGGGCTGCTGGCGTTCCTCACCGGCATCACGGCGGTGCTCGGCATCATCTTCGGCCTCGTCGCGCTCAGCCAGATCAAGAAGACCGGGCAGCAGGGCCGCGGGATGGCGATCGCCGGGCTGGTCATCAGCATCGTCATCCTCGTCATCAGCATCGTCGCCATCGTCCTGGTGGTCGCGCTCACCGGCTGGATCATCAACACCGCCACCCGCATCGACGAGGAGCACCGCGCCGACCTGGTCCAGGCGGCCGCCGCGCAGGAGCGGTACGCCGACATGTACGGCTCGTACGCCACCCGCTTCGACCAGCTCGAGTCCGTCGGCTACAGCCCGGGCAGCGTGTACTCGACCGAGATCGTGTACGCCACGGAGACGTACTTCTGCATGGAGTCGACCAGCGGGCACAACTGGATGTACGTCACCCAGACGGCCACGCCGACCTGGGGCCACTGCCCGGCGGAGCCCGCATGAGCGCGGCCACCGGCGCGGTATCCGGTCCCGCCGGCGCTCCCGGCACGCGACGGCTGTCCCGCGGTGTCATCGCCGGCTACGCCGCCGGCTCGGTCGGCACCGGCGGCTTCGGCACCGTCCCCGGCCTGCTGCTGCTCATCTACCTCACCGACGAGCTCGGCGTCGCCGCCACCCTGGCCGCCGTCGTGGTGTTCCTGCCCAAGGCCTGGGACGTCATCCTCAACCCGCTGGTCGGCACCTGGTCTGACCGCACGAAGTCCCGCTGGGGACCGCGGGTGCCATGGATGCTCGCCGGCGCGATCATCCTGCCGATCTTCTTCGTGCTCATGTTCTCCGTACCGGGGCTCACCGGCGGGGGAGCGGCGGCGTACGTCATCGTGATGTTCCTGCTCGCCGCGACCGGGTACGCCTTCTTCCAGGTGCCCTACGTCGCGGTCCCCGCCGAGATCACCGACTCCTACCGCGAGCGCACCACGATGACCGCGATCCGCATCGTGGTCCTCACCCTGGCGATCCTGGTGTTCGGCGCCGGGGCTCCGCTCATCGTCGACGCCGGCGGCGACGGCCTGGCCGGTTACCGGCTGATGGGCCTGGTGGCCGCCGTCGTGCTGTTCCTGGGCTTCATGGGTGCGGTGATCGGCATCCGCAAGGCGCCGATCGTGGTGCGCGCCGAGCCCGAGGGCTCGCTGCGCGAGCAGCTCGTCGCCATCCGGGAGAACCGCGACTTCCGCGTGCTGTTCCTCTCCTTCGTCATCCAGGCCCTCGCCGTGGGCGCCATGCTCGCCGCGACGCCGTACGTCGCGACGTACCTGCTCGGCGACGAGAAGGCCACCACGCTGCTGTTCGCCGCCCTGGTCGGACCGGCGATCCTGGTCATGCCGCTGTGGCGGCTGGTCGCCGGGCGCAGCGGCAAGGAGCGCGGCTTCCTCTACGCCACCCTGGTGTTCCTCGTGGGCGCGCTCACGCTCACGTTCACCCGCGGGCTGCCCACCGTCGCCGTGATCGGCGCCGTTGCGCTGTGCGGTATCGGCTACGCGGGCATGCAGATGTTCCCGCTGGCGATGCTGCCCGACACCATCCACGTCGACACCCTGCAGACCGGCCGCCGCCGCGCCGGCACGTTCACCGGCGTCTGGACCGCCGGCGAGACCGCGGGCCTGGCCCTCGGCCCGGCGCTGTACGCCGGCGTCCTCGCCATGGGTGGCTACATCTCCTCCACCTCCTCCAACGTCGCCGACCAGCCCGACTCCGCCCTGCTGGCCATCGCGCTCGGCTTCGGCCTCGTCCCCGGCATCCTCATCGCCGTCTCGATCCCCCTGCTGCGGCGCTACCGGCTCACCGAGGCCGCCCTCGTCGAGCTCGAGACCCGCGCGGCCGAGACGCAGCCGGACGCCTGACGGACGCCCGCCGGTCAGCCCGCTACCGCTTCGGCCCGACGTACTGGTCCAGCAGCGCCACCCCCTCCCGTCGCGCCACCGACAGGCAGTTCGGCCGGTTCAGCCGCCACGGCACCCCGAGCCTGTCCAGCGCGTCGCCGGCCAGCCCGAGGATGTCCGCGCTCTCGTTGGACAGGAGGTACCGCGGGTACTCGTACCGCCGCTCGCCCTTGCGGACCCGGTTGACCACCCGGCAGCCGTCGCTGTGGAACAGCCCGCGCAGGAACGCCCCCGGCTCCCGCGCCACGATCTCGTCCTGCCAGGGCTCCAGCACGATCGGCCGGGTGTGCTTCCTCCCCGGCCCGTGCTGCGGGAACAGGCAGAGCAGATGCGTGGAGTAGCAGTTGACGCCGAGACACCCCCGCAGGGTCCGGACGCCCGGCGCGGACCCGACGACCCGTCGTTGCAGCTCGGCGATCTCGCGAATGGACTCCTGGTATCGCGCGTCCTGGTAGATCGTCAGCCGCATGACCCGGGCGCGACCCTTCTGCCGCGCGATGTGCCCGTCGCCCAGGTAGAAGCCGAGGAGAGCTGCATAGTCCCCATCCGCGACCGGGAAGCCGGTGCAGCGCAGACAGACGGGTCCCACGAAGCCCGTGCGAACGCGGCTGAGGCCGTTCTGCCATCGGTAGACCGAGGTGCGGGAGACACCGAGTCGCTGGGCGGCCTCCTCGTAGGTGAGACCGGCAGCGACCAGGGTCCGTGCCTCGGCGCGCGTGGCGGGTCCATACATGCCACCAGCGTGGCGTGGCGGTCTGACAGTCCCAGGGCGACCGTCCACAGCGTCGGGTACCCCTGGTGGGATTCGAACCCACAATCCCTTTCGGGCCATCGGGTTTGAGCCGATGCTGTATCCCAGTTCCAGCACAGGGGCGAGCGGTGCGCCGAGGAGCGCGCCTAGGCTAGCGCCCGTGGCCGCCGTACCCCGTCGCGTGGTGATCGCCGAGGATGAGGCGCTGATCCGGATGGACCTCGCCGAGATGCTCGCGGAGGAGGGGTACGACGTCGTCGGCCAGGCCGGCGACGGCGAGGCCGCCGTACGCCTGGCCCAGGAGCTGCGCCCGGACCTGGTGGTCCTGGACATCAAGATGCCCAAACTGGACGGCCTGTCTGCTGCCGAGCGGATCGCTGCCGAGCGGATCGCCCCGGTCGTCATCCTGACCGCGTTCAGCCAGCGGGAGCTGGTCGAGCGGGCGCGCGATGCGGGCGCGATGGCCTACCTCGTGAAGCCGTTCACGAAGTCCGACCTGGTGCCCGCGGTCGAGCTGGCGATGTCGCGGTACGGCGAGATCCAGGCCCTCGAGGGCGAAGTGGCGACCCTCACGGACCGGTTGGCTGCGCGGAAGGCCGTGGAGCGGGCCAAGGGCGTCCTGATGGACACCTACGGGCTGACCGAGCCTGATGCCTTCCGGTGGCTGCAGAAGGCCGCCATGGACCGTCGGATGGGCATGGCGGAGGTCGCCGAGGTCGTCCTGCGGGAGACCGCGTCTACCGGAGGGGCTGCGGAGGGGTCGGGGGCCGCGCCGTAACACGTCCGGAACAAGGTCACGAATAGACAACGAGGCGGCGACGGCCCTACCCCGGGGGTCGCGCCGTGACCCACGGCACGTTAGGTTCACCCGGCACCCAGAGTCCGCGGCAGCGTCCGCGGCCGTCTCCGTATAGGGAGTTACTTCATGATTCGACGCAGCACGCTGGCGCGTGTGGTTGTCGTCGCGGCCGCCTCGAGCCTCGTGCTCGCGGCGTGTGGCGGCAGCTCCGACAGCGGGAGCAGCTCGAGCGCGTCGGCCTCCGAGTCCGCGTCCGCCTCCGAGAGCGCCTCGGACGGTGGCGGCGGCACCACGGGCGCCTGCGACGTTCTGAAGGTCGGTGGCCTGCTGCCGCAGACCGGTTCGCTCGCCTTCCTCGGCCCGCCGGAGTTCGCCGGCGTCGAGCTGGCGGTCAAGGAGATCAACGAGGCCGGTGGCGTGCTCGGCTCCGAGATGGAGTGGTTCCCCGGTGACTCCGGCGACACCTCCACCAACATCGCCTCCACCACGGTGGACCAGCAGCTGGCCCGCGGCGTGAGCGCCATCATCGGTGCCGCCTCGTCGTCGGTGTCGCTGACGGTCATCGACAAGATCACGTCCGCCGGTGTCGTGCAGTTCTCGCCCGCGAACACGTCGATCGAGCTGTCGACCTACCCCGACAAGGGCCTGTACTTCCGTACCGCTCCGCCGGACACGTTCCAGGGCGCGGTGCTGGGGAACCTGGCGTCGTCGGACGGCAAGCAGAACGCCGCGATCCTGGCGCTGCAGGACGCGTACGGCGAGGGTCTGGCCGACTCGTTCGAGCAGAACTTCACCGACGCCGGCGGCAACGTGGTGTCGAAGATCATCTACGACCCCAAGGCGGCGACCTTCGAGGCCGAGGTCGGCAAGACCAAGGCCGCGAACCCCGACGCGATCGTGCTGATCGGCTTCGACGAGTCGAAGAAGATCCTGCAGGAGCTGATCAAGCAGGGCATCGGCCCGGACAAGGTCCAGCTGTACCTGGTCGACGGCAACCTGTCGCAGACGCTGGCCGACGGCCTGCCGAAGGGCATCATGGAGGGCGTCAAGGGCACCCTGCCGGGCGCCGAGTCCTCCGAGGAGTTCAAGACCGCCCTGAAGACGGTGAACCCGTCGCTGGAGGAGTACGCCTACGCCCCCGAGTCGTACGACGCGATGATGCTGATCGCGCTCGCGGCCGAGGCTGCCGGTGACTGCTCGGGTCAGGCGATGGCCGACACGATGCGCGCCGTGTCCGAGGGTGGCGAGAAGTGCTCGACGTTCGCCGACTGCAAGGAGCTCATCGCGGCCGGCACGGACATCGACTACGAGGGCAAGTCCGGCCCCGGCGACCTGAACGACGTCGGCGACCCGGCCAAGGCCACCATGGGTATCTACGAGTACGGCGCGGACAACAAGTACACGCCGCTCGACTTCATCACCGGCGACGTCCCGGCCCCGGCCGGGAGCTGACGCTCCGCTGAAGTCCTAGGCACCCGCGAGGGGGCCCGGTCCCGTCAGGGACCGGGCCCCCTCGTTCGTGTGTCCGGTTCTGCGACGCGGACCCGGGCGACCGCTGCCTACGGGGTGATCGTCCGCAGCGCCGCCGCCAGGGTGGCGGCGTCCCCGTCGACCTCGAGCCCGGTGGTCCCGGTCCGGCCCCACAGAGCGAGCAGCACCGCGTGCGCGGGACCCCGCAGCGTCGTCGCGACGGCGCCGGAATGGTCGGCAGGTCGGCTGGTCAGCCGTACGGACGTCCCGGTGTCGGTGAGGACGCAGTCGACCGGCGCGGCGAGCGGTTCGCGCCGCCCGAGCTCCACCTGGCGCGGCAGGAAGACCTCGGCCACCTCGAGCACCCCGTCCGCGGCGAAGTCCGGCTCGACCTCGGGCGCCCCGCCCGCGGCCGCCAGGAGGTCCCACAGGTGCATGCTCGTCTCGTGGGCCTGTCGTCTCCACCAGAAGCGCGCGCGGTGCGGGTCGCGTCCGAACGTCCACACCGACGACTGCGGGTCGGTGGACCGCAGGGTCGAGAGCAGCTGCGTGGCCCCGTCCGCCAGCCATCCGGGGAGGTCGTCCGCGTCGTCGGGTCCGGGGTCCCGGGTGCTCGGGGCCGATCCGGTGCGCAGGATCTGGATCGCCCATCGGTGGACACCGCCGAGGTGTCTGGTCAGGTCGCTGACGGTCCATCCCGGGCAGGTGGGCACCGGGAGGTCGTGGTCGGCCTCCTGCGCCGCCGCGGCGACCCGGACCGCATCGGCCGCGATGCGGGACTCGTACCGATCGAGGGGTAGCACAGGAGGTCCTCCGGGCCTCTGGTCGGTGCGACGCGCGCGTGGGCCGGCCCGCCGTCGGCGGTGCCGGCCCACGCAGACGTCGAGGGAGGTCAGCTCCCGGCGAGCTCCGCACGGACGATCGCCGCGCCGTCGGCCAGGGCGCGCAGCTTGCCCTGGCCCACCATCCGGGGCAGGTTGATCAGACCGCAGTCGGTGCTCAGTCCGAGCTTCTCGGCGGGGACGAACTCGAGGACCGACCGGATGCGGTCGGCCACCTCGTCGGCGGTCTCGGTGACGGTGCTCTTCACGTCGATCACGCCGGCGACGAAGTCCTTGTCCCAGTCGTTGTCGACCAGCGGCTTGAGGTCGTCGGGACCGGTGCGGCCCACCTCGTAGTTGAGGGCGGTCATGTGCGCGTCCTTGACCTGGGGGAACAATGCGGCCGCGCGCTCCGGCGACGGTGCGTCGGACGGCCTCTTGTCCAGGACCCAGGCGCCGAACTCCTTCTCGCCCTCGTCCGGGAAGTAGCCCGGGGTGCCGGAGTAGTTGCCCCAGCAGGTGTGGACCCAGATGTCGCAGGAGACGCCCTCGACGGCGGCGTTGAAGACCTCGACCTCCCAGTCGCTCATGCCGTACGGCCAGACGAACTCGTCGATCTGGATGATGTCGCACCCGTTGTCGGCGAGCTCCTTGAAGTCCTCGTTGAAGGCCTTGGCGATCGCCATCCCGAGGTCGCGGATCTCCGGGTAGTACTGGTTGGTGCTGGCCGCGGCAAGGACCTGGATGCCGACGTAGGAGACCTTCACCGGCTTCTTCGTGGCCTTGCGGGTGGCGCGGAGGTTGGCCAGGTGGAACGGGTTCTCGCGGCGGACCTCGCCGGTCACGGTCGGGCTGTACAGCGTGGAGTAGATCGGCAGCCCGATGGGAGGGCCGGACATCTTGTAGCCGGTCATCCGCTCCACGTAGTGGTAGACGATCGTGCCGTAGGGGGAGTCGCCGCCGTAGACCTTGCCGTCGGAGATGATGTCGAGGCCGGCCGCCTCCTGATCGTGGACGATGGCGCCCACCGCGTCCTCGAACGCCTCGCGGCTGATCGAGTCGTAGATGAACTCGCCGTTGGGGTACTGGGCGAAGGCGTGCCCGTCGTACCAGCGGGGGTTGGGGTAGTTGCCGACCATCGTGGTGGGCAGCAGCATGTCCTGCGATCCGACCTTCATGCCTGTTCCTCCTCGGGCCATGGGACTGTCGTGCCGGGCACGGTACGTTCCGGCACGCCGCCGGCACCTCGGCCGCGGCAGACGAAACCTCAGCCGGCGGTTCGGCCTGTCGGGGCGAAGATCCGGCCCCGACGTTGACGCCGGGAGTGGCGCGGCCTATCCGGCGAGGACGACTCTCGCATCGACGGCGACGACGCCGTGGTCGTCGACCACGAGCGGGTTGATGTCCACCTCGCGCAGTTGGGGGTAGGTCGCGACCAGGTTCCCGACCGCGCGCACCACCGCGGCCACAGCACTCCGGTCGGCCGCACCCGAGCCGCGGAGCGGGCCGAGGAGGCGGGACGCCCGCGGCCGGTCCAGCAGGCGGTCGGCGGCCGCCGCCCCGAGCGCCGCCGCGGCGAATGCGACGTCGTCGAGGACCTCCACCAGTACCCCGCCGAGCCCGAAGGTGACGAGGGGACCGAACGTCGGGTCGTGCAGCCCACCCGCCATGAGCTCCCGTCCGCGTCGCAGCGGCTGGACGACGACCCGGGCACCGGGTGCGAGCGCGAGCAGCTCGGCCGCCGCAGCGGCGACGTCGTCGGCCCCGACGAGGCCGATCCGGACGCCGCCCACGTCGCTCTTGTGCGACAGGTCGCGGTGGTCGACCTTCAGCACCGCAGGACCGTCGAGGCGCGCTGCGGCCGCGACCGCCTGGAGGACGTCGGAGCAGAACTCGCTGTCCACCAGCGGGATTCCGTGGTCCCGGAGGAACTGCCAGGTGACGGCGAGGTCCTCACCGACACCGGGAGGCAGCGCGCGGGGCTCGGGCAGCCCCTCACCGGGCCCGGTCGGATGCCGGGCGCCCGCGTACCGCACCGCGTGGCCGACCGCGCGCGCGGTCCGCTCCGGCCACTCCAGGCACGGGATCCCCGCCTCCACGAGCGGACGGGTTCCCTCCCATGCGGACCGGCGGGCCACCCAGCACACGTAGACCGGCACCTCGATGGCGTCCGCCCGCAGGCGTGACACCGCTGCCACGATCCCGCGCGCGACCTCCGGGTCCTCCGCGGACCGGTGCAGCAGGACCGGGACCACCAGGTCGACCTCGCCGGACCGCGCCAGGAGCTCGAGGACGGCGGGGTAGAGCTCGGCGAAGCGAGTCCACACCGGGGTGATGTCGACGGGGTTGGCGCTGCTCGCGTAGCCGGGCAGCAGCTGGCCGAGTCGCTGCCGGAGGTCGTCGGACAGGGTGGGGAGGGTCACCCCCTCGTCCGCGAGCAGATCCGCCAGCTCCGTCCCGGTGCCCCCGGAGTTCGTGATGATCGCGGCTCGGGCACCCCGGGGCAGCGGCCTGGTCACGAGGACGCGGGCCGCATCGAGCATCTCCTGCCCCGTTCGGGTGACGATCACCCCGGCGGAGCCCAGGACCCCGTCCCACGGCCGGCGGTTGGCGGCCAGCGCGGCCGTGTGCGACGCCGCCGCCCGCGCGCCCGCCTCCGAGCGGCCCACGGCAGTGACGATGACGGGCTTCTCGGTCGTGACGCGCCGCGCGGTCTCCACGAAGGCACGGCCGTCTCGCAGCGACTCGACGAACGCGCACACCACCCGCGTGCCGGGGTCACGGCCCAGGTAGTCCAGGACCTCGTAGTCGTCGACGTCCGCCCGGTTCCCGGAGGAGTACGCGGTCGCGAAGCCCACCCCCTCGTCCGCCGACAGGGCGTGCAGCGCCATGGCGTACGAGCCGGACTGGGTGAGGACGCTGATGCCGCCGCCCCCCTGCGCCGTGCCGCTCGCCAGGGACGCGTTCATCGGCAGGTCGAGGTTCTGCACCCCCAGGCAGTTCGGCCCGACCACCAGCATCCCCGCCTCGCGCGCGATGCGGACCATCTCCTGCTGGCGCGCGGCGCCGTCCGGACCGGTCTCGGAGAAGCCGGCGCTGACCACGATGCAGCCGCGGACGCCGGCCGCGGCGGCGTCCCGTACCACGTCGAGCACGCGGTCGGCCGGGACGCAGACCACAGCCAGGTCGACACGACCCGGCACGGCCGACAGGGAGGGGTAGGCCGCGACCCCGTCGACGGTGGGCGCCGAGGGATGTACCGGGACCACCTCGCCGGGGAAGCTCCGCAGGTTGCCCCACACCACGTTGCCCGGCGAACCGGTGCGCTCGGAGGCCCCGACGACGGCGATGCGTCGAGGCCGGAAGATGGCGTCCAGCGCCCGCGCGGTGGCCATGGCGTGCCGCTAGCAGGAGCAGTTGGGGCCGTGCGCGTGGGTGAACGTACGGGAGAGTTCGCGCGGGTCGAACTCCGAGCGGCGCACGCCCAAGGGGTCCACGGCACGCAGCGCCGCCAGCTCACCGACGCTCGGCGGCGGGACCCGGCGCAGGTCCGGCGACACCAGCAGGTCGAACCGGGTGGCCGAACGCACGTCCTCGACGGTGACGTCGGGGAAGATCTGCCGCAACCGGGCGTGCCCCTCCGGCGTGAAGTCGAAGACGCCGAGCTCGGTGACCAGCCACTGGGGACCGCCGCCGGTGAAGCCGAGGTCGGCCCTGCTCCCCTCGGGTGTCACGTGCCCGACGTCGGTGATGAAGTCGCACGCCTCGACCAGGGTGCGGCCGGACCGGTGCCGGGTGGACCAGACCGTGAGCTGTCCGATGGTGGCGGAGATGTTGCAGCCGCCGCCGCCCCCGCCGAGCTTGACCTTGGGCCGGTCCAGCGGGCCGATCGCCGTCACGTTGGTATTGCCGTACCGGTCGATCTGGCCGCCCGACAGGAACATCCGGTCGACCCCACCGCGACAGGCCAGGTCGAAGAACTCCTCGAAGCGCATGCTGTAGGCGGCTCCGCGCTTGAGCGCCAGGTCGTTGCTGGTCGGGGGGATGAAGGCTGGGTCGGGGTTGAGCGCGTACATCGCGCCCTCGACCAGCAGCATGTCGCGGGCGTGGGTGCGCTTGGCGACGTGCATCGCCACCTGCGCGCAGGGGCTGGAGAACCCGTGGAACACGACCTCGCGGTCCCGGATGGTGCGGGCGAGGGCGACGACGAACCACTCGTCCAGCGTGTAGGTCATCTCGATCGTCATGCGAACAGCGCCTTCCACGCGTCGGTCGACTCTGAGTACGAGCCGAGGCGGTCGAGACGCTCCGAGCCGACCCGGTCGCGGTAGGCGTCCTCGCCGCCGTCGAGCAGCACCCAGTCGCCCAGGTAGCCGCGGACCCCCTCCTCGCGGGTGGCGGCGGCCAGGTACGCGGACAGGTGCTCGCGGTCGTACGCGTAGCCGGGGTAGCTCGAGGTGGGGTGCGCGCCGAACGGGACCTCCGTGATCGCGCTGACCAGGTGCCCGGGGATGGTGACCCCGGCCTTGGCGAGGCGGTCGGTCGACACGATGCGGTCCACCGTGGCCACCACCTGTCGGGCCGCGCCGGCGAACCTCTCGTCGAGCACGTACGGCTGCTCCAGGTGCAGGTTGCCGCGCATGTCACCCAGGGGCGCGTGCAGGAGGGCGACGTCGGGCTTGATGGGGGGAACGACGACGAGCACCTCGCCGGTGAAGGGGCAGGTCATCTCGGCGTACTCCGGGTGGAGTGCCCGCATCCCGGTCCCCTTGACCCCCCGGACGGGCAGGAACGGGACGCCCATCTCGGCGGCGCGCAGCTGCGTGAGCATCGTGACGCAGCAGCTCTCCTTGATCCGGATGCTGCCGCTCTCCGCCGCGCGCCGGTACGACGGTGCCATGCCCAGGTCCTGCTCGAAGCCGACGTAGCTCTCCTCGCAGATGTCCACCGCCCCGGCGGCGATGAGCATGTCGACGTCGATGCCGTGCGCGGAGCCGACCACGTGCAGCCGGCGACGGCCCTGACGGATCAGCTCGCGCACCAGGGCCATCGGCAGGCGGGCGGAGAGCCCTCCGCCGAGCGCCACGATGTCGCCGTCCGACACCCGGGTGGCGGCTGCGGCCAGGTCCACCCGCTTGTCCGGGTCGAGGAACACGTCGAACTCCCTACTGCGAGGTCATCCCGCCGTCAGCGGTGAGGATCGAGCCGGTGACGAACGCGGCCTCGTCCGAGGCGAGGAAGAGGGCGGCGGCCGCGATGTCGTCCGGGGTCCCCAGCCGGCCGACGGGGTACTTCGCGACGGTCATGGCCAGCCCCTTCGCCAGGTCACCTCCGCCCCGAGCCGTCAGCATCGGCTCCATCAGCGGCGTGTAGACCGTCCCGGGGGCGATGGCGTTGACGCGGATCCCGCGGGGCGCCAGGTCCACCGACATGGAGCGGGTGAGCGCGGCGACGGCGCCCTTCGCCGCGCAGTAGGCGGCGAAGTTGGGGATCCCGACCAGGGCTGCCACCGACGCCTGGTTGATGATGCTGCCGCCCCCGGCGGACAGCATCGACGGGACGACTGCCCGGGAGCACAGGAAGGTGCCCTTGACGTTGATGTCGAAGCAGCGGTCCCAGTCCTCCTCCTCCGCGACGTCGACCGAGCCGGTGCTGCCGATGCCCGCGTTGTTGTAGAGGATCGCGATGTCCCCGAACGCCTTCTGCACGGCGTCGGTCGCGGCTCGGACCTGGTCGTCGGACGTGACGTCCGCGGCCACGGCCAGTGCGCGGCCACCGGCTGCGGTGATGGCGGACGCCGCCTCCGTGGCTGCATCGCCGCGCACGTCGATCACGCCGACCGCGGCACCCTCACGTGCGAACATCTCCGCGGTGGCGCGGCCGATCCCGGACCCGGCACCGGTCACGATGGCGACCTTGCCGTCCAGCCTCCCCGACATTCCCTCTCCCTCCGTCACCAGGCGGTCCATCCGCCGTCGACCACCAGCGCTGCTCCGTTGACGTACGACAGTCGGCCGGAGGCGAGGACCGACACCAGGTCGGCGACCTCGTCCGGCTGCGCGACCCGACCCATCGGGATCTTCGACTCGATCTCGGCGCGCAGGTCCGGCTGGTCCAGCCGCCACCGGGTCATGGGCGTGTCCACCATGCCCGGGCAGATGGCGTTCGAGCGGATGCCCCGGTGCCCGTAGTCGACGGCGAGCGACCGGGCCAGCTGCAGTGCCGCTCCCTTCGACGTGCTGTAGGCGCACCGTCCGGGGAAGGCGACCAGGCCCGCCGCCGACGCGACGGTGAGGATCTGACCGCCCCCGGCCGCGAGCATCGCGGGAAGCACCGCGCGGGCGCACAGGAACGGGCCGCGTACGTTGACGGCCAGCACGCGGTCGAACTCCTCGACGGGGGTCGTGTGGGCGACCGTCGCGTCGGCAGATCCGGTGATGCCGGCGTTGTTGACCAGGACGTCGACCCGCGGCCAGCGGGCGAGGACGGCGCCGAACACCTCGTCGACCTAGGCCGCGTCCGAGACGTCCAGGCCGTAGGCGTGCGGGGAGACCCGTGCGGCCGAGTCCGCGTCGAGGTCGAGCGCCACCACCGTCATGCCGTCGCCCGCGAGCCTCTCGGCCACCGCGCTGCCGATGCCGCCGCCGGCACCGGTCACCACGGCGACGCCGCTCACAGCGCCACCACCGCGGGCCGCGACCGGAGTGCCGCCTGCGCGGCCTGGGTCAGCGGGTCGTACACGGGGGAGAAGGGCGGCGCGTAGGCGAGGTCGAGGGCGGCCAGATCGGCCACGTGGAACCCCGCCTGCAGCGCGGCCACGACGACGTCGATGCGCTGGGCGGCACCGTCGCGCCCGGCCAGCTGGGCACCGAGGAGGCGACCCTCCGGGGTGTGGACGAGGCGCACGAGCAGCGGTTCCGCGCCGGGGTAGTACTTCGCACGCGACCTGGCGGTGACGTCGGTCGCCACCGCCTCGATGCCGACCGCAGCGGCCTGCTCCGTGCCGATCCCGGTGTGGGCCACGGTGAGGTCGAAGACCTTGACCACCGCGGTCCCCATCACGCCCTCGAAGCGGGCGTCGCGACCGGCGGCCACGGTCCCCGCGACCCGGCCCGCCTTGTTCGCCGCCGGCCCCAGGGGGACGTACGCCGGTGCGTCCAGGACCCGGTGGTGCACGGCGACGCAGTCTCCGGCCGCCAGGACCCCCGGGAGCGACGTGCGCATCCGGTCATCGACCAGCAGTGCGCCCCCCGGGCCGGTCTCGGCTCCCGCCTCACGCAGCAGGTCCACCTGCGGGACCACGCCCAGTGCGAGCACGACGAGGTCGGCGATGAGCGGCGCGCCCTGGTCGGTGTGGACGCGCAGTCCGGTCCCGGCCGGCTCGATCGCGGTCAGGGTCCGGCCGAGCAGGACGGTGGCGTGCCGCTCCACCTCGGCCTGGGCGAGCTGTGCGACCTCACGGTCCACGGTGACCATGACGCGGTCCAGACGGTCCACGACGGTGACGTCGATGCCGCGGTGGTGCAGCGACTCCGCCATCTCCAGTCCCACGTAGCCGGCGCCGACCACGACCGCGCGCCGGACGTCCGGGAGGATCCGGCGCAGCGCGATCGCGTCGTCCAGGCGTCGGATCGAGACCACCCGGGGGTGGTCCACCCCGGGCAGTGCGGGCACCAGGGGCCGCGCTCCGCTGGCGAGGACCAGACGGTCGAAGGCGAGCGACTCGGCGGGCAGCTCGACGAGCCCGCGGTCGATGTCGAGGCCCACCACCGGGGTCTCCAGGCGCAGGTCGATGCGGCGCCGGCCGCGGTACTCCGCCACGGGGTGGGCGACGAGTGACTCGGCCTCCGGGACGACGCCGGACAGGTAGTACGGCAGCCCGCACACCCCGAACGAGGGGAAGGGGCTGGTCTCGAGCACCGTGATGGCCAGGTCGGGGTCCGCGCGCCGCGCTGCCGACGCCGCCGACATGCCGGCGGCGCCCCCGCCCACGACCACAAGTCGGTCCGCCACCGTCGCCCTCTCCTCACCCGTGCCGCGCAAGGCGCCACCCTGGCAGCGTCGGTGGATGGCACCCATGGCCCAGGGGGCCGAAGTCGGCCGGATTATTGGCCTTCCTGGGACGGGTCGCTCGCTGCCGGTGTTCTCTACGGTCCAGGGAACCGACGAGCGCGAGCGTGGAGGAGACGGTGTCGTTGCCCTCGTTCCTCGACCTGCCACCACGGCAGGCCAAGCCGCGCGAGCGCGGACTGACGCATGTGCTCGACAAGGGCCTGGGGCTGTCGGCGACCCACGGCCTGTTGGAGCAGGCGGGCCATCTGATCGACGTGGTGAAGGTCGGGTGGGGGATCGGGTACATCGACCCGGGGCTGCGCGAGCGGGTCGCGGCCTACCGCGCGGCCGACGTCCTGGTCAGCCTGGGCGGGACCCTGCTCGAGATCGCCGTCGCCCAGGGGCGCCTGGAGCAGTTGCGGGAGTGGGCACTGGAGTGCGGGATCACCGCGGTCGAGGTGTCGAACGGCCTCGGCCTGCTCGAGCGCGACCGCAAGGCGGACCTGGTCCGGCAGCTGAGCGGGGACTTCGTCGTCGCCGCGGAGGCGGGGTCCAAGGACGCCACCGTCCCCGTCGACGCCGACGCGTGGGCGGCGGAGATGAAGGCCGACCTCGACGCCGGGGCCCGGTGGGTGATCGCGGAGGGCCGGGAGTCGGGCACCGTGGGGATCTACCAGTTCGACGGCGAGGTGCGTGACGACCTGGTCGCCAGCCTGCTGTCGGTGATCCCGCTGGAGCGCATCATCTTCGAGGCGCCGCACAAGGCCCAGCAGACCTGGTTCATCCGCAGCCTCGGTCCCGACGTCAACCTCGGCAACATCGCGCCGGAGGAGGTGGTCCCGCTGGAGACGCTGCGGCTCGGGCTGCGCGCGGACACCGCGCTCATGGGCCTCGCGGCGGGCACCCGATGATCCCCGACCCGGCTCCGAACACGATCACCCGGCCGTACCGCGGGGTCTCGGTCCAGGAGGTCGACGTCGCGCTGCAGGACGAGGCCGCGGTGCTGGACTACATCGTCGGCCGCGAGGTCTACCGCCGCACCGAGTGGCTCGTGCTCCGGAACTCCGGTGCGTGCGCCCTGGTCGCGGTGCGCAAGGAGACGTACGAGCCGCTGTTCGCCCCGGCCGTCGAGGCCCGGGTGCTCGCCGGCCCGGACCGTACGGTGTGGATCGACTCCCCGACGACCGATGTCGGCAACGCGACCGCGCTCGCGGCCGCGGCGGCTCCGTACCTGTCCGCGGACGTCGACGCGTACGTCGTCCAGGGCCGCTACGAGCACATCAACGTGATCTGGCAGCCCCGTCCCGTGCCCGTCGTCGTCACCGAGGTCGTGCCGCCGGAGCCGGCGAAGCTGCTGATGATGGCGCGACAGGCCGTGGAGTACGACGAGGACCTGCCTCCGGTGGACCTGGTCCTGGACGCGGTCGACATCCGCGTGCTCGCCGCGGCGAACCCGGCGGACGGGTACCTGCTGCCGTGCCGGGGTTCGGGGGTGGACCTCCCGGGGGAGGTGACCTTCCTGGACACCCGGCCGCCCGAGCGTGGCGACTGGACGCTCATCGGGTGCGAGCGGTCCGTGCAGTTCCACCGGCACTTCTACGGAGACGAGCCGCCCCAGGTCGACCTCTGCCCGCACCGGCGCGCCGCGGGCTTCGACGGGGACGCGCTCGTCCTGACCAAGTGCTGCCTGCTGGAGCGCGGGGTGGAGGTGCACGGCAACGTCGCGGTCGTCCCGTGGGGCTCCAACCTCGACGAGGTGCGCCTGGCGCTGCGCCTGCTCACCGGTGTGGGGCCCGTCGTCGAGGCGGCGCGCATCGGGGCCGCGCTGACGCCATGACCGCGCACCCGGCCGACTCGGAGATCTACGGGCACCTGTGGTCCACGCCCGAGGTGCGGGCCTGGTTCACCGACGTCGGCCGGCTGCGCGCCTGGCTGGACCTGCTCGCCACGCTGGCCGAGGCGCAGGCGGCCGTCGGACTGGTCCCGGAGCCGGCAGCGGTGGCGGTGCGCGCCTCGGTGTCCGACTGGGTCCCGGACCCGGGCGAAGTCGGCCGGCTGACGCGGGAGACCGGTCACTCGACGTTGGGCCTGATCCGCGTGCTGCAGCAGCATCTGCCGGACGAGGCCCGCGAGTGGGTCTACTACGGGGCGACCGTCCAGGACCTCACCGACACCTGGTCCGCGCTGGTCATGCGGTCGATGACCGACGTGGCCGTGCGGGACCTGCGCGCGATGCACGCCGCGGCCGTGGAGCTCGCATCCCGCCACCGGGACACCCTGATGTGCGGCCGCACCCACGGGCAGCCCGGCCTGCCGATCACGTTCGGCTTCAAGTGCGCCGTGTGGGCGGAGGAGATCGCCCGCCACGTCGCGCGGTTGGAGGAGGGGCGCCCGCGTCGCGAGGTCGTGCAGTTGGGCGGTGGCCTGGGGACGATGGAGTTCTGGGGGCCGGCTGCCGGTCCGATGATCGAGGAGTTCGCGGCCCGGCTCGGGCTGGGCGTGCCCGCCGTGCCCTGGCTGACGGCGCGGGACGGGCTGGCCGAGCTGGCCGGTCAGCTGGCGATGGTGGCGGCGACGGTCGGCAAGATCGGTGATGAGGTCTTCGAGCTGCAGCGGGCTGAGATCGGCGAGCTGCGCGAGCCGTCCGGTCCCGGCACGGTGGGTAGCATCACGATGCCGCACAAGCGCAACCCGGAGTGGTCCGAGCATGTCGGGACCCTGGCCCGGCTGGTGCGCAGCCAGGCGGACCTGGCGATCCAGGGGATGATCCACGGCCACGAGCGGGACGGCCGGGCGTGGAAGACCGAGTGGGTGCTCCTCCCCGAGCTGTGCATGTACGCCTCGGCGTCGCTGCAGGCCGGGGTGCGCATCCTGGACGGCGTGGAGGTCGACGCCGAACGGATGCGCGAGAACCTGGAGCGGCAGCGGGGGTACGTCCTGTCCGAGCCGGTCATGCGTGCGCTCGCGGACCGGATCGGCAAGCACTCGGCCCACCAGGTGGTGTACGAGGCGTCGCGGACCGGGCGCGAGCAGGGGGTCGATCTCCGTACCGCGCTGAGGAGCGACGCGCGACTGGCGGACATCGACGACCAGGAGCTGGACCGGCTGCTGGACCCACGCGCCGCGCTGGGCTCGGTGGACCGCTTCATCGACGCCGCGTCGGCACGTACCCCGTGAGCACGACGGCCGGGATCGCCGGGTCGCTCGCGCGGGTCGGTCTCGCGTCCCTGCCGACTCCACTGCAGCGTGCGCCGCGCCTCTCGGACGCCCTGGGCGTGGAGGTGCTGCTGAAGAGGGACGACCTGACGGGGATCGGCCTCGGCGGCAACAAGGTGCGCGGGCTGGAGTTCCTGCTGGGGGAGGGGATCGCGCGCGGGTGCGACGTGCTGGTCACCGGGTCCGGCCCGCAGTCCAACTGGGCGTTCCTCGCCGCGCTGGCCGCGCGCCGCTGCGGCATGGACGCGGCGCTGTGCTTCTACGGGGACCCGCCGGCGCAGCCGCGCGGCAACCTGATGCTGCAGTCCCTCACCGGGGCCCGGATCCGCTACACCGGTGACCGCGACCGGGCCTCGGTCGACCCGGTCCTGGAGGACATCGCGACGGAGCTGCGTGCCGAAGGACGTGTCCCGCTGGTGCTGCCGAGGGGCGGCGCCACCGGGCTCGGCAGCGTCGGCTACGTCGTCGGCGCGCGGGAGACGGCCGACCAGGTGGCCGCCGAGGCCCTGCCGTCGCCACAGTTCTGGCTGGCGACCGGGTCGTGCGGCACCCAGGCCGGGCTCGAGGTCGGCGCCGCGGAGGGGTGGTTCGCCGGCGTCACCGGGGTGACGGTCAGCCGCTCGGCGCAGGAGTGCGTCGACCGGGTGCACCGGCTGGCGCACGAGGCGGCCGGGCTGACCGGGCTCAGCGGCCCCGACCTGGCCGGCATCGAGGTCCGCGACGGGTGGATCGGCGCGGGCTACGGGGTCGCCTCCGACGCGGGCCGCGCCGCCGCGGCCCTCGTCGCCAAGACCGAGGGCATCCTGCTGGACCCGTTCTTCGGGGCGAAGGCGATGGCGGCACTCGTCGACGAGGCGCGACATGGGAGCCTGGCCGGGCCGATCGTCTTCCTGGTGTCCGGTGGGGCGCCCACGATCTTCGCCGAAGGGGGAGGGCTGTGAGCAACCCGGCCGGGGGGGACCTGCCGAGGGGCATCCCCACGCCCGAGGGCTACCTGGGGGCGCAGGCCCGGATCACCTCGGGGCCCGCGCCGGAACTGGTCGCCGCCGGGTACGCCGTCGAGGTCCGCGACGCCCCGCTGCTGCACGACGGACTGACCCTGGCCGATCTCGCCCACGTGACGGTGCTGGCGGAGCGGGGCCTGCTGCCCGAGCCGGTCGCGGCGGAACTGCTCGCGGTCCTGCTGGAGGTCGCCGAGATCCCGGCGGACGAGTTCCCTTACGACGTGGTCCTCGGGGACGCGTACAACAGCCGGGAGCGGGAGCTGACCCGTCGGGCCGGGGACCTGGCCGGCTGGGTCCACCTGGGCCGCACCCGGAGGGAGGCGGGGCGGATCGCCTTCCGGCTGGCGCTGCGGGAGCGGCTGCTGGACCTGGCGGAAGCGGTCGCCGACCTCGCCGAGGCCCTCGCCGACCGGGCTGCGGACACGGCCGACGCCGTGTGGGCGGACATGACCTACCTGCAGCCGGCTCAACCATCGACCTTCGGGCACTACCTCGCGTCGTTCGCCGAGGAGGCCGCGCGCCACCTCGCTCGGATCCGGGCCTGCTACTCGTGGGTGGACGTCTCGCCCGGAGGGTCCGGCGGAGTCGGGGGGACCCGCCTGGGGCTGGACCGGGATGCGATCGCCCGGGAACTCGGGTTCGCCACCGTGGGCCGCAACACCCGGGACACCATGTGGAACGTCGACGGCCTGGTCGACGTGACCAGCGCCGCGACGCAGTCGGCCCTGACGGCCGACCGGCTGTGCGAGGACCTGCAGATCATGGCCTCGCCCGGGTTCGGACTGGTCGAGCTGGACGCGTCCTTGTGCCGGGCGTCGGTGCTCATGCCGCAGAAGCGCAACCCCTACGCGCTGTCGGCCGTGCGCGCCGGCACCAGCACGCTGATCGGGCGGCTGACCGGGGTGGTGGCCACCGGGCGCACCCCGTCGGCCGCCACCGACAACTGGCTGCACGCCTACGGCGAGGTGACGTCGGCGCTGGAGCTCGCGCGGGACCTCGTGGCGCTCACCGCGGTCGTCGTAGGCACCCTCACGATCGACCGCGAGGCGCTGGAGCGGACCGCCCGGGACCCGCAGACGGCCGCGACGGACCTCGCCGACGAGATCGTGCTGCGGACCGGCACCGACTACCGCACGGCCTACCGGGTGGTCGGGCGGGCCGTGGCCCGCTGGCTCGCAGGCGAGACCCCCCTGTCCCTCCAGGCCCTCGCCGACGCCGCCGACGAGGTGGTCGGTCGACCGGTGCCGGGCCTGGAGTCGGTGGACCTCGCCGCCGTGCTGGACCCGCGTCGTCTCGTGCACTCCCGGACCGAGCCCGGGGGCAGTGCCCCGGACTCGGTCCGCGCGGAGCTGGACGCGCTGCGCCCGGACCTGGCCGCTGCGCGGGCCTGGGTGGCCGAGCGCCGGGCGGCGAACGCCGACTCCCGCGCGCGGCTCCTGGCGCGGGCGCGGGCCCGCGCCGCTACAGCGAGCTGAGCTCCATCGCTCCCGCGCGCAACCGGGAGAGCTGGATGAAGTGCGCGGAGTTGAGGAAGAGTTCGTTCATCTCGGCCAGCTGGTCGATCGTGAGCCCCTCGGTCCGGTGGATCAGGAAGTCCAGGTACTGGAAGGAGTCCTTGGCCCCGAACCCCACGTGGTGCGCGCCGACCAGCTTGCGGCTGCGGGCGTCGAACACGGCCTTCTGGAAGCCGGTCTTCTCCGGGTGGGTGAACGCGTACAGCATCGAGCCCTCGGCGCACGGCAGCGGGATGTCTCCGTACGGGACGCCGGGCGGCGGCATCTGGATCACGATGACGTCGTCGTACTTCTCGCGTGCCTCGGCCTCGGACAGGCCCACCCAGGTGACCTCGTACGTGGAGTGCAGGAAGTCGGGGTACTCGGAGAAGTCGAACGTGTAGTCCTCGCCCATGATGTTGCGGGCGGCGGTCATCCCGCACTTGCGGGCCTTGAACATCTCCATGGGGGGCCCGATGAGGTCGCCGATGGCGTAGACGTCCGGGACCGAGGTGCGCATCCCCGCGTCGACGATGATCGATCCTCGGTCGTCGACGGCGACACCGAGCGACTCCACGTACGGATCGGAGTTGGCGCGCTCCCCGGTGCCGACGAAGACCATGTCGCAGGGGATGTCGACGGTGGACCCGTCCGCGAGGCGCACCCGCACGCCGGTGGCCCGGTCCTCGCCGAGGACGGCGATCGGCGTCGTCCCTTCGTGGATGACGACTCCCCGGTCTCGCATGCCGGACACGACGTACTGGCGCAGGTCCTCGTCGACGTGGTGCAGGCTCTTGGTGGTCATCAGCGGGCTGCGCGTCAGGATCGTCGTCTGGCAGCCGGCCGCCTGGAAGAACGACCCGTACTCGATGGCGATCTTGGAGCCGCCGATGATGACGCAGGAGCGCGGGTCGTAGTCGAGGTCCTCGACCAGCTCGGCGTAGTCGAACACGCCGGGCAGCCGGATCCCCGGGATGTCCGGGTAGACGGTCTTGGCCCCCGTCCCGAGCACCAGGTTGCGGGCGGTGAACACGCGACCGGCCACCTCCACCGTGTGCGCGTCGAGGACGGTGGCCGCGGCGTTGAGGATGTACTCCATCCCCAGCTGTTCCTTGCTCTGGTAGTTCATGAACGAGTGGGCGGAGTTGCGGCCGGCTTTGAACAGCTGCACGAGGTCCAGCACCGACGCGCGGCTCTCGTCGAACTCCGGGAACCACAGCCGACCCGACAGAGTTCGCGCCAGGTCCAGCTCCCGCGCGGACTCGGAGAACAGGTGGTGCGGCACGCACGCCTGGTGCGGGCAGGTGCCCCCGAGGAACGGCCAGCGGTCGATGGTCAGCTGGCGGCCGCCCCGCGCCCGCAGGAACGCGGACCCGAACCGCCCGCCCGCCCCGCCGCCCACGAAGATCGCGTCGAACTCGCGGTCGTCATCGGGGTCGACGTTGAGGATGGGTCCCTCGAGCTCCCCGTCCTCGAAGCGGTCGATCAGGCTGCGCCACTCGGCGTTGGAGATCGTCGTGTCCCGGACGTCCATCCCCGGGGCGACGCTGGTGTGGGAACTCGTGGCCATGCGGAGAGGATGGGCATGTCGCCGCGTCCGGCCCATGTCCCCGCCGGGTGAGACATCACGGGACCTTCGTCCTTCCGGGCCGATCCGCTGGGCCGCGCCGCCAACCACCCTGTCCGCCATGTCGACGACCACGCCCGCCGCCCCCGCCCCCGCTCCCGCCACCGACGCCGCCGCCGAGCGCGCCGCGAAGGAGGCCGCCGCGCGCGAGGAGGTGGCCGCCGTCGTCGCCCGCGCCCGGGCAGCCATGGACGCCATCGCCGACTGGGACCAGGACCGCGTCGACGAGCTCGTCACCGCGGTCGGGTGGGCGATCTGCCAGCCCGAGCACGCCCAGGAGCTGGCCCGGCTGGCCGTGGACGAGGGCGGCTTCGGCAGGTACGACGACAAGGTCACGAAGATCCACCGGCGGGTCACCGGACTCATCGCCGACATGCGGGGGCTGCGGACGGTCGGCGTGGTGGAGGAGGACCCGGCTCGGGGGCTGGTCAAGATCGCCAAGCCGGTCGGCGTCGTCGCGGCGCTGATCCCGACGACCGGACCCGACGCGACTCCGCCGATGAAGGCGCTGATGGCCCTGAAGGGCCGCAACGCGATCGTCGTGGCGCCCCACCCGCGGACCCGGCGCACCAGCGAGCTGTCGGTGGAGCTGATGCGCGCGGCATGCGCCCAGGTCGGAGCACCGGAGGACCTGATCCAGAGCCTGACGTCGCCGTCGATCGGCAAGACCACCGAGTTGATGAAGCAGGCGGACCTGATCGTGGCCACCGGTGGGGCTGCGATGGTGAAGGCGGCGTACAGCAGCGGGACGCCCGCGTACGGGGTCGGGGTCGGCAACTCGGTCCACGTGGTGGACGAGACCGCCGACGTCGCGGACGCCGCGGCGATGATCGTGGCCGGCAAGACCTTCGACCTGGCCACCAGCTGCCTGGCCGACAACTCGCTCGTGGTGGCGGACGCCGTCTACGACGACCTGCTGTCACGGCTGCAGGCGGCGGGGGGCTACCTGTGCACCGAGGACGAGAAGCAGCGCCTGCGCGCGGCGATGTGGCCTGACGGGGGCCACATCCCGGCCCTGGAGGTCATCGCCAAGCCGGCCCACACGATCGCCGGGCTGGCGGGGATCGACGTCCCGGAGGACACCGCGTTCCTCATGGTCACCGAGGACGGAGTCGGACCGGACCATCCCTTCTCCGGGGAGAAGCTCTCGGTCGTGCTGGCGGTGTACCGCTACGGATCCGAGATCGCCGAGGCCGTCGACCTGGTGAACGCCATCACCTCCTACCAGGGGCTGGGTCACACCTGCGGCATCCACACCAGCACCGACGAGCACGTCGACGCGCTGGCGAACGGGACTCGCACCGCCCGCGTCCTGGTGAACCAGAACCTCAACGAGGGCGCCGGCTCGGTACGCAACGGACTGCCGTTCACCCTGAGCCTGTCCTGCGGGACCTGGGGCGGCAACATCACCACCGAGAACGTCAACGCCCGGCACTTCGTCAACCTCACCTGGGTGTCCCGCCCGATCGAGCCGCACCCGGTCTCCGAGGAGGACCTCTTCGCGGCGCACTGGCAGAAGTACGGCCGCTGACGGCGAGGGCTCCGGGCCGGGAGGACGCACGGCGGACCCTGTCCTCGGAGGACGAGGTCGGAGCTTCCTTTCGCCCCAGCAGGTCTGGACCTCTCCGCGGTCGGCACCTACCCTGGGGCCTCGTCTGTGAGGAGGGTCACATGGGTCAGCACGTCCCGCTCGGGCCGCCGGGGCTGTCGGTGGAGGTGGGCGACCACGTGTGCGCCCTGTACCGGGGCTCCGACGGTCGCGACGACGTCCTGCTGCCGTACCTCGAGGCGGGGCTGCAGGCCGGCGACCGGTGCATCGCCGTCCTGGACGAGGCGGATCCCGACGAGGTGGCGGCCCGGCTCAGCGACTCCTGCGACGCGGACGGTGCCCGGGGGTCCCGCCAGCTCGACATCCGGTCCTCCGCCGACACCTACCTGCGCGGCGGCGGGTTCTCCAAGCCGCAGATGCTGGAGTTCTGGGACCAGGCGGTCGGGACCGGCATGGCCGAAGGCGGCTTCTCCTTCACCCGCAGCGTCGGGGAGATGACCTGGGCCCTGCGCGACATGCCCGGGGTCGAGGGACTGGTCGACTACGAGTCCGACCTCAACCGGTTCCTGCCGCAGTACCCGCAGGTGATCGTGTGCCTGTACGACCTGGACCGGTTCGACGGGAGCGTCGTCGTGGACCTCCTGCGTACGCACCCGAAGCTGCTGCTGCGAGGCAGCCTGATCGACAACCCGTACTACCTGGAGCCGGAGGAGTTCCTGCGCAGCCGGGCGGCGTCCCCGGCGTGACCGGCACCCGGACCGCGGACGACCTCGAGCTGCGAGGTCAGCTGTCCCGGCTCAACGCACTGCTCGTGCTGTCGATGCTCATGACGGAGTGCCAGGACGACGAGCAGGTGGTCAAGCTGGGCGCCAGTGCCGCCCCGTCGTTCGCCGAGTGCCGCCTGGCGGGCGTGTCGCTGGTCGAGGGTGAGGCCCGTCGGTGGCTGCCCGGGGAGGACGACCCGCCCTGTCCGCCCGGGCTGGACGACCTGCCGGGCGATGGTGGCGCCGTCAGCATGGTCGGCTGGGACTGGGGCTGGGCCTTCAGCCTCGGCGCCATGGGCGCGTCGCTGGGGCACCTGGTCGTCGCGGCCGACCGCGATGTGGGCCCCAGTGGGCACTTCCTGCTGCGGGTGCTGGCCCAGCAGATGGGCGTGGCCATGCGCAACAGCAGGCTGCACCGCTCGGAGCGGGCCGCTGCGGAGGAGTTGGCCTCGGTCAACGCCCAGCTGGAGAACACCGTGCAGGCACTGCAGCTGCGCATGGAGATCCACGACCGCCTCACCCGGGCGGCCGTCTCCGGGGAGGGCATGGACGGCATCGCCCGTGCCGTCCACGAGGTGACCGGACGTACCGTCGTCATCGAGGACCGGTTCGGCAACATCCGCGCCTGGGCAGGGTCAGGGGAGCCCCCCGAGCACTCCAAGGATCCGCCGGCCCGCCGGGAGCAGTTGCTGCGCCGGCTGCTGCGCCGTGGCTCGATCGAGTGGGAGACGGGTCGCCTGATCCAGGCTGTCTCCCCGCGGCCGGGTTCGGTCGCGGTCATCGCTCTCCTCGACCCGGACCGGACGGCCCGGGACGAGGACCTCACGGCACTGGAGTACGGGGCGACCATCCTGTCCCTGGAGCTGGCCCGGTTGCGCAGCGTCGCCGACACCGAGATCCGGCTGCGTCGTGACCTCGTGGAGGACCTGCTGGCGGGGACGAACCTCTCGTCCGCCGTCGAGCGGGGGGAGACCTTCCAGCACGACCTCACCCGCCCGCACGTGGTGGCGATCTTCGAGGGCCGGGGCCGGACCCGCGACGACGACCAGTTCTTCACCGCGGTGCGCCGCGCGGCGCGGGAACGCGGGCTGGGATCGTTGCTGGTGGGGCGTTCGGGGACGGTGGTCCTGATCACCGACCGCGACGTCGACTGGGAGGAGATGCGCACCGGGGTGCTGCGGGAGCTGGCCCGCGGCACCTGCCGCATCGGCGTCGGCGGACGGACCCGGGGAGTGGGGGACTTCCCGGCGTCGTTCCGGGAGGCCCAGACGTCGCTGAACCTGCTGGGCAGCCAGCCGGACGCGGCGCAGGTCGCGGTGTTCGACCGGCTGGGCGTCTACCGCCTGCTCGCGTCGGCCGAGGACCCGCGCGGGATCGAGCGGTTCGTGCACGAGTGGCTGGGCCGCCTCCTGGACTACGACCGGCGGCGTCACTCCGAGCTGGTCGCCACGCTGTCCGCGTACCTGGAGTGCGGCGGGCGCTACGAGGAGACCGCACGCCGGCTGTCCATCCACCGCAGCACGCTGAAGTACCGGCTGCAGCGGATCCGGGAGGTCTCCGAGCTGGCCCTCGGTGACCCCGACGTGGACTTCAACCTGCAACTGGCCTGCCGGGCGTGGTCCACGCTGCGGGCCCTGAGGGTCTGAGCCGGTGCGGATCGCCGTCAACGCCGGCGGTGAGGCGCTGGGGCGTCCCACTCCTCCGGATGATGTGGTCGACGCCGTGGTGGCGGCCGAGGACCACGGCCACGCCGCCGTCTGGACCACGCACTTCTCCCGTGGCATCGACGCGCTGAGCGTGCTCGCCGTGGCCGCGGCCCGTACCTCCCGGATCGACCTGGGTGTCGGGGTGATCCCGACGTACCCGCGGCACCCGTGGGCCCTGGCTCAGCAGGCGGCCACCGTGCAGGCGTTGTCCGGTGGCCGGCTCACCCTGGGCGTGGGCGTGTCCCACCGCCCGGTGATCGAGGATCTGCACGGGCTGTCGTACGCCAGCCCCGCGAACCACATGCGGGACTACCTGTCCGTCCTCGTCCCGCTGCTGCGGGACGGGGGTGTCCGCTACCGGGGCGACCACTACTCCGTGGCGGGGGAGTTCACGGTGCCGGGGACCTCTCCGGTGTCGGTGCTCGTGGGGGCGCTGGGCCCCCGCATGACCGACGTCGCGGGAGAGCTGGCGGACGGCGTGGTGACCTGGCTGGCGGGTCCCCGGGTGCTCGCGGACAGCGTGCGCCGGCTCGCGGCGGCGAGCGGGGGCGCACCCCGGCGGGTGGTGGCCGCGATGCCCGTCGCCGTCTGCGACGACGGGGACGAGGCTCGGAGCACGGCGGATGCGGTGTTCTCGCGCTACGGCGGGCTGGACAACTACCGGCGGATCTTCGACCGTGAGGGCGTGTCCACGGTGGGTGAGTTGGTCCTGGCGGGGACCGAGGAGCAGGTGCGCGCCGCCCTGGCGAGGTACCAGGACGTCGGAGTCACCGAGCTGTGGGCGGTGCCGTACGAGGTCGGCGGCGCTGGCACGCAGCGCACCGAGGACTTCCTGCGCGGCCTGTCCGGCTGAGTGGCGCAGCCGGCTGGCGCCGCCGACTGTCCGACTGAGTGGCCTGCGCCGCCGTCGCCTGTCTGACTGAGTGGCCTGCGCCGCCGTCGCCTGTCTGACTGAGTAGCCGACGGGGCTGGCCGCGCCGACTGTCCGACACTGCACCAGTCCCACGAGTCACCCGACCCGGATCGTGTTGCCCGTCCAGAGGCCGACACGCCGCACGAGTTGGGCACACGATCCGCATAGCGGATCGTGTGCCCAAGGACGGGGACGGGGGAGGGGTCAGGCCTTGGCGAGGGTGCCGAGGTAGAGCTCGATGACCTTGGGGTCGTTGGCCAGGTCCTTGCCGGAGCCGGAGTAGGCGTTGCGGCCCTGGTCCAGCACGTAGCCGCGGTCGACGATCTGCAGGCACCGGCGGGCGTTCTGCTCGACCATGATCACGGTGACGCCGGTTTTGTTGATCTCCTTGACCCGGACGAACGCCTCGTCGGTGAGGACGGGGGACAGGCCCGCGGACGGCTCGTCCAGCAGCAGCACGGACGGCTCCATCATCAGCGCGCGGCCCATGGCGACCATCTGCCGCTCGCCGCCGGACAGCGAGCCGGCCCGCTGCTTGCGGCGGTCGGCCAGGGTCGGGAACAGCGAGGCCACCCGCTCGAACTGGTCGCCGAACTTCTTCGGCGCCTGGTAGCAGCCCATCTGCAGGTTCTCCTCGATGGTGAGCGAGGGGAACACGTTGTTGGTCTGCGGGACGAAGCCGATGCCCTTGCGCACCAGTTGGTCCGCGCGCATGTTGGTGATGTTCTCGCCGCGCAGGGTCACCTCGCCCGTGCTCACGCGGACCAGGCCGAACAGCGCCTTGAGGAGGGTGGACTTGCCCGCGCCGTTGGGGCCGATGATGCCGACGAGCTCGCCCTCGTTGGCGTAGAAGTCCGCGCCGTTGAGGATGGGCACCCCGGGCAGGTAGCCGGCGATCAGCTCGTCGGTGCGCACCAGCGCCTGGGTCGACTCCGCGATGTGCTGGGAGCGGTCGACGAGCTCGGTGGCGTGGCCGTGAGGGTGACGCTGCTCGGCGTCGACGTGCAGCTCGTTGACCTTCTCGAACGGGTCGGTGGGGTCCGGGGTGATGGTCACAGCGGGCTCCTCAGGACTGCAGCGAATCGCCGGAGTCGGACAGCGAGCGGTCGTGGTGGGCGCCGAGGTAGGCGTCGATCACGGCGGGGTCGGCCATGACCGAGTCCGGCGGTCCCTCCGCGATCACCGCGCCCTGGCCCATGACGATGACCCAGTCGCTGATGTCGCGGACCATGTCCATGTCGTGCTCCACGAACAGCACGGTCATGCCCTGCTCCCGCAGGTCCTTGATGTGCTGCAGCAGGGACTGGGTCAGGGCGGGGTTCACGCCGGCCATCGGCTCGTCCAGCATGACCATCTCGGGCTTCACCATGAGGGCGCGGGCCATCTCCAGCAGCTTGCGCTGACCGCCGGACAGCGACCCGGCGAAGTCCTCGCGCTTGGCGTCGAGCTTGAAGCGGGCCAGCAGCTCGTCGGCCTGCTCGGTGATGCTCTTCTCCTGCGACTTCCAGATGCCGGGGATGAGCCCGGTGAAGAAGTGCTCGCCCTTCTGGTGAGTGGCGCCCAGGCGCATGTTGTCGATGACCTTCAGCTTGGCCAGCGCCTTGGTGAGCTGGAAGGTGCGCACCATGCCGAGGCGGGCGACCTTGTACGAGGCCATGCCGGACAGGTCGGTGCCGTTGAAGCTCCACCGGCCCTCGTCCGGCTGGTCGAACCCGGTGAGCAGGTTGAAGAAGGTGGTCTTGCCGGCACCGTTGGGCCCGATCAGCGCCGTGATGGCACCGCGCTGGACCTGCACGTGCTCGACGTCGACCGCGACCAGGCCGCCGAACCGGCGCACGATCTTGTCGGCGGTGAGGATCGGGTCCGGCTTCGCAGCGCCGGGGACGTGGGGTACGTCCGCGAGCGCGGCGGTGGCCTTCTCCTTCATGGCCGTGCCGTAGCCACCGGCCGGCGTCACGTCGGGACGCGCCGGGGCGTCGCCGTGGGTGATCTCGTCAGCGGGCATCGATGGCCAACTCCCTCTTGTCGCCCAGGATCCCCTGTGGTCGGTAGATCATCAACAGCATCAGTGTCAGGCCCAGGATCCAGTAGCGCACCTGGCCGACCTGGTCGGTGCGGATGAACCCGATGTAGCCGGCCCGCACGGCCTCGCCGAGGACGCCGTCGATGAGGATCAGCAGGAACCAGAAGACGATCGACCCGAGGACCGGACCGAACACCCGAGCCGCGCCGCCGAGGATGAGGACGGCCCAGGCGAAGAACGTCAGGTCGGTGGAGTAGTTGTCCGGCTGGACCGACTGCGTCGCGAGGGCGAACACGAAACCGCCGAAGCAGCCCAGCACGCCGCCCAGGACCAGCGACTGCATCTTGTACGAGTACACGTTCTTGCCGAGGCTGCGGACGGCGTCCTCGTCCTCGCGGATGGCCTTGAGGACCCGGCCCCACGGCGAGCGCATGGCCAACCACACCACCAAGGAGCACAGCAGGACCAGGAGCCAGCCGATGACGACGACCCACAGGTCGTTCTGGCTGAAGCTGACCGGGCCCAGGGTGAGGCCGCTGGTGAACGGGTTGAGCTTGTAGAAGTCGTCGGCGAAGCGGTTGATGCCGTCGGATCCGCCGAAGACCTCCCGGAAGGTCACCGACCGCACGATCAGCCGGATGATCTCCGCCGTGGCGATGGTGACGATGGCCAGGTAGTCCGCGCGCAGCCGCAGGGTCGGGATACCGAGCAGCAGCGCCAGCAGGATCGCCGCGATGATGCCGACGACGAGGCCGATCCACAGCGGCCAGCCGAAGTAGGCGATCGACACGCCGACGCCGTACGCGGCCACGGCCAGGAACGCGGCCTGGCCGAAGTTGAGCAGGCCGGTGTAGCCGAAGTGCACGTTCAGGCCGATAGCGGCCAGGCAGAAGATGACCGCCTGGATGCCGATGCCCTGCGTGACCGCCTGGGAGAGGATCAGGTTCCAGTCCATGTCAGCCTCCCTCTCAGCCGACCCGCTCGCGGCGGCCGAGGATGCCCTGCGGTCGCACCAGCAGGATCACGATCAGGATCACCAGCGCGCCGACGTTCTTCATCTCCGGGGGGACGAACAGCGTCGACAACTGGATGACCAGGCCCACGACCAGGCAGCCCACGATGGCGCCGAAGGCGGTCCCGAGGCCGCCCACGGTGATGCCCGCGAAGATCAGCAGCAGCACCTGGAAGCCCTGGAACCAGTTCACGCCGTTGTTGAGCGAGTAGATGATCCCGCCCAGTGCGGCCAGCGTGGCGCCGAAGATCCAGACCACGTTGATGACGCGCTCGACGTCGATGCCGGAGGCCGACGCCAGCGCCGGGTTGTCGGACACCGCCCGGCTGGCCTTGCCCATCCGGGTGCGCAGCAGCCAGTACGACGTGATGCCGAGGGCGAGGATCGCGATGCTGGAGGCGATGATCGCCTTGGGCGTGATGTCGACCGGCCCGAACGCCAGGCCCTCCTGCCCGCTGTACGAGGCGTACTGCTTGGTGTCGCCGCCGAAGAAGAACAGGATCACGTACCGCAGCAGGATGCCCAGGCCGATCGAGACAACGAGCATGGCGACCAGGCCGGTGCCCCTCTTGCGCAGCGGTCGCCACAGCCCTCGGTCCTGCAGCGAGCCGAGGATGGCGCAGACGAACAGCGCCAGCGCCGCGGCGAGGATGAAGTCCAGCCCCAGCGTCACGTTGAAGAAGAACGTGATCACCGCGCCGAGCGTCATCAGCTCGCCGTGGGAGAAGTTCGTCAGGCCGGTGGTGCCGTAGATCAGTGACAGCCCCAGGCCGCCGAGGGACAGGATCAGGCCGAAGATCAGTCCGTCCACGGTGAGCTGGGCGACCCGGTCCCAGATCGACTCGGTCTCGCGTTCACCGCTGCCGGTGGGGAACTGCACCACCCGCTTGTTGGAGAACACGGTGACCGACAGCGTGGTCTTCTCCGGGTCCGTCAGCGTCGTGCCCTCGGGCAGGGTGTCGACGTTGATCGTCACGGTGTACTGGCCGGACTCGGGCAGTGGCAGGGTCCAGGTCCCGTCCGGCCCGGTCGTCACCGTCTCGCTGAACCCGGCGCCGTTCTCCACCGTGAACTCCACGCCCGCGGCCGGCGTCCCGTCGCTGGCGGACATCTGGCCGCCGATCTCGGGTCCCTCCGCAGAAGCGGGGGTCGCACCGAAGAACACGGCCAGGGCGGCGAGAGCGGCGATCAGCAGTGCTGCTGCGCGCTTCGGCACCCGTCCTCCTCCCGTCGGTCCTCACTCCGCGGACGTGCCGTCCGGCGGCTGGGTGTCGCCCGGAGGGGCCCCGGTGCAACGCTGCGGGAGCATAGTGCGGACCCTGGGCCCGGGGGGCCGGAACGGCAGGACCCGCGGCGTGTCCGGTGACCGGGAGTGCGCCCACGGGCGGTCGACCGCGACAGGGATACCCCCACTTCCCACACGGGCGGTCCGGGCCCTACCGTGGCGACACGGACGCCGGTCGACACCGGCGGCGGGGGGACGGCGCCGAGCGGCGCCGGCAGCGGTGTCGGTCGTCGGCCGAAGGGAGCACGTCGGTGCCTCGCAGCGCGATCACGGTCACCCGGGTCTGTCACGAGTCGATGGACTCGCTCGCCCCGCTGTGGGAGGACCTGCGGGCCACGGTCGACTCCGGCGTGGTCCCCGGTGGCGGGGCCGGGCTGGACCGGGCCCGGGCGCGCTGGCTGTCGGCGGCGGAGGAGCCTGGCCGGGTGGTCCTGGTGGCCTGGGACGGCACCGACCCGGTGGGGGTTGCGGCGCTGTCGGTGCAGGAGATCGGGCCCTGGAGCGCTCCGACGGTGGTGGTGGGTCTGCTACACGTCCACAGCGGCGCGCGCCACCGGGGGGTCGGGCGGGCGCTCCTGGTGGAGGCCCTGGCCCACGCGGACCGCATCGGCACCGACCAGATCGCCGTGGACGTGCCCCCGCACCTGCGCGACGCGCAGCGGTTCTACGCGCGCCTCGGCTTCGCCCCCGTCGTCACCCGCCGGGTCACCGGGACGGCCGGGCTGCGTCGGCGCCTGCTGGGAGACCAGCAGCACAGCAAGCTCGCCGGGCTTCGGGCCCGCGCCACACGCCGTCGCCGGCAGGCGGCGGGAGTACCGGCACCCGCAGTCGCTCCCGAGGCCGTCGCCGATATCGCCCTGGCCCCGGCGAAGGTGACGGCCCCGGCCGCGAAGGCCTGAACCGCTTCGTCGCGGGGACGCCCGCGGACGCGTCGTCCGACGTGCGGGCGGTGCCCGCTGCGGTCAGGATCCGGGGACCGCGTCGCGCAGCATGCAGGTCAGCCGGGCCGTGGCGACGCGCCGGTCGCGGTCGTCGGTGATCGCGATCTCGTACGTCGCCAGGCTGCGGCCGCGTGACAGTGGGGTGGCCACGCCGGTCACGGTCCCCTCGGTCACGCCTCGGTGGTGCGAGCAGGAGATCTCGATCCCGACCGCGATCCGGCCCTCCCCGGCGTACAGCACCGACGCGACCGAGCCGATGGTCTCGGCGAGCACCACGCTGGCGCCGCCGTGCAGCAGCCCGTACGGCTGGGTGTTGCCCTCCACCGGCATGGTCGCGACCACGCGGTCGGCGCTGGCCTCGACGAAGCGGATGCCCATCCGCTCGGCCAGGCTTCCGCGGGACAGGTCGTTCATCGCGGCGATGTAGTCGTCCCCGGAGGGCGGTTCGGCGGTCACCCGGCCACCCTAGGATCGCTGCGTGACGGACGCCTCCCCGCCCCGCCGGCTGCTCCTGCTCGACGGGCACTCGCTGGCGTACCGCGCCTTCTACGCGCTGCCGGTCGAGAACTTCTCCACGACGACCGGGCAGCCCACCAACGCGGTGTACGGGTTCACCTCGATGCTCATCAACGCGCTGCGGGACGAGAAGCCGACCCACCTCGCGGTCGCGTTCGACGTGTCCCGGGTGACGTTCCGGACCGAGGAGTACGCGGAGTACAAGGCCAACCGGTCCGCGTCGCCGCAGGAGTTCAAGGGCCAGGTCGAGCTGATCAAGGAGGTGCTCGCGGCCCTGGACGTGGTGGCGCTGGAGTCGGAGGGGTTCGAGGCCGACGACATCATCGCGACGCTGTCGTCGCGGGCGGAGGCGGAGGGCTACGAGGTCCTCGTCATCTCCGGCGACCGGGACTGCCTGCAGCTCGTCGACGACCGCGTGACCCTGCTCTACCCGGTCAAGGGCGTCAGCGACCTGGCCCGGATGACGCCGGAGGCGGTGGAGGCCAAGTACGGCGTCCCGCCGGAGCGCTACCCCGACCTCGCCGCGCTGGTGGGGGAGTCCAGCGACAACCTGCCCGGCGTGCCCGGCGTGGGCCAGGGCTTCGCGTCGAAGTGGTTGCGGCAGTACGGCACCCTGTCCGGCCTGGTGGACCACGCCGACGAGGTGACGGGGAAGAAGGGCGAGGCGCTGCGCGAGCACCTGGCCCAGGTGCTGCTCAACCGGCAGCTGAACGGGCTGGTGCGCGACGTGCCGCTGCCGGTGTCGCCGACCGAGCTGGAGCGCCGGGCGTTCGACCGGGACAAGGTGCACGAGGTCTTCGACGCACTGCAGTTCCGGGTGCTGCGGGACCGGCTGTTCGAGGCGCTGGGCGACGACGCCGCACCTGCGGAGGGCGGCGGGTTCGACGTCGACGTCACGGTGCTCGGTGCCGGCGAGGTGGCGCCCTGGCTGGAGGGACACGCGACCGGTGGTCGTACCGGGGTGGCCGTGTCCGGGCACTGGGGTCGCGGCACGGGTGACCCGAGCGGGGTAGCCCTGGCGTCCCCCGACGGGGCGACGGCGTGGCTGGACCCCCGCGAGCTGACGGCCGACGACGACGGGGCGGTCGCCGGCTGGCTGGCCGACGGGTCCCGGGGCAAGGTCATGCACGACGCCAAGGGGCCGATGCTGGCGCTGGCGGCGCG
Source organism: Candidatus Nanopelagicales bacterium (assembly GCA_041393815.1). Classification (NCBI taxonomy): domain Bacteria; kingdom Bacillati; phylum Actinomycetota; class Actinomycetes; order Candidatus Nanopelagicales; species Candidatus Nanopelagicales bacterium. The sequence continues at coordinate 382,342 of JAWKJK010000003.1, read as the reverse complement.
CGGGTGGCCGCTGGACGGCCTGGTGGACGACACCGCGCTGGCGGCGTACCTGGTCCTGCCCGGGCAGCGGACCTTCGACCTGGGGGACCTGACCGCGCGGTTCCTGGGCCGCGACCTGCGGCCCGTGGACGAGGACGACGGCCAGCTCACGCTGGACGGGTCGGACGAGGGCGCGGCGTCGGCGTCGCTGGGGCTGCAGGCGCGCGCGGTGCTGGACCTGGCCGACGCCCTGGACCGTGAGCTGTCCGAGCGCGGTGGCACCGCGCTGCTGCGTGACGTCGAGCTGCCGCTGGAGACCGTGCTCGCGCAGCTGGAGCGCGACGGCATCGCGGTCGACCTGGACCACCTCGGGCGACTGGACGCGGAGTTCGCCGACCGGGTGCGCGAGGCGGAGGCCGACGCGCACGCGATCGTGGGCCGGCCCTTCAACCTGGGATCGCCGAAGCAGCTGCAGGAGATCCTGTTCGGCGAGCGGGGGCTGCCGAAGACCAAGCGGATCAAGACCGGCTACACCACCGACGCGGACGCGCTTCAGTCGCTGTACGCCCAGACGGGGGACCCGCTGCTGGAGGCGCTGCTGCGGTGGCGCGACTGGTCCCGGCTGAAGCAGACGGTCGCCGGGCTGATCCCGCTCGCGGACGCCGGCGGGCGCATCCACACCACCTTCAACCAGATGGTGGCCGCCACCGGACGGCTGTCGTCGACCGACCCCAACCTGCAGAACATCCCGATCCGCACCGAGGAGGGCCGGCGGATCCGCGCAGGCTTCGTGGTCGGTGACGGCTACGAGACGCTGATGACCGCCGACTACAGCCAGATCGAGATGCGGATCATGGCCCACCTGTCGGAGGACGAGGGCCTGATCGAGGCGTTCGCCTCCGGGGAGGACCTGCACACCACGGTCGCGTCGCGGGTGTTCGCCGTGGACGCGGGCGCGGTCGACCCGGAGATGCGCCGACGGATCAAGGCGATGTCGTACGGGCTGGCGTACGGGCTGTCGTCGTACGGCCTGTCGCAGCAGCTGGGCATCGCGCCGGACGAGGCGCGGGTGCTGATGGACGAGTACTTCGAGCGGTTCGGCGGGGTCCGTGACTACCTGCGCGACGTGGTGGAGCAGGCCCGGGTGACCGGCTACACCGAGACGCTGCTGGGGCGGCGGCGCTACCTGCCGGACCTCACCAGCGACAACCGGCAGCGGCGCGAGATGGCGGAGCGGATGGCGCTCAACGCCCCGATCCAGGGGTCGGCCGCCGACATCATCAAGGTGGCGATGCTCGGGGTGGCTCGGGCGCTGCGGGAGCAGCGGCTGGCCTCTCGGATGCTGCTGCAGGTGCACGACGAGCTCGTGCTGGAGGTGGCCCCGGGGGAGCGGGACGCCGTCGAGGCGCTGGTGCGCGCGCAGATGGGCGGGGCCTACGAGCTGCGGGTGCCGCTGGACGTGTCCGTCGGGTTCGGCCGCACCTGGCAGGACGCCGGCCACTGACCCGCCCGGGGCGTCGACCCACCACACCCGCCCTCGTACCCCCACGCCCCCCTTCACCGGTGGAACCTTGGACCAGCCCCACGGCGTCGGGACGTGGTCGCACGTTCCACCGGGCGTGGCGGGTGGGACGGTCGGTGACGGTGTGGGGCGGGGGGGACGGGTGCCGGGGAACGGGTGCCGGGGGACGGGTGCCGGGGAGCGGCTGCCGGGGAGCGGGACACGCCGGGGGCCGGGAATGCGAGAGGCCTGGCCGGGCGCGGGCGTGGCTCGGTAGCCTCGGGAGCCCCAGCACGCATGCGATCCCGGCCTGAGGACGGGATCCACCCGGCCGACCAGGAGAGGAACCCCGTCGATGAGCACCTGCTCGAACCCCAAGTGCACCTGCGACCCGTGCGAGTGCGACCCCTGCACGTGCGGCAACGAGGGCTGACTACACGCGACCACCGGGGCCGGGGCCGTCGACAGGCGGTCCCGGCCCCGATGTCCGTGGGGAGGGGGTCGTGGTGCAAACGGTGCTCTTGGTCAACGGGCTCGGCTGCGGTGGCTGCGTACGGGGTCTGACGACGCACCTGACCGCGGTCGACGGTGTGGCGGACGTGGAGGTCGACCTGGTGTCCCGGGGCACGTCGACCGTGCGCGTGACCACGGACGGCCCGGTGGATCGGGCGGCGCTGGAGCAGGCCGTGACGGCGGCGGGCAAGCGGCTCGCGGACCCGGTGTGACGTTCTGCTGGGACACGCCGGCGTGTCCCAGCAGAACGTCACCGTGGCGGCAACGCCTGGTGCGGGCGAGGCTCGAGGTACGTGACAGCGGGGAGGCGCGTGTCAGAGGGGGAGGCGGCGGAACACCGGGCGGGGCAGGTGCCGCAGCCCGGACATGACCAGCCGCAGCGGGGCGGGCGCGTAGACCACCTCGGACCCGCGGCGCAGCCCTGCGACCACGGCGTCGGCCACGTCGGCCGGGTCGACCGTGAGCGGGGCCTCGGGCAGGCCGGCCGTCATGCGGGTCCGCACGAACCCGGGGCGGACCACCATGACCCGGGCCCCCGACCCGTGCAGCGCGTCGCCGAGGCCCTGGGCGAAGGCGTCCAGGCCCGCCTTGGTGGAGCCGTACACGTAGTTGGAGCGCCGGCCACGCTCACCGGCGACCGAGGACAGCACGACCAGCACGCCGTGGCCCTGCTCCCGCAGCCGGGTGGCCACCCGCAGCCCGGTGCTGACCGCTCCCACGTAGTTGACCTGCGCCACCTCGACCGCGGCGTCGGGGTCCGCCTCGGCCACCGCCTGGTCACCCAGCACGCCGAACGCCAGCAGCACCAGGTCGACGTCACCCGCGTCGAAGACGCCATCCACCAGGGCCTGGTGCGCGCCGGTGTCGAGGGCGTCGAAGCCCACCGTCGACACGTCCGCGATCCCGCGGGACCGCTGCGCAGACGCCACCGCGTCCAGCGCCGCCGAGGGGCGGCCGGCCAGCACGACCCGGCGCAGGCGCTCCGCGGGCAGCGCGTCCAGCACCGCCGCCGCGATCTCGCTGGACCCGCCCAGCACGAGCACCGACTGCGGGTCCGCCAGGGCGTCCATCACAGGCCCAGCCTCCGATCGAGGTCCGAGGTGAACACGCGGCCCGGATCCACCCGGTCGCGCACCGTCCGCCACTCCGCCAGCCGCGGGTAGCCGGCCGCGAACGTCTCCGGCGTCATCCGGGAGTCCTTGGCCAGGTAGTGCCGGCCACCCGCGTCCAGCACCAGCCGGTCCAGGTCGTCCAGCAGGTCGCCCAGGCCGGGGGCGCGGGCCGGGACGTCCAGCGCCAGCGTCCACCCCGGCCGGGGGAACGACAGTGGCGCGGGGTTCGCCGGTCCGAACCGCTTGAGCACGGCCAGGAACGACGGTGCCCGGGACCCGCTGAACCGCTCCACCGCGGTGCGCACGACCGACTCCGCGCCGTCGGGCACGACGAACTGGTACTGCAGGAACCCGCCCGGCCCGTAGACCCGGTTCCAGTCCCGGACCCCGTCCAGCGGGTGGAAGAACGCGGGGATGGCCTGCACCTCGTCGCGTCGCACGGCCGGGGCCTTGCGGAACCAGGCCTCGTTGAACGCCCGCACCGACCAGGTGTTCAGCAGCCCGCCGGGCACGAACGGCGGCGCCCCCAGCCGAGGCGAGGCGTCGTACGCCAGCGGGTCCGCCGCGGCCGGCGCCGGCAGCGCGGACAACGGGGCGTGGTCGCCCCGGGTGAGCACGCCGCGACCCAGCGAAGCACCCCGTGCAGTGCAGTCGATCCACGCCACGGAGTACCGGTAGCCGGCGTCGCCCTCGACCATCAGGGTCATCAGCGCGTCCAGGTCGCCCGCCCGGTCGGTGTCCACCAGCATGCGGGACGACTCCACAGGCAGCAGCCCCAGCGTGACCGAGGTGATGACACCGGTGAGTCCCATGCCGCCGACGGTGGCCCAGAACAGCTCCGGGTCGGCATCCGGGGCCGGCCCCACGGTGCGCACCGCGCCGTCCGACGTCACCAGCTCCAGGGACCGGACCTGGGCGCCGAACGTGCCGTCGACGTGGTGGTTCTTGCCGTGCACGTCCGCAGCGACCGCGCCGCCGACGGTGACGTACCGAGTCCCTGGCGTGACCGGGACGAAGAAGCCGAGCGGGAGCAGCACCCGCAGCAGGTGGTCCAGGCTGACCCCCGCGCCGACCGTCGCCTGCGCGTGCACAGGGTCCACCGACACCGCGGACAGCGCGGACAGGTCCAGCACCACGCCGCCGGCGTCCTGTGCGGCGTCGCCGTACGAGCGACCCAGTCCGCGCGCCAGCACACCGCGCGGCCCGGCGGCAGTGATCGCGGCCCGGACCCCTGCCACGTCCGCCGGTGCCACGACCGTCGCGGACGACGGCGCGGTCCGGCCCCACCCGGTGAGCAGCCGCTCCCCGGCCGAGCGGACCAGCGGCGACACCGGCGGCGATCCCTCGAGCGGCACGGCTCAGACCGCCAGCGCGCCGAGGCCGAACAGCACGGCCCACGCCAGGCCCAGTCCCAGCAGCACCGGGTCGCGCAGCACCGCGTCCTCCGGTGCCTCCGCGGCGCCGCGGTCCACGTCCACGGCGTAGCGCAGCACACCGAGCACGAACGGCAGCACGCTCCACACCGCCCACGGCAGGCTCGAGGGCACCTGCGCCACTTCGAACGCCCACAGGCAGTACGACATGATCGTGACGCCGGCCGCGACGCCCCAGACGAAGCGCAGGTAGGACGTCGTGTAGCCGTCCAGCGCCCGCCGCGCGGCGGTCTCACCCTCAGCAAGCGAGGCCAGCTCCGAGTAGCGCTTGCCCGCCGCCATGAACAGCGAGCCGAAGCCCGCGACGATGAGGAACCACTGCGACAGCGGGATCCCCGTCGCCGCGCCACCCGCGACCGCTCGCAGCAGGAAGCCGAGCGCCAGCAGCGCCAGCTCGAGCACCGGTTCGTGCTTGAGCCACAGCGAGTACGCCAGCGTCGCCGTCACGTACGCCGCCACTGTCGCACCCAGGGCGGGGCGGACCGCCAGGCCCAGCAGCACCGCGCTGGCCAGCAGCAGCACCGCGGCGCCGATCGCCGGCCCGACCGGCAGCAGGCCCGCCGCGACCGGACGGTGCCGCTTGACCGGATGCGCCCGGTCGGCCTCGACGTCGGCGACGTCGTTGACCAGGTAGGTCCCGCTGGACGCCAGGCAGAACGCCACCACCGCCCACAGCGTGGGCACCAGCACGTCCGGCTCGAACAGGCTGCCCGCGCCCAGCGGGGCGGCCAGCACCAGGACGTTCTTCAGCCACTGCCGGGGGCGCAGCGCCGCCACGAGCGCGCCGACGCGTCCCGCCCGCGTGGGCACGGCCTGGCTGGTCACGGGTCTCCCGGGGACGAGGGCGGGCCGCGTCGGTCCGCGGCGCGCAAGTGCCCGGCCATGCTAGGTGGGCCGCACCGGCGCTCCGTGCACGCCCCGCGGCACCGCGGGTCACGGTGCGGTCACTTGCCGCGCGGTCGCCGAGCCTCACGGCACGGTCGCTGCCAGACTCCGCTCCATGTCGACGACCCGCCTGCCCGCAGCCGCGGCCGCACTGGCCGCGGGTGCGCTGCTGCTGACCGCCTGCACCTCGTCCTCGGGGACCACCTCCCCGGTGTTCGACCAGAGCGACGACGTCCCCTTCACCGGGTGCGACCAGGTCGCCTGCTCGGGAACGCTCGAGGGCGCCAACTACGAGATCCTGCTGCCGGAGAAGTGGAACGGCACCCTGCTGATCTACTCCCACGGCTACCGGCCCGCGCAGCCGTTCCCGCCGGACTTCAACCCGGTCGCCACGACCGCCGAGCCCGCTCCCGGCTGGGGCGGCGGTAACAAGGAGGTCGGCGAGGCCCTGCTGGCGCAGGGCTACGCCCTCACCGGCTCCGCCTACGCGTCCAACGGCTGGGCCGTGGAGGACGGCGTCGCGGCGGCGGAGCAGCTGTACACCTTCTTCTCCGACAACGTCGCCAAGCCCAACCGGGTCTACGTGTGGGGTGACTCGCTCGGCGGCCTGATCACGGAAACGGTCGCGCAGACGCACCCCGAGTGGGTCGACGGCGTCGCTCCGTTCTGCGGGGCGATCGCGGGCGTGGTCCCGAACTTCGACATGGCCCTGGACGCGGAGTACTCGATCCAGCAGTTCTTCGCTCCGGAGATGGACATCGTCGACTTCGGGTCGTACGAGGCTGCCGTGGCCGCCTGGAACGCCGGGTTCAAGCCCATGTACGACGGTGCCGTGGCCCAGGACACCGACGCGATCGCGAAGATCCTGACCATCGCCGCCATCGTGGACGCCCCGTCGAAGACGGCGACGTACGACGGGTCCACGATCGCCAGCCAGGTGTCCGGCTACATCGAGTCCCTGGCGACGGCTCTCGGCTTCGGCACCGTCGCCCGGTACGACGTCGAGCAGCGCTTCGGCGGCAACATCTCCAGCAACGTCGAGACCGACTACGCCGAGCGGGTCGACGACGAGGAGCGCGCACTGATCGACACGGTGGGGGGCGAGGGTGCCGCGGACGCGCTGATCGCCCAGCTGCAGGCCGGGACCCGGGTGACCGCGGACCAGGCTGCGCTGGAGAAGGCGCTGAGCGTGGGCGGCAACCCGCAGGGCAACGTGCAGGACCCGACGATCACCATCCACACCTCCGACGACCCGCTGGTGATCGTGCAGAACCAGTCCTTCTTCCGGGACCGCTACCAGGAGCAGCTCGACGCCGGCAACGTGAAGTACGGGCTGGTCCAGCTGTTCACGGTCCCGCCCGCCACGTACCCGGAGTCGACCGGTGCCCCGTACGGCGCCGGCCACTGCAACTTCACCCCGGAGTCGCGGCTGGCCGTGATCGGCCTGCTCGACCAGTGGGTGCGGGACGGGGTCTACCCGGCCACGGCGGCGGTCGCCGCCGCGATGGGCGACGACAGCGGGTTCAACCCGCTGTTCGTGCCCAGCCCGTGGCCGAACCCGCTGGCGCTCGAGATCGGCGCGGACCAACCGACGGAGTCCGGCGGCTCCGCCTCCCCGGAGGCGTCGTCCTAGGTCGCCACCCGCACCGAAACCGTCGCTAGCCGGCCCGGAGACGGGCGGGTAGCGACGGTTTCGGTGTCCCGGGGGGGCTCAGGTGCGGCGCTCGCGCAGCGCGACGACGAGGCCGGCCGCGGCCAGGGCGAAGCCCGCGGTCAGTGCCGACAGGACCAGCCCGGTCACGGTGCGCGGGGCCACCAGGACGGCCACTCCCACCAGCAGCACGGTGGCGGCCCACACCGCCAGCACCGCGCGCCGGTCGTCCACCGCGAGCCGGCTCATCAGCAGCAACTGGGCCAGGGCGAAGGCCGAGCCGGCCGCGGCGAACAGCCACACGACCGGCCCGAGGCCCGCGTACTGGGCACCACCGACGATCCGCACCACCAGGTCGCCGAACAGCCAGGCGCCGAGGGTGACCAGGACGCCGAGGCCAGCCGTGATCCCCGCGGCCGCGAGGGTGGCGGCCACCCGCCTGCTGTCGGCCATCCGCGGGAAGGCGATGACCACCACGAACTGCGGCAGCCAGAAGGCGATCTTCGCCACGATCGCGCCGACGGCGTAGCGGCCGGCCTCGGCCGGGCTGAGCAGTGCCCTCGCCAGCAGCACGTCGACATTCGTGAGCACGAACAGGGCGAGCAGCGCGTGCGTCGCGTGGAGCGTCTCCGCCCGCAGCCCGGGCAGCGGCACCGGCCGCCGCGCGGCGAGTGGCCGCACGACCACGGCGCCGGCGGCGGCTCCGACGGCCGCGCCGAGGGCGAACCCGACCAGCGCCCCGAGCAGGCTGCCGGTGGCGAGCGCGCCGACGATCCCACCGCCGCTCTTCCCGAGGCCGGTGGCGACGTACAGCAGGCCGACCCGGGCGAACGACTCGCGGCCCTGGGCCACGCCGAGCTGAGCCCCGGTGACGGTGAGCGGCACCAGGCTCACGGCGACCAGGAGGACCGGCACCACCCCGTCGAGGTTGAGCAGCGCCATCACGGCGGGGGAGACGACGGCGGTGGCGACGGCGACCGCGGCCCCGCCGACCAGACCCGCGCGCAGCACCGTCCGCCCCGCGCCCCCGATGTCCTCCGGAGACTCAGCGGCCCGCCGCACCAGGGTCCGGGCCCCGACGGCCTGCAGCCCCAGCGCCAGCACGTTGCCGATGAGGACCACGCCGAGCAGGGCCGCGAAGGCGCCGTACGCGTCCCGACCGAGTGCCCGCGCGCCGACCAGCTGCAGGGCGTATCCCAGGACCTGGGCGACGGCCAGGCCGCCGGCCACCAGGACCGTGCTGCCGGCGACGGCGCGCACCCGGGACGGGGTCACCTGGCGGTCCGCCTCCCGGTCGCTGGGTCGCGTACGGCCCACCGCCGCGCGCCACGTCGGCCCAGGTAGGGGCGCCCCGGCTCGGTGCGGCTCGGCCCGCTGGGCGACGATCGCGGCCACGATAGACGCCGAGCGGGAGGGGAGCGGGGATGGCCACTGCGGGCGCCGACGCGCCGACCGCGCGCGCCGCGCCGCGCGTGTCGGCGTGGTTGCCGTACGCGTGGGTCGTCGTCCTGGTCGCCCTCGTCCTGCTGCCGACCTGGTGGCCCGGCTACGTGCTGTCGTACGACCTGGTCTTCACCCCGCGGCAGGACCTGCTGCCGGCGGCCGTCGGCCTCGGGGGCGGGCTGCCGCGGGCCGTGCCGCAGGACGCCGTGGTCGCCGTCCTCACAACCGTGGTGCCCGGCTGGCTGGTGGAGAAGGTGGCACTGACCGCGGCCCTGGTCCTGGCCGGCACCGGGGTGGTCCGGCTGCTGCACGGTCGACCGACCGCCGTGCGCGCGCTCGGGGGCACCCTGTACGTCTGGAACGCCTGGGTCGCCGAGCGGCTGGTGATCGGGCACTGGGGGCTGCTGCTGGCCTACGGGCTGCTGCCGTGGGCCCTGCTCGTCGCCCGCGACGTACGCCGGGGACGGCACGGCGCGGCGCCGCGGCTGTTGCTGCTGTGCGCCGCTGCGGCGCTGACTCCCAGCGGCGGCCTGCTGGTCGCCCTGGTCGCCGTGCCGGTCGCGGTCGGTCCGCGCGCGGCCGGACTCGTCCGCGACCGGGTCCTCGTCGTCGTCACCGCGGTGGCGGTGAACGCTCCCTGGTGGCTGCCGTCCGTGCTGCACCCGGCGGCCGGGGCCAGCGACCCGGCCGGGGTGGCGGTGTTCGGGCTGCGGCCGGAGGGTCCGTGGGGGGAGCTGGTGACCGCGCTGGGCCTCGGCGGCATCTGGAACGCCGACGTCGTGCTGGGCTCGCGAGCGTGGGGGACCGCGGCACTGCTCGCGGTGCTCGTCGTCGCGCTCGCTGTCGTGGGTGCGCGCCCGACGGTGGACCTGCTCGGCCGTGCGGCCGCCGGCTGGCTGGCGCTGCTGTCGGCGCTCGGGCTGCTGCTGGCGGTGGCCAGCGCCGGGGGTCGCAGCATGGACGCCGTCGCGTGGCTGGTCGAGACCGTGCCGGGTGCCGGGCTGCTCCGCGACGCCCACAAGCTGCTGGCCCCGCTGGCCCTGCTACTCGCGCTGGCCGCGGCGCTGGGTGCCGGCCGGCTGCTGCGCCGCATCCTGGACCCCGAGGGACGCGCGGCCGTCGGCGTCCTGCTGGTGGTCGCGCCCGTGGTCGTGCTGCCGGACCTGGCGTGGGGGGCCGCGGGCCGGCTGCGTCCGGTGGAGTACCCGTCGGACTGGTCCGCGGTGCGCCGGGTGCTGGCCGAGTCGCCCCGCCCCGGGGATGTGGCGGCGCTGCCCTGGTCGGCGTTCCGCCGGTTCGACTGGAACGACGGGCGGACCGTGCTCGACCCGGCTCCGCGGTGGCTGCCGCGGACGACCGTCGTCGACGACACCCTGCTGGTGCAGGGCCCCGGCGACGAGCTGGTGCGGGTGGGCGGTGAGGATCCGAGGGCGGCCGCGATCGCCGCGGCGCTGGCCGAGGACCGGCCGTTGGCCACCGTGCTTCCCGGGCTGGGCGTGGGGTGGGTCCTGCTCGAGCGGGAGGTACTGGTCACGGCCCCGAGGCAGTCACTCGCCGGGTTGACCCCTGTGTGGACCGGACCTGACCTGGTGCTCTACGACGTGCCCGGCGAGATTGCCTCCTGGCCCCTGCCGTCTTACGGGCTGGTCGTGATCGCCGTGGATGCCGCCGTCGTGGCCCTGCTCGGGATACTGACCGGCGTGGCCGTGGTCCGGCGCGGATCCCGGCGGCCACAGTTGACGTACGGCCAACGTGCGCAACAGGGCGGCCGCGCTGCTACCCTTCCCACGGATTCGGACTAGGAGGTCCCATGTCGGCGTTGCTCGGCCCCATCGTGGCGGTGGTCGTGGGTGCGGTCGTCGCCGGTGGCGCGGCGTTCGGGCTGGTGTCGTCGCAGTCGGCGGTGCCCGCCCCTGCGGACGCCCCGTACGTGGTCTACGGCGCGACGCAGTAGACCCCTGTAGTCCCTTTGGCGCGGCGCAGCGCTCAGGCGCTGTCCCTGCCGGATGAGCCCGCCCGCTCGCTCCCGTGGCCGGCGGGCTCTTCGCTGCCCGAAGGGTCGACGTGGGGATCTGCCTCATCCGAGTGGTGCAGGTGTGCGGGTCGCACCCGTCCGACGGGGATTCGCCCGATGACTCGACGCCGGTGGCCAGGCCCGTCGGTCAGCGCCTGGGCCAGAACCTCGGCGAACCGGTCAGCCGTGGTCTGCCAGGAGAACTCGCGCGCACGCTCAGCCGCACGCGCGCCCATCCGCTCGCGCAACGCGTGATCGGTGAGCAGCCTTCCCAGCGCCGCGGCGTACGCATCCTCGTCGCCGTCCACGAGGATGCCCGTCTCGCCGTCCACGATCGCCTCGGCGACCCCGCCCGCGTCGCGGTAGGCCACCGAGGGGACGCCGTGCCGTGCAGCCTCCATGACGACCAGACCCCAGCCCTCTTTCAGCGAAGGCAGGGCCAGCACCCAGGCGCGGGCCAGTTCGGCGTGCTTGCGGTCCTCGTCGACGAACCCGGTGAACTGGACTAGGTCGTCGACGCCCAGACGCCGGGCCTCGGCGGCGAGCTCGTCGGCCCACCAGCCGTCCCCGACCACGGCGACCCGCAGGTCGGGGACCCGGTGCCGCAGCACGGCCGCGGCCCGCAGCACGTGCTCGACCCGCTTGTGCGGGACCAGGCGGCCCAGGACCAGGATCCGCGGGTGGTCCGCGCGGGGGACGCCCACGTCGGGTACGTCCTCGCTGCCGTTGTGCACGACCGCGATCGCGGCGGCGGGAACGCCCACGCCCACCAGCTCGTCCCGGGTGGCCGCGGAGACCGCGACGTAGCGGCTGGCGCGGAAGACCCACGGGGCCAGCCGGGACTCCAGCCACCAGCCGACCCGGGCCCGGACCGGGTCGTAGACGACCGGCCACTGCTCGCGGTGGACGTGGTGCACGAGCACCACCACCGGGGCGTCGGTGGCCCACGGCGCCAGGAACGGGATGCCGTTCTGGACGTCCACCACGACATCGGGCTGGCCGAGGTCGCCGCGGCGCAGCAGGGTGCGGCCGCGGTGGTAGACGCCCAACTTGGACCCGGCCCGGCGGTAGCGGACCCCGTCGCGCACCTCTTCGGCCGGCGCGTTGGCGTGGGCGGCGCAGAAGACCGTCACGTCGTGCCCGGCGTCCGCCAGGCCGCGGGCCACGCTCTCCACGTACACCTCGGACCCGCCACCCTCGGGGTTGCGGGTGTCCCGCCAGTTGAGGAAGACGATCCGCAGGGCGCGCTGCGGCGGACTCGGTCCGTCGTGCACCGGCGGATCCTCCTCGTTGACGAAGCCGCGCGGGCCATGTATCCGACGCGTCCGCACCACGGTACCTCTGCCGGCTCAGTCCTGATTCGGCTGCTGAGGTACCGTCCCGGGGTGCCGAAGCAGGTCTCAGGCGCCGCGGCCACGATCGCGGGGGCAGCACGCGACGACGGGCTGGCGCGCTCGGTGCGCCTCTTCCGCGCGTTCCGCCGAGAGCAGACGGATCCGGACCTGTTCTACGGATCCCTGGCGGAGGACTCGGCACGTCAGGTCCGCAGATACCACGACCTGCACGGGGCATTGCTACTTGACGTCGGCGGCGGTCCGGGCTACTTCGCCGACGCCTTTGAGGCTGCGGGCGCGCGGTACGTCGCGCTCGACGCGGACGCCGGCGAGATGGCCCTGCACGGTCGGACACCGGGGCCGCGGACCATCCAGGGCAGCGGCATGGCCCTTCCCGTGCGGACTGGTTTGGTCGACGTGTGCTATTCGTCCAACGTCCTGGAACATGTGTCGGACCCCTGGCGGATGGCCGACGAGATGGTCCGGGTGACCCGTCCCGGCGGCACCGTGTTCCTGTCATTCACGCTGTGGTGGGGACCCTGGGGCGGGCATGAGACGGCGCCATGGCACTACCTGGGTGGGGAGTACGCCGCCCGCCGATATGCGCACAGGCACGGCCACGAGCCGAAGAACCGGTTCGGTTCGGGGCTCTTCGCGCTGACCGCGGCTGCTGCCCTGCGGTGGGCGTCCGGATGCCGCGACGCCGAGCTTGCGGCGGCGCTACCGCGCTACCTGCCCGTCTGGGCGGCCCCGGTCCTGCGGGTGCCGCTCATGCGCGAGGTGGTCACCTGGAACCTGCTCCTCGTCATGAGGAAGTCGGATTCGTGATCCAGTCGACCCTGTCCCGGCCTCGGACCGACGCCCCCGGCACGGGCGCGCGCACTGACGTCAAGGTGCCGCTCACCCGCACCACCTGGAGACTGCGGCTGGCAGTCGTGAGCGCATCGCTGGTGCTGCTGGCGTTCCTGCAGGAGCCATCAAGAATCGTCCCCGACACCAAGCTCGACCTTGCGGTCGATCCTGCGGGACTGCTGCTGCGGGCGCTGCACATGTGGGAGCCGGACGGCTTCTTCGGCCAGCTGGGGAACCAAACCTATGGATATCTGTTCCCGATGGGGCCGTTCTTCCTGCTGGGGGATCTCATCGGCGCTCCCACCTGGGCCGTGCAGCGGGCCTGGGTTGCCGTGCTCCTCGTCGCCGCGTTCCTGGGTGTCGTGCGGCTGCTGGGCGCATTAGGCATCGGCACCCCGCTGACTCGCGTCGTCGCCGCACTCGCCTACGCCCTGGCCCCCCGGATGATGAGCACGCTCGGGCCGATCTCGGTTGAAGCGCTGCCGATGGCACTGGCTCCTTGGGTCCTCGTCCCGCTCGTGCGCGGCGCTGTGACCGGGTCTCCCCGCCGTGCGGCCGCGGCGAGCGGGCTCGCGATCCTGCTCGTCGGCGGCGTCAACGCGGTGGCCACCGCCGCGGTACTCCCACTGGCAGCATGGTGGTTGCTCACGCGATCAGCAGGTCCGCGCAAGCGGTCGCTGCTCATCTGGTGGCCCGTCTCCGTGGTGCTGGCAACCCTGTGGTGGGTCGTCCCCCTCGTCCTCCTGGGTCGCTACAGCCCGCCGTTCCTGGACTGGATCGAGACCGCCTCGGTGACGACGAGCGTGACCGATCCCTTCTCCGTGGTCCGCGGCACGTCGCACTGGGTCGGCTTCCTGGCCACATCAGGTGGGCCCTCGTGGCCCGCGGCTTGGACGATCGTGACTGCGCCGGCGCTCATCATCGCCAGCGCACTGCTGGCTGGGGCGGGGCTGGCGGGGCTGGCGCGCCGGGACCTTCCCGAGCGGTCCTTTCTCATCGGCGGGCTCGGGCTGGGCTTCCTCCTGCTGTCCCTAGGACATGTCGGGGACCTGGCGGCCCCGTGGCAGGTCGGCGTGAGGACCCTCCTGGACGGACCACTGGCGCCGTTGCGAAACGTCCACAAGTTCGAACCGATCCTCCGGTTGGTGGTCGTCGTCGGACTCGCGCACCTGCTGTCGTCGCTCCCCGTCGTCCGGCGCCGGCAGATGGGGTTCTCCAGGGCGGGGGGGCAGGCGGTCGTCGCTGGACTCGTGGTCGTGGTGGCCATGCCTCTCTGGACCACGAACCTGGCCCCCCGAGGCGCGTACGCCGAGATCCCCGGCTACTGGTACGACGTGGCTCGCTACCTGGAGGCCCACGACGAGGGCGGCCGGGCGCTCGTCGTACCCGCAGCGTCCTTCGGCACCTACATTTGGGGAACGACCCGAGACGAGCCCTTGCAGGCGCTCGCCACCACGGCGTGGGGCGTTCGCGACGCGGTCCCCTTGAGCTCGGCGGGCAACATCCGCATCCTGGACGCGCTGGAGCGGCGGCTCGAGGACGGCGAGGGATCGCCGGGCCTTGCACCGTTCCTCCAGCGCGCGGGAGTCCGGTATCTCGTGGTGCGCAACGACTTGTCACCCGGGGCTGCCGGGCCCAGGACGATCCAGATCCGACAGGCGCTCACCAGGTCACCGGGAATCCGACGGGTTGCCGACTTCGGGCCTCTGCTGGAGGGCTATCGGGGATTCGACCTGGTGTCTGATGAGGGCTTGGAACAGTTCCGCAACGCCGTCGAGGTCTATGAGGTCTCGGTGGGGTCCCAGGACGGCGATCCCCGGATCGCCGCGTTCCCGGCCGACGACGTCGCCGTCATGAGCGGAGGACCCGAGGGGCTGCTGCCGGCTCTCGACGCGGGTGTCGCCAGCTCGGCCGTGATCCTGGCGGGCGACAACATCCCCTCAGCACTCGCGTCCGGTGGCATCGTCCTCACCGACACCTACCCTCGTATCGAGCATGATTTCGGGTCGGTCCATGGAGTCCGCTCGGCGCGGATGAGCGCCACCGACGAGTACACGCGACAGCGGCCGGTCCATGACTACTGGCCCACGGGGCCAGAGGGTCGTCAGTCCTTAACTGGGTACGTCGGCGTCGCGGACGTGCGAGCCTCGTCATCACGGGCGCTCTTGGCAGGCTTCGGGAGCTCAGACCCCGCCAGCGGGCCCTGGGCCGCCCTCGACGGAGATAACGCGACCTCCTGGAAGTCCAGGTCCGAGCCTACGGGCGACGATCCGTGGTGGGAGGTCGAGTTCGAGAGCCCGCGATGGGTTCCCTACCTGGACGTCGCTCTTGACGAGCTGATCGGGGTGCCACCCTCACGGCTGGTCATCCAGACGGACTCCGGGGAGATGCCGGTCTCCGTCAACCCCACCGCCGCCCTGCAGCGCGTGTCTGTTCCACCCGGCCTGACCTCCCGCGTCCGGATCCTTGTCGATCGCGCGAACTCGTTGTCGCCCGGGTCCACGCTGGCGCTGCGGGAGGTGGAGATTCCCGGCGTGGAGGTGACGCACACCCTGAACGTGGCCCCGGCGACGGGTAGCGAGTCCGCGAGCGCGGCCCCGGTCGACTCCATCGTCTTGAGGGCCGCGCCCGGACAGCGGGGAGGCTGCGCGTTCACGGACGACCGTCCTTACTGCTCGCCGTCGTTGCTGTCGACAGGCGAGGACACCCACGATGGCATCGTGCGGACCGTCGACATCCCGGTTGGCGCCTGGTACCGCGTTGCGATGACCGCGGTCCCGCGAGCCGGTGATGCTCTCACCGCCCTTGTGGGTCCCTTGGCGGCCGATTCCGTCACGGCCGTGGGATCGTCGCAACTCGTTCCCGATCCAGCGGCTGCCGCTCAGTCGGCAGTCGACGGCGATCAGGCTACGGCGTGGATCGCCTCGGCCACGGACGCCCAGCCGTCGATCTCGCTGTCCTGGGGGCGGCAGCGTCGGATCACCGGCCTGCAGTTCCTACTCGATCGGTTCCTTGGTGCCGCGCCCCCGCTCAAGGTCGCGGTGTCCACGGGCTCGGGGTCCACGTACGAGGTTTTCGTCGATGAGGTGGGGCTGGCCCGGATCCCGCCGGTCGTCACCGACCGCCTGGATATCCGGGTGCTCACCACTCGGCCGACCCGCAGCCTCAACCCTGCGACAGGGACGGTCACCAACCTGCCCTTCGGTGTCTCCGAGATCCGCGTGCTTGGGGCGGAGGACCTGATTGAGGAACGCGCGCGCCAGTTGACGACGGGCGTGCCGTGCGGCTTCGGCCCGCAGTTGGAGGTCGATGGGGAGCCAAGCTTCCCGACGAGCGTCGAGACGACTCGGAGAGCACTCTTCGAAGGTCGATCGGTGAACGTCACTGCGTGCGCGGGCAGCGGACTGGTGTACCTCGGGGCCGGGACTCACACGCTGCGGGTCCCGCCCACGGCGGAGTTCCTCGCCCGTTCGGTCACCCTCGCGAGGACCGCGCCTCAGAGCCCGGCGCCGACGCAACTCGACGTCGTGGAGTGGGGTGCAACTGAGCGCCTCGTGAACGTGCCTGCACGAGGCGAAACGCAGGTCATCGTGGTCAGCGAGAACTTCAACCCGGGTTGGCGCGCCGAGATCGACGGCCAGGAGCTCGAGCCCTTCCGCGTCGACGGCTGGCGCCAGGGCTTCGTTCTCCCCGCGGGACCCGCGGGGATCCTCACCCTGTCGTACGCGCCCGATGCCGGCTACCGGACCGGGCTCCTGGTCGGTGCCGTGGGGGCGATGCTCCTGCTGGTTCTGCTTGTGGTTCGGGGGCCGTCGCGGCTGCCGGCTCTTCGCGCGGCCCGGCGATCCTGGTGGGGGGTCGGCCTCGGGGCAGCCTGCCTGCTTGCCGTGTCAGGGGCGGCTGGGGTGGTGGCGGGCACGCTGGCGCTGGCGACTCGCCTCTGGAGCGCGCGTCGGGGTCATGCGTCCTCGTGGCTGGCCGTGACGGCCGTTGCGGTGGCGGCCATCGTGGTGGCGGTTAACCCGTGGCCTTCATTCGCGGGGGCGTCCGCCGCGGTGCGAGGTCTGGTGGCGTTCCTCGTCCTGTTCGCCGTGTGGACTGCCGTCGTCGGCGGCGGCCCGGCGGCGGAGCCTCCTGAATCGCTGGGCGGGCAGCTCGACCCACCGGAAGGAGGCGGTGGCAGCCACGATGGTGAGCAGGACGGTGACGGTCCAGACCCAGGCGAATCCACCGCTGAACGGCTGGATGTCTAGCAGGTCCACGAGCAGGCGCAAGAGCACCAGGTGCCAGAGGAACACCCCGTAGGAGATCTCCCCCAGGAACCGGGGCGCCGGGTGGGCCAACGTTCCTGTGATGCGGTTCTGCCGGGTCGACAGGAAGCCCGGGAGAAGTAGCAGCAGTGCCGCGAAGCCGTACAGCGAGTGCTTGAGCCCGTCCTGCCAAAGACTGCCGGCGACCAACTCGTAGGGACCACCCAGCGGTGTGCAGGCCAGCAGGAACAGCAGGACCCCGGCGGCGACCGCGAAGGCCGAGTCATCAGCGACCTCGCGCAGTGCCGTCCACCCACGACCTGCGCCACCGAACCGGATCCTCTCCCGGACCACTGCGCAGATCATCCCCAGCGCGAACCAGTCGAGGAAGCCCGGCAGCCAGAACCCCGCGAGGCCACCCGCGTCGTATCCAGAGCCCTTCAGAGCGAGGCGGAACGGAATGGACACGAGTGCCACCGCCACGAGGACCCCGACTTGGTAGCGCGCACTGCGCTCGGGATTCCCTCTGCCCACGCGGCCAGCGACCCAGGCGATGAGCGGGAGCACGAGGTAGAAGGAGACCTCGGTGGCGAGCGACCACGTCTGGGTGAGGCCCTCCACGACCGTGTCCGGGACGTAGATGTGCAGCAGGAGGAGATTGGCACCCCATTCCCGCGCCGTCACGGGCTGGATCTCGGGCAGCACAAGCAGGGTGACGGCCACCATGACCACGTACGCAGGCAGGATCCGCAAAGCGCGTCGCCACAGGTAGGGACCGAAAGCCGGTGCCTTCGCACCTGCCAAGGAGGCGGCGGCCCAGGGTCGGTACAGGAGGAAGCCGGACAGCAGGAAGAAGAGTGTGACGCCGAAGTCGAGATGGAACAGCACAGGGCCGAGAACCGGCCACCCTGTCGCACCGGTGGTGAAGGCGACATGGGTGGTCAGGACCGCAAATGCTGCGACAGCCCGGTAGCCGTCTAGCGCGGGGAACTCGGAGTGTCTGCGCTCGAGCGACTTCTCCTCGCGGTGGAACCTTCCCCCAATCATGGTGCGGCGTCTCGAGGGACGGGGGTTCCCAGCTCCACCCGACGCATGCAGAGCCCAGAGTCTGCGGACTCGGCGGAGACGGCGACCGCATCCACATTTGAGGGCGGGGCCAGCACGAAGGCGTCGTTCGTGCCCGCCTGGGCGAGCCAGAGACCTGACGAAGGGTCCTCGCTGCTCCCTGCCTCGGTCATCGTGTCGTCGGTCACGGTGGCGACCCGGTACTGAACAGGCCGCTCGGACTCCAGTGTCAGGTGGATCGTCAGCTGGTCCGTGTGGATCAGCGGCGACGGCAGGTCCACTCGGGTCCATCCTTGGCCCGGGCCAGCCACCGGCACGCACTCCGCGGTGGGGGCCACCGACTTCACCTCGAAACCGGCAGGCACGACCCCGCCGGTCCCGTCGACCATCCATGCCGAGTTCGATCGACCGAAGGTGATGTCGCGATCGTGGACCAGGGGCAGGAGCGTCTCGCTCGCCACGTTGTGCGGCGAGAACAGGTACCGGTTCACCAGCCCCGCCGGCACCTCCGTGTCGAAGAGAGCACTGCCCTCGGGGAGGTGCGCCAGGCCATCACGAGCGCGATCCAGGTACCCGATCGCAGGGTTGCTCCACCAGATCCGCGCGAACTGAACCTGGGTAACGAGCGACCCTCCGACCACCAGCACGACACCGACTGCAAGTGCTGCGGTGGCAAGCCGGCTCAGGGGCCGGTGCGCCCCCTTCCAGCCTGCCACGACGATCGTGACCGCGACGGCGAGCCACGGAACGACGTCCACGAGGTATCGGGGCGTCACCGCGATGGTGTCTCCGAACTGGGATAACCGACCGAGGAGTGGCGGGATGACAACGACCGTGCACGAGCCGACGGAAAGCACGACGGCACGCGCGACGGAACCCGGAGCCGCACGTGCCACGACCGTGAGCACGACGGCGAGAGCGGCTGCTGCCGCAGCGACGCCCCAGGCTGGGGTTGCCGCCGGGGGGTAGAAGGTGTAGCCCCCGTCGGAGGACCACGCCCACGGGCCGCCGGCCAAGGACGGGACGACCAGCTCCGACACGGCACGGCCCCAAGCCGCGGCCGCTGCCCCGATCGTCGGCGGGGCAGCATCTGTGTCGTAGTCGCCGAACCACCACAGGGGAAGGTACGCGGCCACGATCACGGCAGTGGTCAGCCATGCAGGCCACAGGCGCAGGAGAACCCCGGTCACAGCACGAGGGCGGAAGGTCGTGGGGAGCGCACAGGCCGCGAACAGCACCAGGATCGGTGGCAGGGCTATCCACTTCTCCCAGGTCACCGCCCCCAACAGGAGCCCGCCCGCCACCAGACCGAGCCATCGGAGGTGCATGCTGCGCCAGAGGCCGAGGACGCCGTGCGCGGCCAGCACACCGCCCAGCATCACCGGAAGCGCGGACACCGCCTGGATGTTCCACACGCTGTTGACCAGGCCCAGAGGCATGAGCACGCTGATGGCGAAGCCCGCCAGCGCGGCAGGGTTGGGCCCCGCGAGGCGCCGCAGCAGGATCCACAGCGCGGCGGTGAAGGCGACCAAGAGTCCGGCGCTGGCCGCGAAGGCGACGGTGGAGTTCAAGGGGGCGAAGGTGACCAGCCCCGAGTGCCAGGCACGCACGAGTGGAGCGAAGTGCCGGGCCTCGCCGAACGCGAGGATCCAGTCCAAGGACCACGGGTCGGGAACGGTCCTCGTGGCGAGTCGGATGTCGTCCTGGTAGAGCGTCCCGCCGAGCGCGACGACGAGGTACCCGGCGACCTGGGCCGTCCCGAGGACCGCGGCCGCGGCGTCGACCCAGGTGAGACCGGTCGTCGGGGCCGTGGCTCGGACGGAGAAGAAGTCCGGACGGTCGACGCGCTCCCGGACGTGTCGGTCGCCCGCCGGTCGGTCGGCTGGCGGACCTGGGTCCGGGCGGGACCCAGGCGCAAGCTCGGTCTCCGTCGCGGGCATGTGCACCTCCGCGTGGGATTTTGCCCCACCCGATCGCCGAGGCGGTACGCAGGAGTCGCGGACCGCGCGCAGGCATGTCGACAGGGATCTTCGTGCATCCCGATCACCGATCCGCTACCGTCCGTCCCGGTTCGTGCCGTGAGCAACGGAGGTCTCGGGATGCGTAGGGTCATCGGTCTGGTCCTGGTGGGGCTGGGCGCGTTCTTGCTGGTCCTCGCGGCCATGCTGCGGTTCTACGCGGTACCGGCGCTGGCGAAGGCACCGCTGTCGCCCGGCGAGAACTCCGGCGGCGTCACGCAGACCGACCAGGAGGGCATCGCCCGCTCCCTGTTCGACCCGGCGACGCTCACCGAGCGCAAGGACGTCGAGGTCACGGCGACCCGCTTCACCCGCGGCGACGTGCCCGCCGCGGAGACCGAGGAGGCCAAGAGCCAGGACCTCGCCGTCTATGACTCCTTCCTCCGGCTGGAGGACCCGGAGGGCGTGGTCGTCAACGCGTCCACGATCCGGGTGGCCTTCGACCGGGTCACCTCCGAGCTGGTCAACTGCTGCGGGGTCAACAACGACGGCGCCCAGGTCACCTGGGAGGGCATCAACCCGCTGAAGTTCCCGATGTTCACCCAGCAGCAGGACTACGACTACTTCGACACCACGCTGAACAAGGCCTACCCGGCGAAGTTCATGGGCGTCGAGGAGCTCGAGGGGCTCGAGGTCTACAAGTTCCAGCAGGTGATCGAGCCGACCGAGTACGCGACGCTGGAGGTCCCCGGCGACCTCGTCGGTGCGGACACGCCGTCGTACGAGGCCCCGCGCTTCTACGGCGTCAACCTGACCATGTGGGTCGAGCCGACCACCGGGTCGATCGTCAAGGGCGTCAACGAGCAGCTGCAGACCCTGCGCGGCCCGGACGGCACCGACCAGGTCACGATCATCGACTCGACCATCGGCACCTCGCCGGCGGAGGTCACCGAGGGTGTCGAGGACGCGAAGTCCTCCGCCGGCCTCATCAAGACGCTGAACAACACCGTGCCGCTGATCGCGCTGATCCTCGGCATCATCCTGGTGGTGGTCGGCTTCCTGCTGGCCGCGCGGCGCTCCCCGTCCGCGGCCGACAGCGACACCGTCACCAACGTCTGACCGCCAGCGTCTGACCGCACCTCGTGAAGAGGGGCCCCGGATCACCGGGGCCCCTCTTCACGTGTCTGGGCACGAATCGTCTGCAGGTCAGGCCCGCTCGCAGACCAGGATCGCGGTGCCGGGGATGACCCGTCCCCGGGTGGCGCTCCAGCCGCCCCACGTGCGGGCGTGACCCTCCGGCCACTCCGGCTCCACCAGGTCCCGCAGCCGCAGGCCGGCCCGGTCCACGGCCCGGACCAGGTCCCCGAGGGTGCGGTGGTGCTCGGCGTACGCGGGGCGGCCGTCCTCGTCGTACTCCACGTACGCCCGGCGGTCCCAGTACGGCGTGCGCACGACGAGTCCGGACTCGCCCGGGTCGTCCGGGAAGCACCAGCGCACCGGGTGCGTGACGGACATGACCCAGCGGCCGCCGGGGACCAGGACCCGGGCCACCTCCGCCAGCAGCCGGTCGAGGTCGGCGACGAACTGCACCGCTCCGTACGACGAGAACGCCACGTCGAACGCCGCGGCGGCGAACGGGAGCCGGCGGGCATCGGCCAGCACCACGGGCACCCGGGTCCCGGTGCTGCGGTCCAGGGAGGCGGCGTGCCGCAGCTGCCCCGCGGACAGGTCCAGCCCGACCGGTCGGGCGCCGCGGCCGGCGAGCCAGCGGCTGCACTGCGCGGCCCCGCAGCCGACCTCGAGCACCCGCCGGCCCTCCGTGCGGCCCAGCAGACCGGCGTCGGCCTCGTCCAGCCCCTCGGGGCACCAGACGAAGCGGTCGGCCCCGAGGAAGTCGCCGTGCTCGGCCTGGTAGGCGTCGGCGTCGGAGTCCCAGTGCCGCCGGGCCGCGGCGACGCTGGAGTCCGGGTCGAGGGCCGCGCGGGCGACCCGTGGGTGGTTTGACCCCTGATCCGGCACGTCCGTATCCTGACGGGTGCGCCGTGGGTCCGCGCGCGTCTCAGACGGAGCAGGCCCGCGCCGTTCCTGTCGTTCCTCCGGCTACCACGTCCGCGTCAGACCCGGTCACACGGCACCGAACAGGGTCCGCGGCGCGCCCACGCACGACATCCATCCACCGGAGCAACGCACTCCATGACGTCCACCACCGAGACCACCACCGCTACCGAGAGCACCCTCGCCTCCGCGAGCGCCGCCGAGGCACCCGCTGCCCCCGTCCCGACCCCCCAGGTCGCCGTGAACGACATCGGCAGCACCGACGACTTCCTCGCCGCCATCGACGAGACGATCAAGTACTTCAACGACGGCGACATCGTCGAGGGCACCATCGTCAAGGTCGACCGCGACGAGGTCCTGCTCGACATCGGCTACAAGACCGAGGGCGTCATCCCCTCCCGCGAGCTGAGCATCAAGCACGATGTCGACCCCAACGAGGTCGTCGCCGTGGGCGACGAGGTCGAGGCCCTGGTCCTGCAGAAGGAGGACAAGGAGGGCCGGCTGATCCTGTCCAAGAAGCGCGCCCAGTACGAGCGCGCCTGGGGCACGATCGAGAAGATCAAGGACGAGGACGGCGTCGTCGAGGGCACCGTCATCGAGGTGGTCAAGGGCGGTCTGATCCTGGACATCGGCCTGCGCGGCTTCCTGCCCGCGTCGCTGGTCGAGATGCGCCGGGTCCGCGACCTGCAGCCGTACGTCGGCAAGACGATCGAGGCCAAGATCATCGAGCTCGACAAGAACCGCAACAACGTGGTCCTGTCGCGCCGCGCCTGGCTGGAGCAGACCCAGAGCGAGGTGCGCCAGAACTTCCTCACCCAGCTGCAGAAGGGCCAGATCCGCAACGGCGTGGTCTCGTCCATCGTCAACTTCGGCGCCTTCGTCGACCTCGGCGGGGTCGACGGCCTGGTGCACGTGTCCGAGCTGTCCTGGAAGCACATCGACCACCCGTCCGAGGTCGTCGAGGTCGGCCAGGAGGTCACGGTCGAGGTCCTGGACGTCGACATGGACCGCGAGCGGGTCTCGTTGTCGCTGAAGGCGACGCAGGAGGACCCGTGGCAGCAGTTCGCCCGGACCCACGCCATCGGCCAGGTCGTGCCCGGCAAGGTCACCAAGCTGGTGCCGTTCGGTGCGTTCGTCCGCGTGGACGAGGGCATCGAGGGCCTGGTGCACATCTCCGAGCTGGCCGAGCGCCACGTCGAGCTGCCCGAGCAGATCGTCCAGGTCAACGACGACATCTTCGTCAAGGTCATCGACATCGACCTGGAGCGCCGTCGCATCTCGCTGTCGCTGAAGCAGGCCAACGAGTCGACCTCCGGCGGTGTCGCCACCGACGAGTTCGACCCGTACCTGTACGGCATGGCGCCGGCGTTCGACGAGGCGGGCAACTACGTCGGTCCCGAGGGCTTCGACCCCGAGACCGGCGAGTGGAAGGACGGCTTCGAGGAGCAGCGCTCGGAGTGGGAGCGGCAGTACGCCGAGGCCCACGAGCGCTGGGAGGCCCACAAGAAGCAGATCGAGGAGGCCAAGGCCGCCGACCAGGCAGCGATGCTGGAGTCCGGCGAGACCCCCTCGAACTACTCCTCCGACGCCCCCGCGGCCGAGGGCACGCTCGCCTCGGACGAGGCGCTGCAGGCCCTGCGGGAGAAGCTCACCGGCGGCGAGTGACCTCACCCGCCGCGTTCCGACGGCCGGATCCCACGCCGGGGTCCGGCCGTCGGTGTCCTCGGGGTCCCACGGCACGACCCGATAGCGTCGGGCCGTGCTGCGCGTGGGGCTCACCGGCGGGATCGGGTCCGGGAAGAGCGAGGTCGCCCGCCGCCTGGCGGAGCTCGGTGCGGTCGTCGTCGACGCCGACGCGATCGCGCGGGAGATCGTGGAGCCGGGGCAGCCCGCGCTGGCGGAGATCCGCGCCGAGTTCGGCGACGCGGTGATGGCCCCGGACGGGTCGCTGGACCGGGCCGCGCTGGCGGCGGTCGTCTTCTCCGACGCCGAGCGGCTGGCGGCGCTCAACGCCATCACGCACCCTCGCATCGCGCAGCGCTCGGCGGCCCTGATCGCCGCGGCCCCGGCCGATGCCGTCGTGGTCTACGACATGCCGCTGCTGGTCGAGAACGGACTGACGGACGGCTGGGACCTCGTCGTCGTGGTCGACTGCCCGGACGAGGCCCGCGTCGACCGTCTCGTACGCGACCGGGGGATGGACCCGGACGACGCCCGGGCCCGGATCGCGGCCCAGGCGACCCGGGAGCAGCGGCTGGCGGCCGCCGACGTGGTGCTGGACAACGCGGGGACGCGCGACGCCCTGCGTGCGCAGGTCGACGCCCTGTGGGCCCGCCTGGTCCGCACCGCATCCCCCTGAGCCGGTACCCCCGGATCCGCACCTCCGACCCGTGCCCGCGGGCCCCGGCTCGTTGTGGTGCCGGTTGCGTGCGCTGTGGCGCACGCAACCGGCACCACAAACGAGGGGGGACGGGTGGCCGGCGGGCCGGCCGGAGGCGGCCGTCGGAGGGCCGCCGTACGGTGAGCCCATGGCCCGTCCCGTCACCGACCTGGTCCGCAAGGTCGCCCCGTTCGAGGTCGTCAGCGACTACCGGCCCTCCGGGGACCAGCCGGCCGCGATCGACGAGATCGCCCGCCGGATCGAGGGCGGCGCCCGCGACGTCGTCCTGCTCGGCGCCACCGGCACCGGCAAGTCCGCCACCACGGCGTGGCTGGTGGAGCGGCTGCAGCGGCCGACCCTGGTGATGGCGCCCAACAAGACCCTGGCGGCCCAGCTGGCCAACGAGTTCCGCGAGCTGCTGCCCCACAACGCGGTGGAGTACTTCGTCTCGTACTACGACTACTACCAGCCCGAGGCCTACATCCCGCAGACGGACACCTATATCGAGAAGGACTCCTCGATCAACGAGGAGGTCGAGCGGCTGCGGCACTCGGCGACCAACAGCCTGCTGACCCGGCGCGACGTCCTCGTGGTCGCCACCGTGTCCGCGATCTACGGCCTGGGGACGCCGCAGGAGTACGTCGACCGGATGGTCCGGCTGCGGGTGGGGGAGGAGGTCGAGCGGGACCGGATGCTGCGTCGCCTGGTCGAGATCCAGTACACCCGCAACGACCTGGCCTTCACCCGGGGCACGTTCCGGGTGCGCGGCGACACCATCGAGGTGTTCCCCGTCTACGAGGAGCACCCGGTCCGGATCGAGATGTTCGGCGACGAGATCGAGCGGCTGATGACGCTGCACCCGCTGACCGGCGAGGTGCTCACCGAGGACCCGGAGCTGTACGTGTTCCCGGCCTCCCACTACGTCGCCGGGCCGGAGCGGATGGAGCGCGCCATCGGCGGCATCGAGGCCGAGCTGGAGCAGCGGCTGGCCGAGATGGAGCGCCAGGGCCGGCTGCTGGAGGCCCAGCGGCTGCGGATGCGGACCACGTACGACGTGGAGATGATGCGCCAGGTCGGCAGCTGCTCCGGGATCGAGAACTACTCCCGCCACATCGACGGCCGGGCCCAGGGCACCCCGCCGAACTGCCTGCTCGACTACTTCCCCGAGGACTTCCTGCTCGTCATCGACGAGTCGCACGTCACCGTGTCCCAGATCGGCGGCATGTACGAGGGCGACATGTCCCGCAAGCGCACGCTGGTGGAGCACGGGTTCCGGCTGCCCAGCGCGATGGACAACCGGCCCCTGCGGTGGGAGGAGTTCACCGAACGGATCGGGCAGACCGTCTACCTGTCCGCCACCCCGGGCCCGTACGAGATGGGACGCGTCGGCGGCGACGTCGTGGAGCAGGTGATCCGGCCGACCGGGCTGGTCGACCCCGAGGTGGTGGTGAAGCCCACCAAGGGACAGATCGACGACCTCATCCACGAGATCCGGCTGCGGGAGGAGCGGCACGAGCGGGTGCTGGTCACCACCCTGACGAAGAAGATGTCGGAGGACCTCACCGACTACCTGCTCGAGCAGGGCATCCGGGTGCGCTACCTGCACTCCGAGGTCGACACCCTGCGTCGGGTCGAGCTGCTGCGGGAGCTGCGGATGGGGGAGTACGACGTCCTCGTCGGCATCAACCTGCTGCGGGAGGGCCTGGACCTGCCCGAGGTGTCGCTGGTGAGCATCCTGGACGCCGACAAGGAGGGCTTCCTGCGCTCGGGCACCAGCCTGATCCAGACCATCGGCCGCGCCGCCCGCAACGTGTCCGGCCAGGTGCACATGTACGCCGACACCGTGACGCCGTCGATGGCGGCCGCGATCGACGAGACCAACCGGCGGCGGGCCAAGCAGATCGCGTACAACGAGGAGCGCGGGGTCGACCCGCAGCCGCTGCGCAAGAAGATCGCCGACATCACCGACCTGATCGCGCGCGAGGACGCCGACACCGACGCGCTGCTCGGTGGCGGCGGGCGGCAGCAGAGCCGCGGTAAGGCGCCGGTCCCCGGGATGGGCTCGCGGCCGGAGGGCGGCGGGCGCCGGGCGGAGTCGCTGGCCGCTGCCGACCTGGCCTCGCTCATCCACGACCTCACCGACCAGATGCACTCGGCGGCGGCGGAGCTGCAGTTCGAGCTCGCGGCGCGCTACCGCGACGAGATCTCCGACCTCAAGCGGGAGTTGCGCGGGATGCGGGAGGCCGGCCAGGCGTAGCCCCGCCAGCACCGCCGGCACCCCCGCGGATGGGGGACCGACGGACCTGCAGGCGACTCCGGCGGAGGCTTCGCGGCGGCAGAAGCGGGGGTGGCGCGTGACAGGATGACCGGATGGACGTCCCCGGGTGGCTGTGGGCCGCCACCCTGCTCGGGCTGGTCGGGATCATCGTCCTCGACCTGCTGATCGTCGACAGCCGGCCGCACGTGTTCGGTCCGCGCGAGGCCACCCGGTGGGTGCTGTTCTACATCGCGCTCGCGCTCGCGTTCGGGGGCTTCGTCTGGGCGTGGGCCGGCTCCCAGTACGCGGGGGAGTTCTACGCCGGCTGGATCACCGAGTACTCGCTGTCCGTGGACAACCTGTTCGTCTTCATCGTGATCATGTCCACGTTCGCGGTGCCGGCCGAGCACCAGCACCGGGTCTTGCTCGTCGGGGTCGTGATCGCCCTGATCCTGCGCGCCGTCCTCATCGCCCTCGGCGCGGCCGCCATCCAGCGGTTCGCGGTGACGTTCTACCTGTTCGGGGCGCTGCTCATCGCGACCGCGATCCAGCTGCTGCGGCACCGCAACGAGTCGCCCGAACCCAGCAGCAACCCACTGCTGCGGCTGGCGGAGCGCGTCATCCCCACCACCCGGGAGTACCACGGCACCCAGCTCACCGCCCGCATCGACGGCCGCCGGGTCGCGACCCCGATGCTGCTGGTGATGATCGCGATCGGCACGACCGACGTGCTGTTCGCGCTGGACTCCATCCCGGCGATCTTCGGCCTGACCCAGGAGCCGTACCTGGTGTTCATCGCCAACGCATTCGCGCTGATGGGCCTGCGCCAGCTGTTCTTCCTCGTCCGCGGGCTGCTGGACCGGCTGATCTACCTGTCCGTCGGACTGGCGATCATCCTCGCGTTCATCGGGGTCAAGCTGATCCTCGAGGCGATGCACCGGACGACCGACCTGCACGTCCCGACGATCCCGATCGTCTGGTCGCTGGCGGTCATCGTGACCGTGCTGGCGGTCACGACCGTGGTCAGCCTGGCGGCGGTGCGGCGCGACCCGTCCCTGGTCGGGACCACCGGCTCGGCCGCCGACGCGGAGCGCGAGGCCGACGAACTCGCCGGGGAGGATCTGCAGCACCTCCTCCCGGAGGAAGGTCCGGAGGAACACCGGTAGCGTACTTCCGGTAACCGGGCGCCCGACCCGGCCCGAGCCGGAGGCACCCGCGTTGGACGTCACCCTGACCGTGTGGGCGGTCACCGTGGGCGCGGTCCTGGGGCTGATCGCCCTGGACTTCTTCACCGTCAGCAAGAACCCGCACGAGGTCTCCATGAAGGAGGCCACCTGGTGGTCGGTGTTCTACATCGGGATCGCCATCGCGTGGGGCGGCCTGATCTGGTGGTACGCCGGGTCCCAGTACGGCGTGGAGTACTACGCCGGGTGGCTGGTCGAGAAATCGCTGTCGGTGGACAACCTCTTCGTCTTCGTGATCATCCTGTCGCGCTTCGCGGTGCCGACGATCTACTACCAGAAGGTCCTGCTGTTCGGGATCCTGTTCGCCCTGGTGCTGCGCAGCATCTTCATCGCCGTCGGCGCCGCGATGCTGGCGTACTTCTCCTGGACGTTCCTGCTGTTCGGCGCGGTGCTGATCTGGACCGCGGTCCAGCTGGCCCGACATCGCAACGAGGATCCCGACGTCGAGGACAACAAGCTGGTGTCGTTCGCCCGGCGACGGCTGCCGATGGCCGACGACTGGCACGGCGGCCGCCTCAGCGTGAAGGTCGACGGCCGCCGGCTGCTCACCCCGCTGTTCCTGGTGATGATCGCCATCGCGTCCACGGACATCCTGTTCGCGCTGGACTCGATCCCCGCCGTGTACGGGATCACGTCGGAGCCCTACATCGTCTTCGCCGCCAACGCCTTCGCCCTGCTCGGCCTGCGCGCCCTGTTCTTCCTGCTCCGGGGCCTGCTGGACAAGATCGTCTACCTGTCCATCGGGCTGGCCGTCATCCTCGGCTTCATCGGCATCAAGCTGATCCTGACCTACCTGCACGAGCAGTGGCCCGACGTCTTCCCCAAGATCCCGACGGCCGCGTCGCTGGCCTTCATCGTGCTCGTGCTGGTCGTCGCGTCGGTGGCCAGCTGGCTCAAGGTGCGCCAGGACCCGGCCGCGAAGGCGCACGCCGGCGCGATGCGGGCCTCGAAGCACAAGGGCGAGCCCATGCCCGAGGCCGACTCCTGACCGCGCGCCCCGTCGAGTGCTCGCGCGTGGGGTTCCAGGACCGTCCTGCAACCCCCATCCGCGAGCACTCGACGGGAGGACGGCTAGGGTGCTCGGCGATCCTGGAGGTGAGGCGTGGTCGAGGTCGGCCTGATCACGACGGCCGTGGTGCTGGCGCTGTTCGGCGTCGCGCTGGCGGCGCTGGGGATGTCCAGCGAGCGGGCGTACTGGTCCCAGCGGGACCCCCGCGGCAACGCGCGCGCGGAGGCGACCCGGTTCTCGGCCATCGCCCGGCGGGCGTTCCCGATCGCCGTCAGCGACGACCGGGCACCGCTGCGGATCGTGGCGATCGGCGTGGTGCTCATCTGGGTCGCCCTCGCCTTCGCGATCGCCGCGCTGGTCTTCTGGGTCGTGTAGGCACACGGAACGCTCGCGCGCGATGACGCGATGAGGCCGCCAGTCCCGTCCTCCGACCGGGGCCGCCTCGTGCTGGTGCTCGGCGGTACGGCCGTCGTCGTCCTGCTCGCCGTGCTGGTCTGGGCGTGGCTGCGCGAGCAGCCGGTGCCCGGTCCGACGGCGCCGCTCGACGCCGCGGGGCCGGTGCTGCTGGTTCCGGGGTACGGCGGCGGCACCGACGGCGTGGACCAGCTGGCCGCGGCCCTTCGGGCGTCGGGCCGTCAGGCCGAGGTCGTGCCGATCGGCGACGGCACCGGGGACATCCGGGCCTACGCCGCCACCGTGCTGGACCGCGCGCGAGCGGCGGTCGCCGCCGGCGCCCCGTCGGTGGACCTGGTCGGCTTCTCCATGGGCGGACTGGTGGTGCGCGCCGCCGCCACGGACCCGGACGCGGGCGGCCTGGTGCGCCGGGTGGCGACCATCTCCTCGCCCCACGACGGGACGGCGGCGGCCGCGCTCGGGGGTCTGCTCGGCCAGTGCCCGACCGCGTGCCAGCAGATGCAGCCGGGCTCGGACCTGCTCGACTCCCTGCCCGGAGCCTCGGCCGCCGACCGCTGGCTGAGCGTGTGGAGCGCCAGCGACGAGGTGATCCGCCCCGCGGACAGCTCGGTGCTGGCCGGGGCGACCGACGTACTGCTCCAGAGCGTGTGCCCCGGCGACGTCGCCCATTCCGGGATGGTCACCTCGCCCCAGGTCGCCGCACTGGTCGGCGGCTTCCTGGCGACCGGGACCGCGCCCGCCACCTGCCCGGCCGGATGACTACGCTGCGCGGGTGATCTTCACCCTGATCGTCATCGGCATCGTGCTCGTCGTGGTCCTCGTGGCCGTGGGGGTGCGGACGATGCGCGGCCGCTGACCACCGGCCCGACCCCGCTCGGCGCGCGACCGCGACCCTGGCCGTCGTACGGTCGACACAGCCGTGACGGGAGGTAGTCACATGCGTACGTTCCGAGCACACCGAGTCGCGTCCCTGGCTGCGGTCGGGCTGGCCGTCGCCCTGGTCGGCACGACCCCGGCCGCCGCGACGACGAACGTCTGGATCCAACTCAACGCGAAGGGGCTGGCCAAGACCGTCGTCCACCGGTCGGAGATCCCGACCTGGTTCGGACCCGTGGGGCCGAACCAGGCGACGGGCGCCGGCGGGGGTGGCACCCAGGAGCAGGTGTGCTGGAACGTCCGGTACGACGTGCGGACTCCCAGCGGCGGCGGGAGCATCTTCGACCTCGGCAGGCGACACGACCTGCAGTCATCCGTGCTCCAGTTCGCCTCCGTCGCCAAGGCCGAGGCGTCGTGGGCCGACCTGGCCCGGCGGCTGCGGGCCTGCTCCGGCTCGGGAACGTTCCGGGACGGCGACGAGCTGGTCCGCTACACCCAGTCGGTGCGGACGCTGCCGCCGATGTACGGCGTCGCGGGATACCTGGTGACCTTCTACACCGTCAGCGAGAACCCCCGGTCGGAGGCGGGCCCGGGGGGCTGGGTGGTCGCCCTGCGCCAGGTGGGCAACGCCGTCCTCGAGGTGCGGATCGGCGAGGACCTGCCACGGTCGACGAGGACCCCGCCCACCACGGTTCCGGTGGCGACGACGAGCACGGTCGAGGTGCTGGTGAACCGGTCGACCTACCGCTACCGCCACCTCGCCTACCAGTCGCTGTAGCCGACCGCCGCTACCAGCCGCGGTCGCGCCACTCCTGCAGGTGCGGCCGCTCGGCGCCCAGCGTGGTGTCGTTGCCGTGGCCGGGGTAGACCCAGGTCTCGTCCGGCAGCACGGCGAACAGCTTGCTCACCACGCCCTCGTACAGGCTGGCGAAACACTCGGCGTCGTCCCAGGTGTTGCCGACGCCGCCGGGGAACAGGCAGTCGCCGGTGAACAGGTGCGGATGGCCCTCCGGGTCGTCGTACACCAGGGCGATGGACCCCGGCGTGTGGCCGACCAGGTGGACCGCGCGCAGCGCGACGTCGCCCACGCTCACCGCGTCGCCGTCCTCGACGTAGACGTCGGTCGGCACCGGGATCGCCGCAGCGTCGATCGGGTGGGCCATCGTGCGGGCGCCGGTCGCGGCCACCACGTCGGCGAGCGCCTGCCAGTGGTCGGCGTGCTGATGCGTGGTGAGCACCGCGTCCAGCCCGTCGTCGCCGATGACGTCGAGCAACCGTTCGGGCTCGGCCGCGGCGTCGATCAGCAGCTGCCGCCCGGTGCGCCGGCAGCGCAGCAGGTAGGCATTGTTGTCGAACGAACCCACCGCGACCTTGGTGACGACCAGGTGCGGCAGCTCCCGCACGTCGGCAGGGCCGCCGACGGTCACGTTGCCGGTGTACGTCATCGCGCCTCCAGGTCGCGGGCCGGGGGGGTCAGACCCAGGTGGGGGACGGGGGGACCGGTCCGGGCGGGGTGCGGTGCAAGCCGGGACCGATGCCGCGACCGACCAGCCAGGCCAGCAGCTGGCCGGCCGGGCCGTGGAGGTCCGTGGTCCCGTGGCCCACCTGCCAGGCCCAGCCACCGGAGTCGACCAGTTCGCGCACGCCCACGTCCCGGGACGCCCGGGCCTGCGGGGCGAGCAGCTCCATCGAGAGGTGGACGAAGTCGTCCGGCCAGTCGTCGGGGGAGTAGCCGACGTCGAGGTCGACGTGGTGGATCTCGACCTCGCGCCGCCGGAGTACGGGGATCTCGGCGGCCTCGAGCGACGCCCCGCTCAGCAACGTCATCTCCACGCCCAGTGCCCCGGCGTCCAGCGTGCCGAGTGCCTCGTCCAGCCGCTCGGACGACTCGCGCAGGTCGGCGACCAGGGCCGCCGCCGAGCGCCCGGCCCCGGAGTCGATGTCGGCCGTGCGCGCCTCGGGGGAGGCGTACATGGGAGTCTCGACCCCGGTCCGAGCCCACGTGACGAGGCTCCCGAGGCCGTCCGCATTGCGGGCCAGATGGGTGAGTACGTGCCCCCGCGACCACCCCGGCAGGACCGACGGAGCCCGGCAGTCGTCGTCGCTGAGGGTCTCCGCGGTGGCGAGGAGCGCCCGGGTGCTCTCCCGCAACGACGCCCGCGCGTCGGCGAAGAGGAGCGGCCGGGTGTCGTCCGGGCCGAGCGGGGTCACCATGGGCGACACCCTAGGCCGCACGCCGATCTCGGGTGGAGGTGACCGGCCTCACAGCTCGTGGTGGTTCGAGGGCGTCGCGGGGCGGGCAGGACCCCCAGGTCATGCCTCGTACCGCCATGCCCGCCGACACCCGACCCGCCCGTCCACGGCGCGGGTGGGGCGCCCTGCTGCGCTCGCCGTTCCTGCGTCTGACCCTGCTCGCGGCCACGGCCGTCACGGTCGCCTGGACGATCGCCTCCCAGCTCCCGCTGGTCTCCGCCCTGGTGGCGTCGATCACCGCGCTCATCGCGCTGCGCCCGACCTTCCACGACTCCTTGAAGGAGACCGTCCGCCAGGTCGTCGGAACGATCATCGGCGCCGGCGCGGCCGCGGCCCTGGTCATGACGGTCGGGATGTCCCCGCTGGCGCTGTTCGCGGCCGTGGTCGCGTCGTTCGTCGCGGGACGGCTGATGCGGCTGGGCGACGAGGGCGCGACGACCATCGCGATCACCGTGCTGCTGGTCGCCTCCGTGAACGTGGACGGCAGCCAGGTCGAGGCCCGGTTCCTCGGCGTGGTGCTGGGGTCCGCGGTCGGCCTGGCCGCGTCCTGGTTCACCCGGCCCGGCACCCCGACCACGCGGGCCCTCAACGACTCCGTACGCCACGCCGACCGGCTCGCGGACCTGCTCACCGAGGTGTCGACG
The DNA here is from genome assembly GCA_041393815.1 of Candidatus Nanopelagicales bacterium. Lineage (NCBI taxonomy): Bacteria > Bacillati > Actinomycetota > Actinomycetes > Candidatus Nanopelagicales > Candidatus Nanopelagicales bacterium. Next base: position 349,220 of record JAWKJK010000003.1, on the reverse strand, counting down.
GCCCTGGCCGGGGTGTCCGAGGGCACCCGGGTGGACCCCGAGGACGTGGCCGGGTGGCGCGCCGAGGCCGCTCGCATCGGGCGCGGACTCGCCGACACCCGCGAGGAGGCGGAGGACGCGGTCCGCGCCGCCCGGTGGGCGCCCGGTATCCGCCGCGCCGAGGCCGAGCAGGTACTAGCGCAGGTCCGGATCCACGAGGCCACGGCAGCCACCGTCGTCGGCATGTGCCGCGACCTGCAGGTGGCGCTGGAGGACGACGAGCGCCTGCCCACCCCCGTGGCGCAGCCTCTGTCCCAGGTGTTCGCGGCCGCCGCGGAGGCGATCACCCGGCAGGCCGGGTCGGCCCGCGAGCACCCGGCCGAGCCGCTGCCCGCCGACCAGACCGCCGTGCAGGCGCTGGCCGGGGCGTCGCAGGACGCCCGGCACCGGCTGCGCGAGGTGGACCGGACCGCACCGCTGCTGCTGGGCGGGTCGCTGCTCGCCGACGGCGAGGAGATCTCCCGCCTGCTCACCGGCCGCTGACGCGGGCCGATCCCGCGAGTGCTCGCCCGTGGGGGTTCCGGGACCGTCCCGGAACCCCCACGCGCGAGCACTCAACGCGGAGGGGCCTGGTCCGCAGCGGCGGGGGCCACCTCGACCCGGTCGCGGCCGGCGGCCTTGGCCGCGTACAGCGCCGCGTCGGCCCGGGCCACCAACGACTCCGGTGGCTCGTGGCCGTCCCACTCGGCCAGCCCGACGGACACCGTCGCCGGCGCGGGGGTGGCCCGGCGCAGCCGCTCCAGCACGCCCCGGGCCTCGCCCAGCCCGCACCCGGGCAGCAGGACTCCGAACTCCTCGCCGCCGTACCGCGCCAGCACGTCGTCGCCGCGCAGCTGCCGACGCCAGGCCGACGCGGCATCGCGGAGCAGCGCGTCCCCGGCCTGGTGGCCGCGCTCGTCGTTCCAGGCCTTGAAGTGGTCCAGGTCGAGCATGGCCAGGCACAACAGGGGCGAGCCGGGGGCATCGTCGGGGGCTCCCTCCGCCGGCGGCCGCACCCAGTCGGAGACGAGCCGGTCCCACTCGCGTCGATTGGGGACACCGGTGAGCGCATCGAGACGGGCCCGCGACTCCAGCCGCCGCACCGCACGTTCGCGGTGCATCGCCAGACCGGCCTCGCTGGCGAGCGCCCAGACCGAGTCCGCGACCCGTGCCGGTACCGCGGTTCCCGGCGCCCTCCACCCCACCCCCAGCACGGCGACCACCTGGCCCTCGTGCCGGATCGGCTCGTACAGCAGCCCGCGCAGGCCCTCCTGCTGCGCCAGCCCCGCCGACGCCCGCGGGTCCCGCAGCGCGTCCACGATCTGCAGCCGCCGTCCGGTCGTGAACGCCCGGGCCACGGCGGAATCCACCGGCTCGAGCGGCACCGCCAGGTCCCCCAGGGACAGCCCGTCCTCGGTGGTCACCACCAGCACCCCGTCCCGGGGCTCGAAAATGGCGGCGACGTCGGCGCCCGCGACCCGGCGCGCCTCCCGGCACACGGTCGTGCGGACGTCGGCGCCCTCCTGCGCCCGGTGCAGGACCTGCACCACGGTGGCCAGGTCCTCGCGCGCGGCCTCCAGCTCCCGCTGCGCCACCTCCAGGTCGGTGATGTCGTGTACGACGAGGACGAACTCGGCGGCATGCCCCAGGTCGTCGGTCACCGCCCCGAGGTCCAGGCGCGCCCACACCTCGCGCGTCCCGGTGCCGACACGGGCCGTCACACCCCCGACCGCGCGGTCGTCGGTGTCCCATCGGTCCGCTGAGAGAAGCCCGTCTCCCATCGCGTCCGGATCGGCGGGGTTGCCGAACCCCACCGCGGCGGTCAGGGCCCGCATCGCCGCCGGACCGAGGATGTCGTCGGGGCCCAGCCGCCCCACGGCCTCGGCCTCACTCACGCCCAGGATGTCCTGCGCGGCGCGGTTCAGGCCGGTCACCACCCCGTCCGACGACCACATCACGACCGCGGTGTCGCGGGAGGTGTCGAGGACCCGGCGCAGCCGGCGGTGCGCCCGGCTCTCCGCCGCCCGGCGCCGACGCACCTCGCCGACCAGCTGGTGGGTGGCCGCTCCCAGGGACCCCGCCACCAGCGTGACGACGATGGTGGACGCGACCGCGGAGCCCCAGGACACCTCGGGCTCGGGCACCAGCGCCGGCATCATGAGTGCGACCGGAACCGCCGCCACGACCAGCGCCAGCTGTGCCGCGGTACCGAAGAGCGCGAGCCAGAACACCGGCAGCAGCACGATCGCGACCGCCCCCGCGGGCTCGCTCCCGACGGCCACGAGCAACAGGCCCACCGTGAGCACCACGGCCAGCGACAGCAGCGTGGGGGCCCAACCGGGCAGCCGGTGCCAGGGCAGGAGGACGGCCGCCAGCGCCGAGGCGAGGGTGAGCCCCGCGGCCAGCCAGGCGAACCCGGTGCGCTCCACCCCGGTCAGCGCCACGAGGACTCCGGCGACGCCGGCCACCGCGAACGGCAGGTTGCGCAGCGCTGGTACGCGGCCGGACGGGGAGTCCGGGGCCCCGTTGCCGCTCACACCCGCGAGTCTGACGCCTGCCCGGGGGTCTGTCAGCAGGTCCCCGGGCCCTCCTCGGCCACCGCCGGGAAGCCGATGTCGGACCCGGTGGTTAGCCTGTCCGCGGGCACGTTCGGATGCCCCAGCCCCGCCGACCGTCGCCCCGCCGCACAGCCGGCACGCACCGAGGAGACCCGTGGCCGACCGACTCGTCGTCCGTGGTGCCCGCGAGCACAACCTCAAGGACGTCTCGCTGGACCTGCCCCGCGACGCCCTGATCGTGTTTACCGGCCTGTCCGGGTCCGGCAAGTCCAGCCTCGCCTTCGACACGATCTTCGCCGAGGGGCAGCGTCGCTACGTCGAGAGCCTGTCCGCGTACGCCCGCCAGTTCCTCGGCCAGATGGACAAGCCCGACGTCGACTTCATCGAGGGCCTGTCGCCGGCGGTGTCGATCGACCAGAAGTCCACCTCCCGCAACCCGCGGTCCACCGTGGGCACCATCACCGAGGTCTACGACTACCTGCGGCTGCTGTACGCCCGGATCGGCAAGCCGCACTGCCCGGTGTGCGGCCGCCCGATCTCCCGCCAGACGCCGCAGCAGATCGTGGACCGGGTGCTGGAGCTGGACGAGGGCACCCGGTTCCAGGTGCTGGCGCCCGTGGTGCGCGAGCGCAAGGGGGAGTACGTCGACCTGTTCCGCCAGCTGCAGACCCAGGGCTACAGCCGGGCCCGGGTCGACGGCGTGGTGCACTCGCTGGCCGAGCCTCCGACGCTGAAGAAGCAGGAGAAGCACACCATCGAGGTGGTCGTGGACCGCCTGGCGGTCAAGCGGGCGGCGAAGCAGCGCCTCACCGACTCGGTCGAGACCGCGCTCCGGTTGTCCGGCGGGCTCGTGACGCTGGACTTCGTCGACCTGCCCGAGGACGACCCGCACCGCGAACGGGTCTTCAGCGAGCACCTGGCCTGCCTGTACGACGACCTGTCGTTCGAGGAGCTGGAGCCGCGGTCGTTCTCCTTCAACTCCCCGTTCGGGGCCTGTCCGGACTGCCACGGCCTGGGCACCCGGATGGAGGTCGACCCCGAGCTGGTGGTCCCGGACCCCGACCTCAGTCTCGCCGGCGGCGCGGTGGCGCCGTGGTCCGCCGGGCACACCTCGGACTACTTCGGCCGGCTGCTCGAGGCGCTGTGCGACGAGATGGGCGTCGACGTGCAGACCCCGTGGCGGGACCTGCCCGCCAAGGTCCGCAGGGCCGTCCTGAACGGGCACCCGACCCAGGTGCACGTCCGCTATCGCAACCGCTACGGCCGGGAGCGGTCGTACTACACGTCCTTCGAGGGCGTCATCCCGTTCGTCCAGCGCCGGCACGGCGAGGCGGAGAGCGACGCGAGCCGGGAGCGGTTCGAGGGCTACATGCGCGAGGTGCCGTGTCCCGCCTGCGGCGGCGCCCGGCTCAAGCCGGTGTCGCTGGCGGTCACCGTGGGAGGCCGGAGCATCGCCGAGGTGGCCGCGCTGCCGATCGGCGAGTGCGCGGAGTTCCTCACCGGGCTGGAGCTCAGCGACCGCGACCGGCACATCGCCGAGCGGGTGCTCAAGGAGGTGCACGAGCGGCTGCGCTTCCTCATCGACGTCGGGCTGCACTACCTGACCCTGGACCGGGCCGCGGGCACGTTGGCCGGCGGAGAGGCGCAGCGGATCCGGCTGGCGACCCAGATCGGCTCCGGCCTGGTCGGCGTGCTCTACGTCCTCGACGAGCCGTCGATCGGGCTGCACCAGCGCGACAACCGCCGGCTGATCGAGACGCTGGTCCGCCTGCGCGACCTGGGCAACACGCTGATCGTGGTGGAGCACGACGAGGACACCATCCGCACCGCGGACTGGGTGGTGGACATCGGGCCCGGCGCTGGTGAGCACGGCGGCCAGGTGGTCGTCAGCGGTCCGGTCGAGGAGCTGCTGGGCAGCGACCACTCGATCACCGGTCACTACCTGTCCGGCCGGAGGTCGATCGACCTGCCGACCGTGCGCCGGCCGCCGACGCCCGGCCGCTCCCTGGTGGTGGAAGGCGCGCGCGAGCACAACCTGCGCGACATCACGGTGGAGTTCCCCCTCGGGTGCTTCGTCGCCGTCACCGGCGTCAGTGGGTCGGGGAAGTCGACCCTGGTCAACGACGTCCTCTACACCGTCCTCGCCCGCGAGCTCAACGGCGCCCGCGGCGTCGCCGGCCGGCACACCCGCGTGCACGGGCTCGAGCACGTGGACAAGGTCGTCCACGTCGACCAGAGCCCGATCGGCCGGACCCCCCGGTCCAACCCGGCGACCTACACCGGAGTCTTCGACCACATCCGCCGGCTGTTCGCGGAGACCCAGGAGGCGAAGGTCCGCGGCTACCTGCCGGGCCGCTTCTCGTTCAACGTCAAGGGCGGCCGGTGCGAGGCCTGCTCCGGCGACGGCACGATCAAGATCGAGATGAACTTCCTCCCGGACGTCTACGTCCCGTGCGAGGTCTGCCACGGCGCGCGCTACAACCGCGAGACGCTGGAGGTGCACTACAAGGGCCGGACCATCGCCGAGGTCCTCGACATGCCGATCGAGGAGGCGCTGGAGTTCTTCGAGCCGGTGCCGGCCATCGCCCGGCACCTGCGCACCCTGGTCGACGTGGGCCTGGGCTACGTACGCATGGGCCAGCCGGCGCCGACGCTGTCCGGCGGCGAGGCCCAGCGGGTGAAGCTGGCCTCGGAGCTGCAGAAGAGGTCCACGGGGCGCACCGTCTACGTGCTGGACGAGCCCACCACGGGGCTGCACTTCGAGGACATCCGCAAGCTGCTCGGGGTGCTCCAGTCGCTGGTCGACAAGGGCAACACGGTGCTGGTCATCGAGCACAACCTCGACGTCATCAAGACCGCCGACTGGGTGGTGGACCTCGGGCCCGAGGGAGGGTCCGGCGGGGGCGGGGTGGTGGCGGAGGGAACTCCGGAGCAGGTGGCCGACGTCGCTACCAGTCACACGGGGGCGTTCCTCCGCGAGATCCTCGGCACCCCGACGTCGGCGCCGACGACCCGCTCCACCGGCGCCACCAGCACGAAGGGCACCGCCGCGAAGGGCACGAGCGCGAGGAACGGCACCGCGAAGCGCAGCACGGCGACGCGCACGAGCACGAAGGGCACGCGTACGAAGGGCACGAGCACGAAGGGCACGAGCACGAGCACGACGGGCACCGGCAGCACCGGTGCCCGTACCGGTCGCCGCACGCGGCCGGTCGCCTGACCGGAACGTCGCCCGGACACCCGTCCGCGGCGCAGGACGCCCCAGGAGGAGCCATGACCCGACCCCTCACCGACGACCCCGGCGCTGATCAGCCAGCCAGCGCGCACCCGGCCAGCGCGCACCCGGCGCACCCCGTCACGGTGCCCGCGCCCGAGGGCCGCCCCCTGAGCCGCCGGCACGTCCTGGCAGCGGCGGGCGCGGTGGGCGCCGCCGGCGTCCTGGCGGCCTGCTCGTCCGGCTCGTCCGACGCCGGCGCCACCAGTGCGGCGGCCACCTCGAGCGCCGCGGAGACGAGCGCGGCCCCGGAGTCGTCCTCGGCCCAGCCGACCGAGACCTCGGGTGGCGGGGGCGGCGAGGCGATCGCGGCAACCGCCGACGTGCCCGTGGAGGGCGGCGTCATCGTCGAGTCCCCGGCGCCCATCGTGGTGACCCAGCCGGCCTCCGGGGACTTCAAGGCGTTCACCGCGATCTGCCCGCACCAGGGCTGCACGGTCAACGAGGTCGCGGCCAACGAGATCATCTGCCCCTGCCACGGCTCCAAGTTCTCCGCGAGCGACGGCGCCGTGCTGCAGGGTCCGGCGACCACGGGCCTAGCGCCCGTCGACGTGGCCGTGGACGGGTCCAACGTCGTCCTGACGTAGGCTCCACCGGCGCCTGTCGGACCCCCGGCGGCGGACGGGAGGAGTGCGGATGCCTCGGTCGCGCCCGCGAGCTCTCGCAGGCGTCGTCGGGGCCTTCGTGGCCGCGCTGCTGCTGGCCGGCTGCGGGTCGAGCGCCGCGTCGCCCGCCGGTGACGGTGCGGCGCCTGCGTCGTCGGCGACTGCAGCCACGGTCGAGAGCCCGCCGGAGGCCTCGCCGACGACACCGTCCGAGCCTCCGTACGACGGCCCGGTGCTGGCTATCGGCGACTCCGTGATGCTCGGGGCCGACCCGTGCCTGGCCGCCCGCGGCATCACGGTGGACGCGGACGAGAGCCGCTCGTACTGGGGCGTCTACGACGTGCTGGACGCGGCGCTCGCGGCCGGCACCCTGCCGGACCGGGTCGTCCTGCACACCGGCACCAACGGCGAGTTCGGCTCCGAGGTCTTCGCGAACCTGATGGAGCGGGTCGGCGACCGCGAGGCGTACTGGGTGACGATCCACCTGCCCGACGAGGAGCGCTACGCCTTCGCGGACGGCCTCAACGCGTTCCTCGCCGACGAGGTGGGCCGCTACCCCAACGCCCACCTGATCGACTGGGACGCCGCGGTCGCCGAGCACACCGGCAAGCCCTGGCTGTACGACGACCAAATCCACCTCACCCCGGCCGGCTGCAAGGCCTTCGCCCGCCTCGTCGACACCGCGGTCCGCGCGCCCCTCGCCGCTGCGGTCGGCGCGCCCGTCGACGACGGGGCCGTCAGCCCGGCCCCTTAGTCTGGGCCGGTGGCCGACCCCGCCCGCTATCGGCCGGCGCCGGGCTCCATCCCCGACGAGCCCGGCGTCTACCGCTTCCGTGACGAGCACGGCCGGGTGCTGTACGTCGGCAAGGCGAAGAGCCTGCGCAGCCGGCTGTCCTCGTACTTCCAGGACCTGGCCGCGCTGCACCCGCGGACGCAGTCGATGGTGACCAGCGCGGCGGGCGTCGACTGGGTCGTGGTCGCCAACGAGGTCGAGGCGCTGCAGCTGGAGTACTCCTGGATCAAGGAGTTCGACCCGCGGTTCAACGTGAAGTACCGCGACGACAAGTCCTACCCGTTCCTCGCCGTCACGGTGGGGGAGGAGTACCCGCGGGTCACGGTGATGCGCGGCGCCAAGCGGAAGGGGGTGCGCTACTTCGGTCCGTACGCCCACGCCTGGGCCATCCGGGAGACGGTCGACCTGCTGCTGCGGGTGTTCCCGGTGCGCACCTGCAGCAGCGGGGTGTTCCGCCGCGCCGGGCAGGTCGGCCGGCCGTGCCTGCTGGGCTACATCGGCAAGTGCAGCGCCCCCTGCGTCGGTCGGGTGAGCGCGGAGCAGCACCGCGAGCTGGTCGACGACTTCTGCACCTTCATGGCCGGGCACACGGCTGCCTATACGCGGCGGCTGGAGCGCGAGATGCGCGCGGCCTCCGACGCGCTGGACTTCGAGCGGGCGGCGCGGCTGCGGGACGACCTCGGCGCCCTCCACCGGGCTCTGGAGAAGAACGCCGTCGTACTCGGCGACGGCACGGACGCGGACGTGCTCGCGCTTGCCGACGACCCGCTGGAGGCGGCCGTCCAGGTGTTCCACGTCCGAGACGGGCGGGTCCGGGGTCAGCGCGGGTTCGTGGTGGAGAAGGTCGAGGACGTCGACCTCTCGGGGCTCGTGGAGCACCTGCTGCAGCAGCTGTACGGCGCCGAGTCCGGCGATGCCCTCCCGCGGGAGGTGCTGGTTCCGGTGCTGCCGCCGGACGCCGAGAGTGCCTCGGCCTGGCTGTCGGGGCTACGGGGCTCGCGGGTGGACCTGCGGGTCCCGCGCCGGGGGGACAAGCGGGCCCTGCTGGAGACGGTGGCGCGCAATGCCCAGCAGACGCTGGCCCTGCACAAGACCCGCCGGGCCGGGGACCTGACGACGCGCAGCCGCGCACTGCAGGAGGTGCAGGAGGCGCTGGACCTGCGCGAGGCGCCGCTGCGGATCGAGTGCATCGATGTGTCCAACCTGCAGGGCACGGACGTCGTGGCCTCCCTGGTGGTGTTCGAGGACGGCCTGCCGCGCAAGAGCGACTACCGCCGGTTCACCATCGCGGGGGTCGAGGGGCAGGACGACGTCCGCAGCATCGAGGAGGTCGTGACCCGGCGGTTCCGGCGCTACCTGGAGGAGCGCGGCGAGGCCGGGGACGTCGAGCTGTCCGGGGACGTCGAGCCGTCGCGGGAGAGCTCGACCGGACACGCCACCGAGGACGCCGGTGCCCCTCCCGCGGCCGCGTACGGCATCGACCCGACGACCGGCCGCCCGCGGCGGTTCGCATACCCACCGCAGCTCCTGGTCGTCGACGGCGGGCCGCCCCAGGTGGCCGCTGCCGTGCGCGCACTGGACGGGCTCGGGATCGACGACGTCGCGGTCTGCGGCCTGGCGAAGCGGCTGGAGGAGGTCTGGCTGCCGGGCGACCCGGACCCGGTGGTCCTCCCGCGCACGTCCGAGGGCCTGTACCTGCTGCAGCGGGTCCGCGACGAGGCGCACCGGTTCGCCCTGGCGCACCACCGGCAGCGGCGCTCCGCCCGGCTGACCCGCAGCGTCCTCGACGACGTCCCCGGCCTCGGGGAGACCCGGCGCAAGGCGCTGCTGCGCCACTTCGGCTCGCTGAAGCGGCTGCGCGCCGCGGACGCCGAGCAGATCGCCGAGGTCCCGGGGATCGGCCCGGCGACGGCCGCCGCGGTGGTCGCCGCGCTGGCGGCCGACCGGCCCGCCCCGTCGGTCAACATGGCCACCGGCGAGATCCTCGACCCGGACCAGCCGGCGAACGAGGATGATGGCGGCGAGGGTCGCCGCATCAGCGGCGACGGCGGCAGCGACGACGACCAGAACCACGACCACACGCACGACGACGTGGACGCACCGGCCCCGGGGGAGGCGGCGTCCGTCCCGGGAGGCCCCCCGTGAGCGACAGTCCCGCAGCCGAGTCCCCCCGCGAGACCGGGGCCCCGATCGAGCTCGCGCTCGTCACCGGGATGTCCGGCGCGGGGCGCTCCACCGCTGCCCGCGCGCTGGAGGACCAGGGCTGGTTCGTCGTCGACAACCTGCCGCCCGCGTTGCTGCCGCGGGTGGTGGAGCTGGTGACCGCGGACCCCGAGATCCACCGGCTGGCCGTGGTCGTGGACGTTCGCGGGGGCTCCTTCTTCGACGACTGCCAGCGGGCCCTGTCGGACCTCCGGGCGCGCGGCATGGACGTCCGGGTGCTGTTCCTGGAGGCGTCCGACGAGGCGCTGGTGCGCCGGTTCGAGTCCAGCCGACGGCCGCACCCGCTGCAGGGCGGGGGGCGGATCCTCGACGGCCTGCGCAACGAGCGGGAGGTGCTGGCCGACCTGCGCGGCCAGGCCGACCTGGTCATCGACACGACGTCACTCAACGTCCACGACCTACGGCGCAAGATCGAGGCCGCGTTCCGCGACGAGGACCGGGTCCGGCTGCGTGCGACGGTGATGTCGTTCGGGTTCAAGTACGGGCTCCCGGTGGACGCCGACATCGTCGCGGACGTGCGGTTCCTGCCCAACCCGCACTGGGAGCCGGAGCTGCGCCCGCTGACCGGCCGGGATGCCCCTGTCAACGACTTCGTCGTGGCGCTGCCCGAGGCCCGCGAGTTCCTCGACCGCTACGCCGCGCTGCTGGACCTGGTATCCGACGGCTACCTGCGCGAGGGCAAGCGCTACGTCACCGTCGCCATCGGCTGCACGGGCGGGAAGCACCGCAGCGTGGCCATGGCGGAGAACCTGGCGGCCCGGCTGGTGAAGTCCGGGGTGGAGACGCTGGTGGTCCACCGGGACCTGGGGCGCGAATGAGCCTGCGCCGGGAGACCGCCGCCCAGGGGTCCGGGCCGCGGGTGGTGGCCCTCGGCGGCGGACACGGCCTGGCGGCGACGCTGCGCGCGCTGCGCCGCGTCACCGACCGGCTCACCGCCGTCGTCGGCGTCGCCGACGACGGCGGGTCCAGCGGGCGGCTCCGTCGCGAGCTCGGGGTCCTCCCGCCCGGCGACCTGCGGATGGCGCTGGCCGCGCTCTGCGGGGACGACGCGTGGGGGCGTACCTGGAGCCAGGTCGTGCAGCACCGCTTCACCGGGGACGGGGAGCTGCACGGCCACGCGCTGGGCAACCTGCTCATCGCCGCGTTGTGGCAGGAGACCGGCGACGAGGTGAAGGGCCTGGACTGGGTCGCCGCCCTGCTCGGGGCGCACGGTCGGGTGCTGCCGCTGTCCCGGGTGCCGCTGGAGATCGTCGCCGACGTCCTCGGACACGACCAGGCCCGCCCGACGGAGGTGACCGAGGTGCGCGGCCAGGTGGAGGTGGCCACGACCCCGGGCGACGTGCTCGCGCTGCGGATCGAGCCGGCGGCGCCCCCGGGGTGCGAGGAGGCCGTCGCGGCCGTGCGGGAGGCAGACGCGGTCGTGCTCGGTCCGGGGTCGTGGTTCACCAGCGTGCTGCCCCACCTGCTCGTGCCGGACGTGGCCGAGGCGATCCGGGCGACGGGCGGGCGCCGGGTCCTGGTGCTGAACCTCGGCGCCCAGCCGGGGGAGACCGACGGCTACGAGCCGGAGACCCACCTGGAGGTCTGGCAGGAGCACTTCGGGGACATCCCGCTGGACCTGGTCCTGGCGGACGAGCGGCACGTCGCGGACCCGGCCGGACTGGAAGCCGCCTGTGCCCCGCTGGGGGCCAGCCTGGTCCTGGACCGGGTGGCCGCGATGCCCGAGCCGGGTGAGGTCGTCACGACCCGGCACGATCCGGACCTGCTCGCGGCCGCGTTCGGTGCCCTGCTCGGACGTGGCAGGATCGCGCCATGGCGATGACGGCGGCGGTCAAGGACGAGCTCAGCCACCTCGACGTCACCAAGCCCTGCTGCCGCAAGGCCGAGGTGTCCGCCATGCTCCGGTTCGCCGGCGGCCTGCACATCGTGGCCGGCAAGATCGTCATCGAGGCCGAGCTGGACACCGGCGCGGCCGCCCGGCGGCTGCGCAAGGACATCGCCGACGTGTTCGCCCGCTCCAGCGACCTGGCCGTCATCCACCCCAGCGGGCTGCGCAAGGGCAACCGCTACGTGGTCCGCGTGGTCGAGGGCGGCGAGCAGCTGGCCCGACAGACCGGACTCGTCGACGGCAGCGGCCGGCCGGTCCGCGGCCTGCCCCCGTCCGTGGTCAACGGCGCGCTGTGCGACGCCGAGGCCGCCTGGCGGGGGGCGTTCCTCGCGCACGGGTCCCTCACCGAGCCGGGTCGGTCGTCCTCGCTGGAGGTGACCTGCCCGGGTCCGGAGGCGGCGCTGGCGCTGGTGGGCGCGGCCCGGCGACTCGGCATCCCCGCCAAGGCGCGCGAGGTCCGCGGCGTCGACCGGGTCGTGGTCCGCGACGGCGACGCCATCGGGGCCCTGCTCACCCGTATCGGGGCGCACGACTCGGTGCTGGCGTGGGAGGAGCGCCGGATGCGCCGGGAGGTGCGGGCGACGGCCAACCGGCTGGCCAACTTCGACGACGCCAACCTGCGCCGCTCCGCCCGCGCGGCCGTCGCCGCCGGTGCCCGGGTCCAGCGGGCGCTGGAGATCCTCGGCGACGACGTGCCGGACCACCTGGCCGAGGCCGGGCGACTGCGGGTGGAGCACAAGCAGGCCAGCCTCGAGGAGCTCGGGGCCCTGGCCGACCCGCCGATGACCAAGGACGCGATCGCCGGCCGGATCCGCCGGCTGCTGGCGCTGGCGGACCGGCGCGCCGGGGAGCTCGGCATTCCCAGCACCGAGTCCGTGCTCGGCCCGGACCTGCTGCTGCCCTGACCGGGGCCTCGCCCCTTACCCGCCGTCGGCCCCCCGCACACCGGACCGAGGTCACCTCATCACGGGGCTTCCGCGGTGGGTGCCCCGCGACGGGGTCCGATAGGGTCGTGCACGACCTCACGCCGGCCTGACCGGCCGGCCGGACACGACCGCCGGCGACCCGTCGGCACCCCGAGGAGACCCCGTGACCATCCGGGTTGGCATCAACGGATTCGGCCGCATCGGCCGCAACTACTACCGCGTCATCCACGGCCAGCAGGTCGGCGGCGTCGTCGGCACCGCGATCCGCGCCGTCGTCGGCATGGAGGATGTCGAGATCGTCGGCATCAACGACCTCACCGACAAGAAGACCCTCGCCCACCTGTTGAAGTACGACAGCGTCCTCGGCCGCCTCGGGGTCGACGTGACCGCGACCGACGACTCCATCGTGGTGGGCGGCAAGTCCATCCCGGCGTTCAGCGAGCGCGACCCCGCCCAGCTGCCCTGGCGCGATCTCAAGGCCGACATCGTGATCGAGTCCACCGGGCACTTCACCGACGCCACCAAGGCGAGGGCGCACCTCGAGGCCGGCGCGAAGAAGGTCCTGATCTCCGCCCCGGCGAAGAACGAGGACGTCACCGTCGTCATGGGCGTCAACGAGGGCGACTACAACCCGGCGACGGACAACGTCATCTCCAACGCGTCCTGCACCACGAACTGCCTCGCCCCGATGGCCAAGGTCCTCCACGACAACTTCGGCATCGAGCACGGCATGATGACGACGATCCACGCCTACACCAACGACCAGGTCATCCTCGACTTCCCGCACAAGGACCTGCGTCGCGCCCGTGCCGGTGCCATCAACATGATCCCCACCACGACCGGTGCCGCGAAGGCGATCGGCCTGGTGCTGCCCGAGCTCAAGGGCAAGCTGGACGGCTACGCCATGCGGGTGCCGGTGCCGACCGGCTCGGCCACCGACCTCACCCTCAAGCTGGGCAAGGCCGCCACCAAGGAGGAGATCAACGCGGCGATGAAGGCCGCGGCCGAGGACGGCCTGCTGGGCATCCTCAGCTACACCGAGGACCAGATCGTGTCGACCGACATCATCACCGACCCGCACTCGTGCATCTTCGACGCCAACCTCACCAACACCATGGGCGAGACGGCGAAGGTGCTCGGCTGGTACGACAACGAGTGGGGCTACTCCAACCGGCTGCTCGACCTCACGCGCTACGTCGGCGCCTCCCTGTAGGGCCGGCGCGTGCTGACGCTCGACGACCTCGACGTCGCCGGGAAGCGGGTGCTCGTCCGGGCGGACCTCAACGTCCCGCTCGAGACCGCCGAGGACGGCACCCGGCGCATCACCGACGACGGTCGCATCCGCGCCAGCCTGCCGACGATCCGCGCGCTCTCCGAGCGAGGCGCGCGGGTCGTCGTGGTGGCGCACCTGGGCCGACCCAAGGGCGAGGCCAAGCCCGAGCTGTCCCTCGCGCCGGTCGGGGCGCGGCTGGCCGAGCTCCTCGGCCGGCCGGTCACGGTCGCCGGCGACGTCTCGGGCGAGTCGGCCCGCGCGGTCGTGGCCGGGCTGGCCGACGGCGACGTGGCTCTGCTGGAGAACGTCCGCTACGACGGGCGCGAGACCAGCAAGGACCCGGCGCAGCGGCAGGAGCTCGCCCGCGAGCTGGCCGACCTCGCCGACCTGTACGTCAGCGACGGATTCGGCGTCGTGCACCGCGAGCAGGCGTCGGTCACCGACGTGGCCCGGCTGCTCCCGCACGCCGCCGGCGGGCTGGTGCTGAAGGAGGCCCAGGTCTTCTCCAAGGTCCTCAGCGACCCCGACCGGCCCTACGTCGTCGTGCTCGGCGGCTCGAAGGTGTCCGACAAGCTCGGGGTGATCGAGAACCTGATGGACTCGGTCGACCGCCTGCTCATCGGCGGCGGGATGTGCTTCACCTTCCTCAAGGCCCAGGGCCACGAGGTGGGCACGTCGCTGCTGGAGGAGGACCAGGTCGCCACCGTGCGCGGGTTCCTCGACGACGCCGCACTGCGCGGGGTCGACCTGGTGCTGCCCGTCGACGTCGTCGTCGCCCGGGAGTTCTCCGCCGAGGCGGAGTTCAAGGTCGTCCCCGTCGACGAGATCGAGCCCGGCTGGATGGGCCTGGACATCGGCCCCGCCACCATCGAGCTGTTCCGCTCCAAGCTGTCCGACGCCCGCACCGTGGTCTGGAACGGGCCGATGGGCGTGTTCGAGATGGCCCCGTTCTCCGAGGGCACCCGCGCGGTCGCCCAGGCGATCATCGACGCCGACGGCACCACCGTCGTCGGCGGCGGCGACTCCGCGGCGGCCGTCCGGCTGCTCGGCCTGCCGGAGGACGGCTTCACCCACATCAGCACCGGCGGGGGAGCGTCCCTGGAGTTCCTCGAGGGCAAGACGCTGCCCGGCCTCGCCGTACTCGAGGAGGCCTGACGAGATGTCCGGTGCCGACCGCCTGCCGCTGATGGCGGGCAACTGGAAGATGAACCTCAACCACCTCGAGGCCATCGCGCTGGTGCAGAAGCTCGCCTTCGCACTGAACGAGGACGACCTCAAGGCCTGTGAGGTCGCGGTGCTGCCGCCCTTCACCGACCTGCGGTCCGTGCAGACCCTGGTCGAGGGCGACCGCTACGACATCCGCTACGGCGGCCAGGACCTGTCCCGCTTCGACTCCGGTGCCTACACCGGCGAGGTGTCCGGCGGGATGCTGGCCAAGCTGGGCTGCACCTACGTCGTGGTCGGGCACAGCGAGCGGCGCGAGTACCACGGCGAGGACGACGCCGTCGTCAATGCCAAGGTCAAGGCCGCCTACCGCAACGGCCTGACCCCGATCGTGTGCATGGGCGAGGGTCTCGACGTGCGCAAGGCCGGCGAGCAGGTGCCCTACACCCTGGCCCAGCTCGACGGCGCGCTCGCGGACATCCCGGCCGACCAGGCGGCGTCCGTCGTCATCGCGTACGAGCCGGTCTGGGCGATCGGCACCGGGGAGGTCGCGACCCCGGCGGACGCCCAGGAGGTGTGCGGCGCGATCCGCGGGCGGCTGGCCGAGCTGTACACCCCGGAGATCGCCGACGGCATCCGGATCCTGTACGGCGGCTCGGTGAAGGCATCGAACGTCGCCGGAATCATGGCCCAGCCGGATGTGGACGGCGCACTGGTCGGGGGCGCCAGCCTGGACCCCGACGAGTTCGTCGCGATCGCCCGGTTCCGGCTGCACCCGCCCGAGTAGTCGCAGCAGCGAACGCCGCGCGGCGGCCGTCCCGGCACGATGCGGGGGACGGCCGCCGCGTCGCGTATCCTGTGCGGGTTCCCGACCCGGAAGGCCGGCCGCATGCTGACCGTCATCCTGTCCATCATCCTGATCATCACCAGCGTCCTGCTGGTGATCCTGATCCTGCTGCACCGCGGCAAGGGTGGCGGACTCAGCGACATGTTCGGCGGCGGCGTGAGCTCGTCGGTCGGCGGCTCGTCCGTCGCCGAGCGCAACCTGGACCGGATCACGGTCGGGCTCGGGCTCATCTGGGCCGCCGCGATCATCTCGGTCGGGCTGTTGGTGGCCAACGGGGGCTGACCCGTTCGGAGGGGCCGCCGGTGCCGCCGGCGAGCGCCACCTACACTGCAGGCACTCATCAGGGGCCGGTGCTGGGGAGCACCGGCGGGACGGGAGGCGGTCCGTGGCCGGAGGCAGCGCCATCCGGGGCAGCCGTGTCGGGGCTGGACCCATGGGCGAGGCGGAGCGCGGCGAGGCCGCGCCCCGCGTCTGGGTGTCGTTCTGGTGTGCCAACGGGCACGAGACGCGGCCGAGCTTCGCGGCCGACGCCGCGGTGCCGGACAGCTGGGACTGCCCGCGCTGCGGCTACCCGGCCAGCCAGGACGCCGAGAACCCGCCGGCCCCGCCCAAGATCGAGCCCTACAAGACTCACCTGGCCTACGTGAAGGAGCGCCGCAGCGACTCCGACGGCGAGGCCATCCTTGCCGAGGCGCTGGACCGGCTCAACCGCCGGTTCTGACGGACCGACCGACAGCCCCACGGCCGGGCGCCGCAGCCCCAGCAGCCACGCCACGCCACGCCACGCCCGCACCGATCCCGGTGCGGGCGTCGTGCTGTCCCACTGCCGCGGGTGCGAGGTCCGCGCGGGAGCGGTCAGGGCGCGGCCGGTCAGGGTGACGCCGGTCAGGGTGACGCCGGTCGGGCCAGCCCGCGCGGCAGCCGCGACGCGGCCGCCTCGTCGAGCAGCACCAGCGTCCGCGCGGTGCCGCGCGCCCCGGCGGCCGGCACCTGCACCGGCCCGGCTCCGTCGGTGAGCGCCAGCCGCATCGCCGGCGCCTTCTCCGCGCCCGCCGCGATGAGCCACACCTCGCGCGCCGTCCGGATGCTCGGCAGCGTCAGCGACAGCCGGGTCGGGGGCGGCTTGGGCGCGCCGCGGACCGCCACCACCGGCCGGGTGTCGTGCAGCGCCGGCAGCTCGGGGAACAGGGAGGCGACGTGCGCATCCGGACCGACCCCGAGCATGAGCACGTCGAAGCGCGGGACCGGCCCGTGGTCCTCCGGCCCCGCCGCAGCGGCCAGCGCCGCGGCGTAGCGCTCGGCCGCCGCCTCGGGGTCGTCGCCGTCGGGTCCGTCCGAGGCGGGCATCGCGTGCACCCGGACGGGGTCCACCGGGACGTGGTCGAGCAGCGCGGCACGGGCCCCGGTCTCGTTGCGCTCGGCGTCGCCCTCGGGCAGGAAGCGCTCGTCGCCCCACCACACGTCGACCCGCTCCCAGTCCACGGCGTCGCAGGCGCCGCAGTCGCGGACCGCGGCAAGCGAGGCGGTCCCGATGCCACCTCCGGTCAGGACGACGGAGGCCGACCCGCGGGCGGACTGCGCGTCGACCATCCGGGTGATGAGCCGGGCCGCGACCGCGGCCGCGAGGGTCGCCGCGTCGCGGTGGACCAGGACCTGCGGCGTGCTCATCCGCCCGCCTCACCGGCGGCCCGACGGACCCGTGGCCCGCGCAGGTCCAGCGAGTCCAGGGCCTCGGCGTAGACGTCGTCGGGGTCGAGACGGCGCAGCTCCTCCGCGATCAGCTCGTGCAGCTCGCGGCGGGGGAGCGCGACGTGCGAGTCCGGCTGCCCCGGGCGACGCAGCACCGCCACGCGACCGTCGGCCCGGTCGACGACGAGGTCACCGTCGGCGGTCGTGAGGGTGACCGAGGTCAGCCCGGGGCCGTCGTCGTCCACCAGATCGATCGGGACTCCGAGCCGGTCCTGCAGCCACGAGGCCATCAGCAGTGCGCTGGCGTTGCCGGACTCCGCCAGGATGCTGCCGCCGGTCACCGGTTCGGTCGGCTGGTCGAACATGGCCGCCAGCACCGTCCGCCAGGGCGTCAGTCGGGTCCACGCCAGATCGGTGTCGCCGGGCTGGTAGCCGTCGCGCCGCGCCGCCAGGGCCTGGCGCGGGTCGCCTGCGAATGCGGCGTCGGTGATCCGCCGCTGGGCGTGCACGCCGATGGGGTCGTCGGCCGGGACCGGGGGAGGATCCGTCGGCCACCAGGCCACGACCGGAGTGTCGGACAGCAGCAGCGGGATGCAGACCGAGCCCGCGTGCTCGGCCAGGTCCCCTCTCAGCCGGAGCACCGCGACCTCCCCGGGTCCGTCCTCGCCTCCGACGGCAACCTCTGCGTCGAGCCGGTGCGGCTCCCGGCCGGGCCTCGGGATCACGGTGAGGATCCGCATGGGATGCTCCCGGGCCGCGACCATGGCGGCCCGGGTGGCGTCTGCCTGGGTGCTCTCGTCGGCCAGGATCAGCAGGGTCAGGACCATGCCGGTCGTGGGGGAGCCCATCCGGTGCCGCTCCGAGGCGATGGCGGCGGCCACCGCGTTGCCGGTGGTGTCGTCGAGCCGGATCACGGCCGCCTCCAGTGCCGTCCGTCGCGGGCGACGATGTCGTACGCCGACCGGGGCCCCCAGCCGCCGGAGTGGTACTGCTCCGGCTGCCCCTGGCCGGCCCAGTGGTCCAGGATCGGGTCGAGGATCTTCCAGGACAGCTCGACCTCCTCGTGCCGGGGGAACAGCGGCGGGTCCCCCAGGAGC
The DNA here is from genome assembly GCA_041393815.1 of Candidatus Nanopelagicales bacterium. Classification (NCBI taxonomy): domain Bacteria; kingdom Bacillati; phylum Actinomycetota; class Actinomycetes; order Candidatus Nanopelagicales; species Candidatus Nanopelagicales bacterium. The sequence continues at coordinate 330,865 of JAWKJK010000003.1, read as the reverse complement.
ACGTCGAGGATGAGGCGCTCGTACGCCTCCGGGCTGCTCTCCACGAACGAGTCGCCGTACTGGAAGTCCATGTTGACGTCGCGGACCTCCAGGGTGGTCGTGCCGGGGACCTTCGAGCCGAACCGCACCGTGATGCCCTCGTCCGGCTGGATCCGGAAGACCATCGCGTTGTTGGACAGCTCCTCCACTGCCGACGAGGCGAACGGCAGGTGCGGCGCGCGCCGGAACACCACGGCCACCTCGGTCACCCGCCGCCCGAGCCGCTTCCCGGTGCGCAGGTAGAACGGGACGCCGGCCCACCGCCGGCTGTCGATCCCGAGCCGGATCGCCGCGAACGTCTCGGTGATGGAGTCCGCCGGGATGCCGTCCTCCTCCAGGTAGCCCTTGACCGGCACCCCGCCCTGCCAGCCGGCCGCGTACTGGCCGCGCGCCGTCTGGGCGTCGATGTCGGTGGGGACGCGGACCGCAGCGAGGACCTTCTCCTTCTCGATCCGCACCGCGTCGGGCGTGAACGAGACCGGCTCCTCCATCGCGCACAGTGCGAGCAGTTGCAGCAGGTGGTTCTGGATGACGTCACGGGCCGCGCCGATCCCGTCGTAGTAGCCCGCCCGGCCGCCGATCCCGATGTCCTCGGCCATCGTGATCTGCACGTTGTCGACGAAGTTGTTGTTCCACAGCGGCTCGAACATCTCGTTGGCGAAGCGCACCGCGAGGATGTTCTGGACCGTCTCCTTGCCCAGGTAGTGGTCGATCCGGAACACCGACCCGCTGTCGAACACCTCGCCCACGACGCGGTTGAGCTCCTCGGCGCTCTTCAGGTCGTGCCCGAACGGCTTCTCGATGACGACCCGTCGCCACGCGCCCTCGGCGGACTGCGACAGGCCGGAGCGCTTCAGCTGCTCGATCACCACGGGGAACAGCCCCGGCGGGATGGACAGGTAGAACGCGTGGTTGCCCTGGGTGCCGCGCTCCCGGTCCAGCTCGGCCACGACGTCGCTGAGCCGGTCGAACGCGGCCGGATCGGACAGGTCGCCCTCGACGAACCGCAGCCCCTTGGACAGCTGGGTCCAGACCTCCTCGCGGAACGGCGTCCGGGCGTGCTCGCGGACCGCGTCGTGCACGACCTGGGCGAAGTCCTCGGTCTCCCAGTCTCGTCGGGCGAACCCCACCAGCGCGAACGCCGGGGGCAGCAGCCCGCGGTTGGCCAGGTCGTAGATGGCCGGCATGACCTTCTTGCGCGACAGGTCACCGGTGACGCCGAGCAGCACCATGCCCGACGGCCCCGCCACCCGGGGCAGCCGCCGGTCGCGGACGTCGCGCAGCGGGTTCGCCGACCCCGGGGGCGCCGCCGGGGACAGGTACGAGTCGATCATCCGCCGGACCCGGGCCGGGCGTCGTCGAGGGCCTTCTGCACGGTGCCCAGCAGCTGCGTCCACGAGTCGACGAACTTGGTCACCCCCTCGTCCTCCAGGACCGTGACCACGTCGAGCTCGGACACGCCGAGGGACTCCAGCCCCGACCACACCGCGGCGGACTCGGCGGCGGTCCCGGTGACCGTGTCTCCGCGGATCTCGCCGTGGTCGGCCACGGCCCGCAGCGTCGGTTCCGGCATGGTGTTGACGCAGCCGTCGACGACGAGGTCGACGACGTAGCGGGTGTCGTCGTACGTCGGGTCCTTGACCCCGGTGGAGGCCCACAGCGGGCGCTGCGGGTGTGCCCCCGCCAGCCGCAGGTCGGCCCAGCGGTCCGTGGCCAGCGCCTCCTCGAACGCGGCCCAGGCCAGCCGCGCGTTCGCGATGGCCGCCTTGCCGCGCAGCTCCGCGGCCTGCGGGGTGCCGAGGGCGTCGAGTCGCTTGTCCACCTCGGTGTCGACACGGGACACGAAGAAGGACGCCACCGAGTGGATCGTGGCCAGGTCGATGCCCGCGTCGCGAGCGACCTCCAGACCGGACAGCCAGGCCTCGATGACTCCGCGGTAGCGCTCGATGCTGAAGATGAGCGTCACGTTGACGCAGATGCCCTGCCCCACGACCCGGGTGATGGCCGGCAGGCCCTCGACGGTCGCCGGGATCTTGATCAGCAGGTTGGGCCGGTCCACCAGGTGCCACAGGGCGACGGCCTGCTCGACGGTTCCCTCGGTGTCCCGGGCCAGCCGCGGATCCACCTCGATGGACACCCGGCCGTCACGGCCGCCGAACGCCTCCCAGGCCGGGCGCATGACGTCGCACGCCGCGCGCACGTCGTCGCTGGTCATCGCGCGGACCGCGGCGTCGACGTCCTCGCCGGCGGCGGCGAGGGCGGCGACCTGGTCGGCGTACGCCGCGGCGCCGGACGAGATCGCCTTGTCGAAGATGGTCGGGTTCGTGGTCACGCCGACGACGTGGTCGTCGCGCATGAGCGCGGCCAGGCCGCCGGACTCGATGCGGGTGCGGTCCAGGTCGTCCAGCCAGATGGAGACACCGGCGTCGGACAGCTCGGCGAGGCGGTCGGGCGAGTTCGTCATGGTTCCTCCCTCACCTGGGACCCTAGTGGGACTCGGCCCGTCCCGCCGGGCAGTCGCTCACCCCCCTGCGGCCGCCAGCGACTCCCGCGCCGCCGACGCGACCGCCTCGGGGGTGAAGCCGAACTCGCGGAACAGCAGGGCGGCGTCCGCGGAGGCACCGAAGTGCTCCAGCGACACGCACCGGCCCGCGTCGCCGACGTACTTCCACCAGCCCTGCGCGATACCGGCCTCCACCGACACCCGCGCCCGCACGCCGGGCGGCAGCACCGAGTCCCGGTAGGACGCGTCCTGCTGCTCGAACCACTCCAGGCAGGGGGCGGACACCACGCGCGCGCGGATCCCGTCGGCGGCGAGCAGGTCCCGCGCGGCCAGGCACAGGGAAACTTCCGAGCCCGTCCCGATGAGGACGACCTGCGGGTCACCGCCCTCGGCGTCGGCGAGCACGTAGGCGCCGCGGGCCACCCCCTCGGTCCCGCCGAGGCTGCTGCGGTCGAGCGTCGGCACGCCCTGCCGGGTCAGGCACAGCCCGGCGGGGGTCCGCCGGCGCAGGACCTCCAGCCATGCGGCCGCGGTCTCGGTGGCGTCGGCGGGTCGCACGATCGACAGGCCCGGGATGGCGCGCAGGGCCCACAGGTGCTCGACCGGCTGGTGCGTCGGGCCGTCCTCGCCCAGGCCGATCGAGTCGTGGGTCCAGACGTACGTCACGCCCGTCTGCATCAGCGCCGCGATCCGGACGGCCCCGCGCATGTAGTCGCTGAAGACCAGGAAGGTGCCACCGAACGGCCGGCACAGCCCGGACAGGGCCATCCCGTTCAGGATCGAGCCCATCGCGTGCTCGCGGATGCCGAAGTGCAGGACCCGGCCGTACGGCGACTGGGCGCCCGCGAACGGGCTGTTGCCCTTGACCCGCGTGTCGGGCGGCAGGAAGGACGCCGCGCCCTCGATCGTCGTCAGGTTCGACTCGGCCAGGTCCGCGGACCCGCCGATGAACTCCGGCAGGGCCGCCGCGATGGACTGGATGACGGCACCGGACGCCTTGCGGGTCGCGATGCTCGACCCCGGCTCGAACGAGGGCAGGTCGATCTGCGGCAGCTCACCGGAGCGGATCCGGTCCAGCAGCCGCGCCCGGTCGGGCTGGGCCTCCCGCCACCGCTGGTAGCCCCCCTCCCACTCCGCGCGCAGCTGCTCGCCCCGCTCCTTCACCCGGCGGGCGTGGGCGAGGACCTCGTCGGCCACGTCGAACGAGCGCTCCGGGTCGAAGCCCAGCTCCCGCTTGGTCGCCGCCACCTCGTCGGGACCCAGCGCCGAGCCGTGCGCCTGGTAGGTGTTCTGCTTCGTGGGCGCCGGCCAGCCGATGATCGTGCGCAGCCGGATGAACGTGGGGCGCTCGTGCTCGGCCCGGGCCTCCTCCAGCGCGGCGGCGAGGGCGCCGACGTCCACCGCCCCGTCCGGGCCCAGGTCGACGCTGAGCGTCCGCCAGCCGTACGCGGCGTACCGCTCCAGCACGTTCTCGGTGAACGCGATCGCGGTGTCGTCCTCGATCGAGATCCGGTTGTCGTCCCAGATGACGCACAGGTTGCCCAGCTTCTGCGTCCCCGCCAGGGACGAGGCCTCGGAGGTGACGCCCTCCTCGAGATCGCCGTCGGAGGCGATGACCCAGACCCGGTAGTCGAAGGGGCTGGTGCCGGGGGCGGCGTGCGGGTCGAACAGGCCGCGCTCGAAGCGCTGGGCGTACGCCATGCCCACGGCGGTGGCGAGCCCCTGGCCGAGCGGGCCCGTGGTGGTCTCGACCCCCACGGTGTGCCCGTGCTCGGGGTGACCGGGCGTCAGGCTGCCCCAGGTGCGGAACGACTCCAGGTCGGACAGCTCCAGGCCGTAGCCGGACAGGTACAGCTGGGTGTAGAGCGTGAGGCTGGAGTGGCCGCACGACAGCACGAACCGGTCCCGCCCGAGCCAGCCCGGGTCGGCCGGGTCGTGCCGGAGGAACCGCTGGAAGAGCAGGTAGGCGGCCGGCGCCAGGCTCATGGCGGTCCCGGGGTGGCCGTTGCCGACCTTCTGCACCGCATCCATCGCCAGCACCCGGGCGGTGTCCACGGCGCGGGTGTCCAGGTCGGTCCAGTCCAGCTGCGAGGTCACGGCGCGTCCTTACGGCTACGGGGGTCGGGCGGGATCCGCGGGCGTCGGCCGCCCGTCCTTGGCAGCCTAGCGAGGCAGGGACCGGGGTCGGGGGTCCGCCGAGTAGACTCACCCGCGTCCCGCCGGCGCCGTGCGCCGGACCACCGACCGCCGCGCGTGCCCGCCCACGCCCGCCGACCCGACCGAGGTGTCCGTGACCGCCGCCGAGCCCCGGATCGCCGCGCCGCGCGCCGCCGGGTCCTCGCGCCGGGGGGTCGCCGCGACCGTGCGGGCGTACGTCGCGCTCACCAAGCCGCGCATCATCGAGCTGCTGCTGGTCACGACCGTCCCGACGATGTTCCTCGCCGCCGGGGGCCTGCCGCCGGCGATGACGGTCCTGGTCACGCTGGTCGGCGGCGCGCTGGCCGCTGCGGGTGCCAACACCCTGAACTCGTACCTCGACCGCGACATCGACGTGGTGATGGTGCGCACCGGGCAGCGACCGCTGGTCACCGGGGACGTGACGCCACGGGCCGCGCTGGTCTTCGGGCTGGTGCTGTCGGTGGCGTCGGTCGTGTTCCTGGCGATCACCACGAACCTGCTGGCGGCCGTGCTCGCCGCCGCCGCGATCCTGTTCTACGTCTGCGTCTACACCCTGCTGCTCAAGCGCCGCACGCCGCAGAACATCGTGTGGGGCGGCGCGGCCGGGTGCATGCCGGTGCTCATCGGCTGGTCCGCGGTGACCGGGTCGCTGTCGTGGACCCCGGTCGTGCTGTTCGCCGTGATCTTCTTCTGGACCCCGCCGCACTACTGGCCGCTGTCGCTGCGGTTCAAGGAGGACTACGCGGCGGCCGGCGTGCCGATGCTGCCCGTCGTCGAGGAGCCGCGCACGGTGGCGCGACACATCGTGGCCTACACCTGGGTGATGGTCGCGGCGTCGCTGGTGCTCGTCCCGGTGGCCCCGATGGGCTGGTTCTACGCCGTCGTGGCGGCGGTCCTGGGCGCGGGCTTCCTGGTGGAGGCCTACGCGCTGTGGCTGCGGGTGCGGCGCGGGGTGCGCGACGTGCGTCCGATGCGGCTGTTCCACGGGTCGATCACCTACCTGGCGCTGCTGTTCCTCGCGGTCGCGATCGACCCGCTGCTGCCCTTCTAGGCGCCCCGCCGCCGCGGGGAGGCCCGGGTCAGACCGACGGGGCGCCGAGCTCCAGCATCACCCGGGCACCTCCGGCGGGGGAGCGTTCGATCCGCAGCAGGCCTCCGCTGGACTCGGCGGTGCGGCGCGCGATGTCGAGGCCGAGGCCGGTGGACCCGGTGCCGGAGCGACCGCGCAGCACCGCGTCGTCGGGAAGCCCGGGCCCGTCGTCGGCGACGGTGACCACGGCGCCGCCGGACGACCTCGGCCGCACCTCGACGGCGAAGCCGGTCCCGTCCGGGGTATGGGCGAACACGTTCCCGAGCAGGGCGTCGAGCGCATCGCCGAGGTCCGCGGGGTCGACCCGGACCGGCAGGTCCAGGTCCGGCACGAGGGTCGTCAGCCGCCGGCCCTGGTCCTCCGCCAGGACGCGCCAGAACTCGATCCGGTCCCGGACGACGCTGGTGGCGTCGCAGCGCGCCCCCGCGCCCTCGCGCACCGGTCGGCGGGCCTCGCGGATGACCTCGTCCACCATCCGTTCGAGCCGGTCCACGTCGCTGCTGACGCGGTCCCGCTCCTCGGGCTCGGACAGGGAGTCGACATCGAGGCGCAGAGCGGTGACGGGCGTGCGCAGCCGGTGGGCGAGGTCGGCGACGTTCTCCCGCTCGCCGCGCAGCAGCTCGGTGACGCGGGCGGCCAGCCGGTTCAGCTCCACCCCGATGGCGCGGATCTCCGGCGGCCCGGCCGGAGTGACCCGGGCGCTGAGGTCCCCCGACGCGAGGGCCTGGGCTACGTCGGACACCTCCCGGATGGGGGTCAGGAAGGATCGGGACAGCAGCAGTCCCAGGAAGACGGCCAGGGCGAGCAGGACGACCCCGAGGCCGAGCAGAATCAGCCGGACCGTGGCCGCGTTGCCCGCCAGGAACTCGTCGCTGACGGTCATCCGGATGACCGCGGTGCCGCCCGGTGCACCGGCCACCGGGGCCAACAGGGAGCGTCCGCCGGGAACGTCGGTGAAGAACGCGCCGCCGCGGCGGGCGAGGTCGACGGCCGCGTCCGCGGGGACCTGTGTGCCCACGATGCTGCCGTCCGCGTAGTAGACGGTGGTGGCGTGGCCGCTGGTGGCCTCGAAGTCGGCGATCAGGGCGCCGGCGTCGGCCTGCGGGACGACGGCGACCGCGGCGACGAGGGGCTGGACCTGCAGCACCGCCTGCCGCTGGGCGCGGTCCTGGGCGAAGTTGTCGAGGTACACCCACAGCGGGACCAGGAACGCGATCAGGACGAGCAGGACCGAGGCGGTGAGGGTCAGCAGGATGCGGCGGGTCACCGGTGGGTCACCTCGGCTCGACCAGCTTGACCCCGACCCCGCGCACCGTGACCAGGAACCGCGGCTGCTGGGCCGTCTCCCCGAGCTTGCGCCGCAGCCACGACAGATGGACGTCCACGGTCTTGTCCGTCCCCCCGTACGGCAGCCGCCACACCTCGGCGAGCAGCTCCCGCTTGGTGACGACCTCGCCGGGTCGCGACGCGAGGTAGGCGAGCAGGTCGAACTCGCGCGGACTCAGCTCGAGCAACTCGTCCCGGAGGTAGGCCTCCCGGGCCCGGACGTCGATGCGCAGGTCACCCACCCGGACGACCCCGGCCGACGGGTCGTCGACGGTCTGCAGCCGACGCAGGACGGCCCGGATCCGGGCGTCCATGGTGGCCGCGGAGAACGGCTTCACGACGTAGTCGTCCGCGCCCGCGTCGAGTGCGCGCACCACCTGCGCGTCGTCGTCCCGGGCGGTGGCGACGATCACCGGGACCTCGCTGACGGCCCGGAGCATCCGCAGCAGCTCCACTCCGTCGAGGTCCGGGAGACCGAGGTCGAGGATCACCAGGTCCGGCCCCTGGGCCAGGGCCTCCTGCAGCCCGGTCATCGCGTCCGGCGCGGACGACACCACGTGCCCGCGCTCGGACAGCGCGCGGATGAGCGCGGACCGGATGCCGGGGTCGTCCTCGACCAGGAGCAGCGTCGCCACGTCCGCACGGTAGCGCCGAGACGGCTCCCGGGGCGGACCGCGACCCGCGGGAAGCATGTGTCGTCGCACGCATGATCTGCCCTTAGCACCGCCTTAGTTCGCGGCGGCGGGGGTCTGGGAGACACTGGTCCGGTGATGAGGACTTCCGGGCTGGTCGCGCTGTGGGCCGCTGCGGCCGTCGTGGCGGCAGGCGTGAGCACGGCCGCCGTGGCCGCCGCGAGCGCGGCCGTGGAGGACGGTCCGGTGCAGGTCCTGTCGCAGGAGCAGGTGGACGCGGCCCTGCGAGGCGACGCTCCCCTCCCCGGGCCGTTGGTCGTCCCCGCCGACGACGAGTCGGAGGCGGAGGACCTGCTCGACGACGTGTCCACGTCGGCCACCCGCACCCCGAAGCCCGAGTCCTCGGACGAGTCGGGGGACGAGGGCGAGGAGGGCGGGGACGACGACGCGCCGGCGCCGGCCACGACACGAGGCACCAGCGGCGGTGGGTCGTCCGCGAGCGACGGCGGGAGCTCCCACGACGGCGACTCCGGCGACGGGGGCCGCACGGAGAACTCCGACTCGCACTCGTCCTCCACCACCCGCCCGAGCAGCTCGACCCCGTCGCGGACTCCCCGGCCGAGCACGTCGTCCAGCAGCACGCACGGATCGGACCACTCCGACTCCGACGACGACGAGGAGGACCGGCCCAGCCGACCCGAGTCGTCGAGCTCGGCCCGACCCGAGGGCAGCACCACCGGGTCGTCCCCGGAGTCGGAGCACGACGCCAAGCCCACGAAGACCGAGCGTCCCGAGGACCTGGCGGCGTCGGGTGCCGCGTCGTCATCCTCCAGCGGCTGGTCCTCCAGCAGCGACGGGCCGACCCGCTCCGCGTCCAGCAGCCCGACCACGAGTTCGTCGAACAGCTCGGACCGGCACGAGGGCTGACCCCCCGGTCCGCGTGACTCAGGCTGCGGGGACGCGTGGAGCCTGACCGGTCGACTGCCCACGGGTGCGCAGACCGAGCTGCAGCCGTACCACCGCGATCCAGACCAGGCAGGCGCCGAGCATGTGCGCGGCGACGACCGGCCAGGGCAGCCCGGTGAAGTACTGCAGGTAGCCCAGGAAGCCCTGCAGGAGCACCGCCCCGACCAGCCACCACCCGCGGCGGCGCGCCGCCGACGGCGCGTCGACGAGCCGCAGTGCGAGCACCATCCCGGCGACCAGCCCGAGGAACAGCAGGACGACGTCGGCGTGCAGCCAGGACACCGTGCGCGGGTCGAAGGGCAGCCGCGAGTCGGCCCCGGAGTCGCCCGAATGCGGACCCGAGCCGGTGACCACGGTGCCCAGGACCAGCGTCACCGCGCCGACCGCGACCAGCAGCCAGCCCAGCCAGCGCACCTCCGGACGCACGATCCACACCAGCGGGCGGTCACCGGGCTCCCCGGCGCGCTGCACCAGCACCACGCACCCGCCGATGATCGCCATGGAGAGCAGGAAGTGACCGGCGACGATGACCGGGTTGAGCCCGGTGAGCACGGTGATCCCGCCCAGGACGGCCTGCGCGACGGTGCCCAGCAGCGGGATGGCGGCCAGCGCGAGCAGCGGCCCGCGCCGCAGCAGCCCGGCCCGGACCCGGCGGCGGCCGTCGAGCACCGCGGCGACCAACGCCGCGAGGGCGAGCAGGCCGAGCACGCCGGTCAGGGTCCGGTTGCCGAACTCGATGAACTTGTGGAAACCCTCCGTCTGCGCGGACGTGGGGGCGATCGAGCCCTCGACGCACTCGGGCCAGGTCGGGCACCCCAGCCCGGACCCGGTCACGCGCACCAGGCCGCCCGTCAGGACGATCCCGGTCTGCGCGACCAGGTTGGCGACGTAGACCCCACGCACCCACCCGGCGGCCCGGCCGTCGGTGCCCGACGTCGGCGGTGCCTCGGCGGGGACGCCGAGCGACGTGGCGTCGGGGGTCGCGGTCATGGCGCCGATCGTACGAGGGGCCGAAGGTCCCCGCCCCCGCCAGCCCGCCCCGCCACCCCCGCCTGTGGTGCCGGTTGCGTGAGCTGCGGCTCACGCAACCGGCACCACACGGCGGGGTAGGTCGAGGAGGAGTGGCCGCGGGGCGGAACGTCAAACGGACAGGGTGCCGCGGACCAGGCTGTCCCCGGAGTGCCCGGGGTCGCCCTCCCAGCCCTCGAGCGACACGTCGACGACCGGGAAGTCGTCCAGGGACAGGCCCGCGGGCAGCGAGAAGGTCGCGGCGACGCCCGGGGCGAGGGTCCCCAGCGCGATCATCCGCTGGGCGTCGGCCGACAGCAGCCACACCTCGTAGAACCCGTCGGCCGCGGGCAGCCCGGTCACGTCGACCCGTACGGTCTCGGCGTTCCCGTCGCGCTCCACGACGGCCTCGCCGTGCGCGGGGGAGCCGGGCAGCGGTTCCAGGGAGGCCGACGCCACGACGACTGCGGGCGCGGCGGACGTCGAGGCACCACCGGCCACGGGGTCGCCGGCGGAGGCCCCGCCGATTCCCAGTGCCGACACCGCGACGCCCCCGAGGACGAGACCGACGCTGGCGGCGGCCAGGCCCACGATCCAGGTGCGTCGCCGCTGACGGCGCAGGGCGTCGATGGACACCACGGCGGCCCGGTCGGCGTCGACCTCACGTCGTACGGCGTCCCACACGTGCGCGGGCGGGTCCACCGGCCGGTCGTCGGGGGTCGCCGAGCGTGCCGTCGACGCGACCGCCGCGAGCTGGTCGACCTCCGTCTGGCACTGCACACAGGTCGCGAGGTGCGCGTCCAGGGCGTCCCCTCCCACGCGCTCGCCGAGCGCGCGCAGGGCCAGGTCGGCGGGGTCGGGGTGGCCCCCGACGGGGATGGCGGCGGTTCCGTCAGCCTGCGACACGGTCCACCTCCAGTCGGGTGCGCAGGCGCTCTAGGGAGCGCCGGATGTGGCTCTTCACGGTGCCCAGCGGAAGGTCGAGCACGCTGGCGATCTGGGTGTGCGTCAGGTCCTGGTAGAACGCGAGCTCCATGATGCGGGCCTGCGGCTGGCCCAGTCTCGCCAGCTCGTCGGCCAGCACCACCCGGTCCGCCACGCCGTCCACGGGCGCCGCGACGGGGTCGGGCGGCAGCCGGTGCGCCACGCTGTCGACGATCCGGCGGTCCCGGCTGCGGGCCTCCCACCGGTCGGCGATCTTGCGCTTGGCGATCCCCATCAGCCAGCCGGACAGCGACCCGCGCTCGGAGCGGTACGTGTCGCGCCCCCGCCACGCGGCCACGAACGTCATCTGGGTCACGTCCGCCGCGTCCTCGGCGTCGCCGAGGCTGCGCAGCGCCACGGTGTGTACCAGCGCCGACCAGCGCTGGTACGCCTCCGCCAGGGCGTCCTCGTCCCCGGCCACGAAGCGCGCGGCCAGGTCGTCGACGGCGCCGTCGCGCGGGCTCGGTACGGCCGGCGGCAGCACCGCTGTCCCGGTCCGGTACGGCTCGGTCACGATCGTCCTCCGTCTGGGTCGGGTACGGCGGTCACCACGACGTTCTGCACGTAGCCTCCGGCCTGTGCGTCGTACGCGCCACCGCAGGTGATGACGGTCAGCCGGTGCTGGCCGCTGCGGGCGAACAGCTCGCGGACCGGCAGTCCGGCCTTGTCCAGCGCCTCCCGCGCCACGACGCGGTAGCGGACCACCCGGCCGTCGGACCGGGTCACGAGCACGCGGTCGCCCACGTCGGCGCCCCCGAGGCCGTACAGCGCGCCTTCCCCCTGGCCCAGGCCGTCGCGGTGGCCGACGAGCACGGTGGAGCCGCGGGAGGCGCCCGGGGTGGGCCCGAACCGATACCACCCGACCCGGGCCACGTCGTCGGGAACGCGCACCTGCCCGTCGGGGGTCACGCCGACGGGGACGACCTCCGCCGTGACCCCGAGTCGGGGGATTCGGACGAGCACCGGGCGCGACCCGACCCGGTTCCCCGCTGCCTGAGCCGGGTTGGCCGGCCCGGGGCCGCGGACCACCCGCACGGGGGGCGAGGGACGTGCCGAGGTCGTCGCCCCGCGGTCGGACCCGCCCTGGTTCGCCGAGGGGCCCGACGAGGAGGCGGCGTCGGCGGCCTGCGGTCGGGCCCCGACGGACCGCACCTCGGCGGCCGTCGACTGCGCGACGCCCCCCGCCGACGCAGCCATGACCAGGGCGGCCACCAGCGTGAGCAGGCTGGCGCCCAGGACGAGCAGAGCGGGGCGGGGGGTCATCGCGGACTCCGATGGGGTCGCGGCGGTCCGGCGGTGGGTCAGGCCCGGACGGCCAGCCGGGCGCCGGCGCCGACGACGCCGATCGCGGCGAGGGCCATCAGCGCCAGGGTCCAGGCGGGCACGCCGCTCGAGCCGCCGGCCAGCGAACCGTCACCGGCGGGCACCCCGGCAGGCGCGCTGCCGAGGCCGTCGATGGTCTGGACGGCGAGCGCCAGGTCGCCGGCCTCGGCCGAGCCCCAGGCGTACACGATGGTGCTCGTACCCTCGGCGAGGTCGACGGTGGCGGGACCGATGGCCACGGTGTCCGTGCCCGCCAGGACGACGTCGGCCTCGTACGACGCGGCGGGCACGTCGGCGGTGGCCTCGTTGGGGTTGGTGAGGTCGGAGAACAGCACGTCGCCGTTGGCGCGCACGTCCACGGCCGGTGCGGCGGCCACGTGGCGGACCACGAGCCGGGCCTCGCCCGCAGCGACGGACGCGGTGTCGTTGACGAAGACGTTGAGCGTCGGGGCGCCGTCGGCGTCGAGGTTCGCCGTGACGGTCGCGTTGGCGCCCGCGGGGACCTCCACGCCGTCCGCCGACAGCAGCGGGTCGCCGGAACCGGGGGCGTCACCGTCGGCGTACACGGCCAGGTCGTACGAGCCGGCCGGCACCTCCAGCGTGGCCAGGTCGCCGGGCTCGACGTCGGCGAGCAGCTCGGCGTCCCCGGCGTAGATGTCCACCACGTCGGCGCCGTTGCCGGCGGGGATGCCGTGCAGCACGGACACGGTGGCGTCCTCGGCGGCCTGCGCCGGGGTGGCGGCGATCAGAAGGGCGGCGGGCAGGCTGAGCGCGGCGGCGGCGCCCAGGGCGGTGCGGGTGCGACGGTTCACGTCGGTGCCTTTCGGTCGGGCCGGCGCGGGGCCGGAGCTGGCACCGCCCCCGGTGGAGCGGCGTCTCACCCCGTCCTTCCGCCGCAGCCCTGCGACCGGATGCACAACCTACGAACAACTTCCCGCCCGCCCTCACCCCCCTCGCTCTCGCCTCAACCACGTTGTGGTGCCGGTTGCGTGCGCTACAGCGCACGCAACCGGCACCACAACGAGCTGGAGGGGGGTGGTGGGGGAGCGGGGTCAGGTCCAGCGGAAGGTGCGGGCCACCACCAGGGCGCCGGCGCCGGCCCAGCCCAGCAGGATCGCCACCGCGGACCAGGGCAGCGCGGCGCCGGCCACCAGCACGTCCCGCAGCGCGTCCCCGAGCGCGGCCGTCGGCAGCCACTGGACCACGGCGGCCAGCCCGTCGGGCAGGCGGTCCAACGGGATCACCGTCCCGCCGGCGAGCAGCAGCAGCAGGAACACCCCGTTCGCCACCGCGAGCGTCGCCTCGGCCCGGAGCACGCCGGCCAGCGCCAGGCCCCACGCGCTGAGCGCCGCCGTCCCCGCCAGCAGCAGGACGGCCACCGCCAGCCACGACCCCCGCGGCGTCCAGCCCAGCAGCAGCGCCACGGCGACGATCAGGACGACCTGCAGCACCTCGATCGCCAGCACGGCGAGCGTCTTCGCCACCAGCAGCCCCGTGCGCGTCAACGGGGTCGACCCCAGCCAGCGCAGCGCGCCGGACCGCCGGTCGAACCCGGTCGCGATGGCCTGCGCGGTGAAGGCGGTGGACAGCACGGCCAGCGCCAGCACCCCCGGGGTCGCCAGATCCACCCGGGCCCCCTCGCCCAGGCTCACGACCCCGACGGTGGACAACCCCACGAGCAGCACCAGCGGGATGACCAGGGTGAGCAGCAGCTGCTCGCCGTTGCGCAGTAGCAGCGACAGCTCCAGTCCGGTGTGCGCCAGCACTCGGCGCGACGGCGACGAGGCTCCCGGCGACGGTTCGTACGCACCGGCCGGCGGGGCGCCGGCCGAGGAGCCGTCCGGTGGAACGGCGTCCGGGGGCAGGGGGGGTGCGGTCACGCGCGCAGCTCCCGTCCGGTCAGCTCCAGGAACACGTCCTCCAGCGAGCGTCGTCGCACCTGCAGGTCGCGCGGCTCGACCCGGTGCTGGGCGCACCAGGCCGTCACTCCGGCGAGCACCTGCGCGTCGAGATGTCCGCGCAGCCGGTAGCGGCCCGGCGGATCCTCGACGGCGGTGATGCCCTCCGGCAGCGCCCGCACCAGGCCGTCGAGGTCCAGGTGCATCGGCCCGGAGAACGTCAGCGACTCCGCCCCGTTCGCGGTGAGCTCCGCCGGGGCACCGTCCGCGACGACCCGGCCGCGGTCCACGATCACCACCCGGTCGGCGAGCTCCTCGCCCTCCTCCAGGTAGTGCGTCGTCAGCACCACGGTGACGCCGTCGGCCCGAAGCTGCCGGACCAGGTCCCACACCGCGTGCCGCGCCTGCGGGTCCAGCCCGGCCGTGGGCTCGTCCAGGAACACCAGCTCCGGCCGGCCCACGAGCGCCAGGCCCAGTCGGACCCGCTGCTGCTCCCCGCCGGACAGCCGCTTGAACACCTGCCGCCGCAGCCGGCCCAGGCCCAGCCGCTCCACCAGCGCGTCCACGTCCAGCGGGTGGGCGTACAGCGCTGACGCGTGCCGGAACGCCTGCTCCACCCGGACGGTCGGGTAGACCCCGCCGGACTGGAGCATCACGCCGACCCGGGTGTGCAGGGCCGCGGCGTCCGCCCGCGGGTCGAGACCCAGCACCCGCACCTCGCCGGCGTCCGCGGTCCGGTAGCCCTCGCAGGTCTCCAGCGTGGTGGTCTTGCCGGCCCCGTTCGGGCCCAGGACCGCCGTGACACCGCCCCGGTCCACCGTCAGGTCCAGGCCGTCGACCGCCACGAGGTCGCCGTACCGCTTCACCAGGCCGCGGACCTCGACGGCGGGACTGGGCACGGCGCCGATCCTAGGGAGGCCGACGCGGCGGTTCGGAGCGCGGGCCGCAGCGTCCGCCGACCCCCCGGGGGTTGCGCTCCCGTCGATTTAGGAAACAATGACGTTGTGAAATCCCCGACCGGTGCTCCTGCCCGGGTCGCCCGCGCCCTCCTCGACGGGGGGCCGGCGACCGCGACGGCGTTGGCGCAGCGGCTCGGCCT
Organism: Candidatus Nanopelagicales bacterium; assembly: GCA_041393815.1. Classification (NCBI taxonomy): domain Bacteria; kingdom Bacillati; phylum Actinomycetota; class Actinomycetes; order Candidatus Nanopelagicales; species Candidatus Nanopelagicales bacterium. Next base: position 315,819 of record JAWKJK010000003.1, on the reverse strand, counting down.
GTCGCCCACGGCGGTACGTCGGCACCTCGACGCGCTGGAGGCGGACGGCCTGGTGGAGGCGGGGGAGCGGCCCCCGTTCGGCCCCATCCCGATGCGTGGCCGCGGCCGGCCGGCGAAGGTCTACTCCCTGACCCCAGCCGGACGGGACGCCTTCGACCAGGCGTACGACGACCTCGCCGTCAGCGCGCTGCGCTTCCTCGCCGATGGCGCGGCCGCGGCCACCGGGACCGCGGACCCGGCCGAGGACCCGGTCATGGCCTTCGCCCGCCAGCGGGCCGCCGACCTCGAGCGTCGCTACGCCCACCGGCTGGCCGGTACGGACGACCCCGAGGAGCGGGCCCGGCTGCTGGCCGATGCCCTCACCGAGGACGGCTACGCCGCGTCCACCGTCGGCATGGACGGCGCCGCAGGCACCCAGCTGTGCCAGCACCACTGCCCGGTGGCCCACGTCGCCGAGGAGTTCCCCCAGCTGTGCGAGGCCGAGACGGAGGCGTTCAGCCGCCTGCTCGGCACCCACGCGCTGCGCCTGGCCACCCTGGCCCACGGCGACGGCGTCTGCACCACCCACGTTCCCGCCCCGTCCTCCCGGAGGTCCACGGCATGACGACGACCAACCCCGACCTCGACGGCCTGGGCCGCTACGAGTTCGGCTGGCACGACCCCGACTCTGCCGGCGCGTCCGCCCGCCGCGGCCTGTCCGAGGACGTCGTACGGGACATCAGCGCCCGCAAGGGCGAGCCGGAGTGGATGCTCAAGACCCGGCTGAAGGGCCTGCGCCTGTTCGACAAGAAGCCGATGCCGACCTGGGGGTCGAACCTCACCGACATCGACTTCGACAACATCAAGTACTTCGTCCGGTCGACGGAGAAGCAGGCCACCACCTGGGACGAGCTGCCGGCGGACATCAAGAACACCTACGACCGGCTCGGCATCCCGGAGGCGGAGAAGCAGCGCCTCATCGCCGGCGTGGCAGCCCAGTACGAGTGCCTGCGCGGGGACTCGCTGGTGTGGACCGCCGACCGCGGCCACGTTCCGATCAAGGAGATCCAGCCCGGCGACCGGGTGTTCGCCCTGGACGAGGAGACCGGGCGGTTCGTGGTGGCCCCGGTGCGCGCGGCCGCGCAGACGGGCGTGCGGCAGACCTACCGCGTGCAGGTCGGGACGCGGGAGATCTTCGCGACCGACAACCACCCGTTCCTGGTTCTCGCCGACGAGCGACGCGAGGCCCGCACCCGCGCCCGCTACCACCGGCGCTGGAAGACCGTCGCCGAGCTGCGGCCCGGTGACCTGGTGGCCGTGCCGCGCGGTCTGCCGGAGTACGGCGAGAGCCGGGTCCTGCGGGAGACCGACGGGTTCGGCCCCGAGCGGACCAGCCCCGATCTGCTGTGGCTGCTCGGCTTCTTCCTCGGCGACGGCAACACCCAGTCGTCCGGCCGGACCCACCGGGTCCAGTTCGCGGTGGTGGCCGACGACACCGAGGTGCGCGCGGAGATCGCCCGGATTGTGCACGACCAGTTCGGCCTGCGCACGATCGAGGCCGACGACGTTCGCGTCGTGGTCAACAGCAAGGCGCTCGTCGGCTGGCTGCACGACCTCGGGTTCGCCGGCACCTCGCTGACCAAGCACCTGCCCGACTGGGTCTACCGACTGCCGGTGGCCGAGCGCCTGGCCCTGCTGGGCGGTTACGTCGACGCCGACGGCTACGTCGGTCCCGCGCGCAGCGGGTCGGTGATCCTGACCAGCGGCAACGCGGGCCTGCTCGAGGCGGTCCGCGGCCTGGTCGAGGTGTCCGGGCTGCGCGCCTCCGGCCTGTACGAGTTCGCGTCCCCGCACGTCACCGATCCCGACCGGCTGGTGCACGGCTTCCGGCTGCACATCACCGGCGAGTTCGAACGGCTGGACTGCCGCAACCCCCGCCGCACCGCACGATTCGGGCGCCGGGCGTACGCGCACTCGTCGACGACGGCGAAGGGCACGACCTTCCGCACCCACGTGACCGAGCACCTCGGCTTTGCCCGAGTAACGGCGATCGAGCCGGCGGGGATCGAGCCGGTCTTCGACATCGAGGTGGACGGTCCGCACAACTTCGTCGCCGAGGGCCTGGTGGTCCACAACAGCGAGGTCGTGTACCACAAGATTCGGGAGGACCTCGAGGAGCAGGGCGTCGTCTTCCTCGACACCGACACCGGCCTGAAGGAGCACCCGGAGATCTTCGAGGAGTACTTCGGCTCGGTGATCCCCCCGGGGGACAACAAGTTCGCCGCGCTCAACACGGCCGTGTGGTCCGGCGGCTCGTTCATCTACGTGCCCAAGGGTGTGCACGTCGAGATCCCGCTGCAGGCCTACTTCCGCATCAACACCGAGAACATGGGCCAGTTCGAGCGGACGCTGATCATCGTCGACGAGGACGCCTACGTGCACTACGTCGAGGGCTGCACCGCGCCGATCTACAAGAGCGACTCGCTGCACAGCGCGGTCGTGGAGATCGTGGTCAAGCGCGGCGCCCGCTGCCGCTACACGACGATCCAGAACTGGTCCAACAACGTCTACAACCTGGTCACCAAGCGTGCGGTGGCGCACGAGGGCGCCACGATGGAGTGGATCGACGGCAACATCGGCTCCAAGGTGACGATGAAGTACCCCGCCGTGTGGCTGATGGGGGAGCACGCCAAGGGCGAGACGCTGTCGATCGCGTTCGCGGGGGAGGGCCAGCACCAGGACGCAGGCGCGAAGATGGTCCACGCAGCGCCGCGCACCTCGTCCACGATCGTGTCGAAGTCGGTGGCCCGCGGCGGCGGCCGGACGTCCTACCGCGGCCTGGTGCAGGTGCTCGAGGGAGCGCACGGGTCGCGCAGCACCGTGCGCTGCGACGCGCTGCTGGTCGACGACATCAGCCGGTCCGACACGTACCCCTACGTGGACGTTCGCGAGGACGACGTCGCGATGGGGCACGAGGCCACGGTGTCCAAGGTCTCCGAGGACCAGCTGTTCTACCTGATGTCGCGCGGCATGACCGAGGAGGAGGCCATGGCGATGATCGTGCGCGGGTTCGTCGAGCCGATCGCGCGCGAGCTGCCCATGGAGTACGCGCTGGAGCTGAACCGCCTGATCGAGCTGCAGATGGAAGGGGCCGTCGGCTGATGACGTCGACCGTCGAGGACACCACCGCGGGCACCGCGCACCGGCACGGCGGCGCGGCCCCCGCACTGGACCTGTCACCGCAGGTCCACTCCGTCGATCCTGCGGACTTCCCCGTCCCGACCGGCCGTGAGGAGGAGTGGCGGTTCACCCCCCTGGAGCGGCTGCGCGGGCTGCTGGAGGGTCCGCCGGCGGCCGGCGACCTGCAGGTCGGGATCGACGCGGCCGACGGGGTCGCCGTGGACCTCGTGGGTCGTGACGACCCGCGGCTGAGCACCTCGTTCGTCCCCGCCGACCGCGCCTCGGCGCTGGCCTGGGCGGCGTACGAGCGCGCGGTGGTCGTCTCGGTGCCCGCGGAGTTGGAGGCGGATCGGGCGACGACGATCACCCTGCGGGGCGTCGGCGGGGACGCCGCCGGACATGTCCTGGTGGAGGTCGGCCGGCACGCCCACGCGGTCGTCGTGCTGCACCACCAGGGGACCGGCAGCTACACCGGCAACGTCGACGTCGTGGTGGGCGACGGCGCCTCCCTGACATTGGTCTCGCTGCAGGAGTGGGACGACGATGCGGTGCACCTGGGCACGCAGAACGCCGTCGTCGGCCGCGACGCGACCTTCCGGTCGGTCGTCGTGACCCTCGGCGGTGACGTCGTCCGGCTGGTGCCCACCGTGTCGTACGAGGGCCCGGGCGGCTCGGCGGAGCTGCTGGGCGTGTTCTTCGCCGACGCCGGCCAGCACCTGGAGCACCGGCTCTTCGTCGACCACGCCGTGCCGCACTGCCGCAGCGACGTGGTCTACAAGGGCGCGCTGCAGGGCGACGAGGCGCGCACCGTGTGGGTCGGCGACGTCCTGATCCGGGCCGCCGCGGTCGGCACCGACACGTACGAGATCAACCGCAACCTGCTGCTCACCGACGGCGCCCGGGCGGACTCGGTGCCGAACCTGGAGATCGAGACCGGCGAGGTCGCCGGCGCCGGGCACGCGAGCGCCACCGGGCGGTTCGACGACGAGCAGCTGTTCTACCTGCAGGCGCGGGGCATCGACGAGGCCACCGCCCGGCGGATGGTCGTCCGCGGCTTCTTCCAGGAGGTGCTGGCGCGGATCGGCCTGCCGGAGCTGGAGACCCGGCTGGTCGCCGCCATCGACGCGGAGCTGGGCTACGACGACGTGGCCGACGGCGGCGAGGCCGACGCAGCCGTCGCCGACGAGGGGGAGGGCGCATGAGCTCTCCGCAGAAGGCCTGCCGCCTCGGCGACATCCCGCCGGACGGCGCGCTGCGCGTCGTCCTCGACGGCGAGCCGGTCGCGCTGGTCCGGACCGAGGGCGAGGTCTTCGCGATCCGGGACGTGTGCTCGCACGCCGATGTCGCCCTGTCCGAGGGCGAGGTCGACGGCTGCACCATCGAGTGCTGGCTGCACGGGTCGCGCTTCGACCTGCGCACCGGCGAGCCGACTGGCCTGCCCGCCATCCGACCCGTGCCCGTCTACCCCGTGATCGTGGAGGGCGACGGCGACGACGCCGCCGTCCTCGTCGACATCCGCTGAACGACATCACCTGAGGAGCCGAACCGCATGTCCACCCTGGAGATCCGCAACCTGCACGCGTCGGTCGACACCGATGGCGGGTCCCGCGAGATCCTGCGCGGCATCGACCTGACCGTCCGTCAGGGCGAGACCCACGCGATCATGGGCCCGAACGGCTCCGGCAAGTCCACCCTGGCGTACGCCGTGGCCGGGCACCCCAAGTACGTCATCACCGAGGGCACCGTGACCCTCGACGGCCAGGACGTCCTGGCCATGAGCGTGGACGAGCGAGCCCGCGCCGGCCTGTTCCTGGCCATGCAGTACCCGGTCGAGGTGCCGGGGGTCTCGGTGTCCAACTTCCTGCGCACGTCGGTCACCGCCGTGCGCGGCGAGGCGCCGAAGCTGCGGCTGTGGATCAAGGAGATGAAGGAGGCGATGGCGCGGCTGCAGATCGACCCGTCCTTCGCCGACCGCAGCGTCAACGAGGGCTTCTCCGGTGGCGAGAAGAAGCGGCACGAGATCCTCCAGTTGGAGCTGCTGCGACCCAAGGTCGCGATCCTGGACGAGACGGACTCGGGCCTGGACGTCGACGCGCTGCGGGTCGTCTCCGAGGGTGTCAACCGGCTTCGGGAGACCGGCCAGACCGGGACCCTGCTCATCACGCACTACACCCGGATCCTGCGCTACATCCAGCCCGACTTCGTGCACGTCCTCGTCGGGGGGCGCATCGTCGAGGAGGGCGGCCCGGAGCTGGCCGATCAGCTGGAGGCCGAGGGCTACGAGCGCTTCGTCAAGGCGGCGACACCGGCGTGACCGTCACCCAGCCCGCGTCCGCGCCGGCCCGCCTCGACGTCGAGCGGATCCGGGCGGACTTCCCGATCCTGTCGCGCACCGTGCGCGGCGGGAGGCGGCTGGTCTACCTCGATTCCGGCGCGACCTCGCAGAAGCCGCGTCAGGTCCTGGACGCCGAGCGGCACTTCTACGAGACCAGCAACGCGGCCGTGCACCGCGGCGCCCACCAGCTGGCGGAGGAGGCCACCGACGCGTACGAAGCGGCCCGGGCCCGAGTTGCCGGGTTCGTGGGCGCACCGGCGCACGAGCTGGTGTTCACCAAGAACGCCACCGAGTCGCTCAACCTGGTCGCGTACTCGTTCTCCAACGCCACGGACAAGGCCCGGTACGGCGCCCCGCTGCCCGACGGCGGTGAGCGGTTCGTGCTCCGTCCCGGCGACGAGGTCGTCATCACCGAGATGGAGCACCACGCCAACCTGGTGCCCTGGCAGGAGCTGTGCGCCAAGACGGGGGCGACGCTGCGCTGGTTCGGCCTGACCGACGACGGGCGTCTGGACCTCAGCGCCATCGACGACGTCATCACTCCCCGGGCGCGGGTGGTGTCGCTGGTGCACCAGTCCAACATCCTCGGCACGGTGAACCCGTTGGAGCGCATCGTCTCCCGGGCCCGCGAGGTCGGGGCGCTGGTCGTCCTGGACGCCTGCCAGTCCGTGCCGCACATGCCCGTCGACGTGCGGGCACTCGGCGTGGACCTGATGGCGTGGAGCGGCCACAAGATGCTGGGGCCCATGGGCATCGGCTGCCTGTGGGGCCGGGCCGAGGTCCTCGACGCGATGCCGCCGTTCCTGACCGGCGGGTCCATGATCGAGGTCGTCCGGATGGACTCCACGACGTTCGCCGCCCCGCCGCAGCGGTTCGAGGCCGGGGTGCCGATGGCCGCCCAGGCCGTCGGGCTGGCGGCGGCCGTGGACTACCTCGAGGCCGTCGGCATGGACGCGGTGGCCGCGCACGAGCACTACCTGACGGGTTACGCGCTGCAGCGGCTGGAGGCCGTCCCGGGCCTTCGGGTGATCGGGCCGACCGACGACGTCTCCCGCGGTGGCGCGATCTCGTTCGCCGTGGAGGGCATCCACCCGCACGACCTCGGTCAGGTCCTGGACGACCGCGGGGTGGCGGTGCGCGTCGGGCACCACTGCGCGTGGCCGGTGTGCCGCCGCTACCACGTCCCCGCGACCACGCGGGCGAGCCTGTACCTCTACAACGGCACCGACGACATCGACGCTCTCGTCGACGCGATCGACGCGGCACAGCGGTTCTTCGGGGTGGCGTGATGCAGCTGGAGACGATGTACCAGGAGATCATCCTCGACCACTACCGCTCCCCGCGCGGCAAGGGGCTGCGTGACCCGCACGACTGCGAGGTCCACCACGTCAACCCCACCTGCGGCGACGAGATCACGCTGCGGGTGCGGCTGGGCTCCGCCGGTCCCGACGGCTCGCCGGTCGTGGAGGACGTGTCGTACGACGGCCAGGGCTGCTCGATCTCGCAGGCCAGCGCGAGCGTGCTGGCCGAGATGCTGCCCGGGCACACGGTCGACGAGGCGCTGAGCACCACCGGTGAGTTCGTGGAGCTGATGCAGAGCCGGGGGACGGGGGAGCCCGACGAGGAGGTCCTCGGGGACGCGGTCGCGTTCGCCGGGGTCTCGAAGTACCCGGCCCGGGTGAAGTGCGCGCTGCTGTCCTGGATGGCGTTCAAGGACGCGGTGTCCCAGACGATGGCCCAGCGGGAGACCGCGACGACGGAGGTGACCCCCTCATGAGCGAGACCGCCGAGCTCAGCCTCGAGGACCTGATGGAGGCCATGCGTGACGTGGTCGACCCCGAGCTGGGGATCAACGTGGTCGATCTCGGCCTGGTCTACGGGGTACACCTCGACGACGACAAGGTCGCGACCATCGACATGACCCTGACGTCGGCGGCCTGCCCGCTCACCGACGTGATCGAGGACCAGACCCGAGCCGCGCTGGACGGCCTGGTCGCGGACTTCCGCATCAACTGGGTGTGGATGCCGCCGTGGGGCCCGGACAAGATCACCGACGAGGGCCGGGAGATGTTGCGCGCCCTCGGCTTCAACGTCTGAGCCGGCCGGGGTGCCCGGGACGGGTCAGAACCGCCAGATCAGCGGGACCAGGCCGACCGACACGACCCCGAACAGCACCACCAGGGGAAGCCCGAGCTTCCAGTAGTCGCCGAACCGGTAGCCCGCGGGGCCCATGACCATCAGGTTCGCCGGGGTCGCCACGGGGGTCAGGAAGGCCACCGCCGCGGCCACGCACAGACTCATCAGCACCGGCCGGGCGGAGATGTCGAGCTGCCCCGCGGCGCTCACGGCGATGGGGATCATCACCAGGGCGGTCGCCGTGTTGCTGATCAGCTGCCCGAAGACGACCGTGATCACGAACAGCGCGGCCAGCAGGACCGTCGGCCCGAGGTCACCCACGGCATCGACGAGAGCGGTCGCGATGCCCTCCCCGGCGCCGGACACCGACACCGCCGTCGCCATCGGGATCATCCCCGCCACCAGGAGCACGGTGGTCCACGAGATGCCCCGGTAGGCCTGCTGGACGGTGACCACCCGCATCAGCATCATCGCGCCGGCGGCCAGCAGGGTCGCCACCACGGCGGGGACCAGCCCGGTGGCCAGCAGCACCACCATCGCCAGCAGGATGGCGATCGCCGGCCGGGAGCCCGGGCCCAGCGGGACCGCCTGCCGCCGGACCAGCTCCGGCGAGTCGACCACGAGCAGGTCGTGGGCCCGCGCCGCGGCGTTCAGGGCCGACCACGGCCCCTCCACCAGCAGCGCGTCACCGGGACCGACGCGCACCGGTTCGGCCCCGAGGTCCCGGCCCTTGCGGGTGACCGCGAGGACGATGAGCGACCCCTCGATCACCTGGCTGGGTCGGATGGTCTCCCCGACGAGCACCGACCGGGGCGGCACGACGACCTCCGCCACGCCGGAGTCCCGGGTCATCAGGTCCCGCTCGACCTCGGCGGCCGTGCGGACCAGCTCGACGTCCAGCCCGTGGTCCTCGGCGTACGCCCGGGCCCGGTCCGGATCGCCCACCATGGTGATACGGTCGCCGGGGGAGAGCTCCCCTGACGACACCGGGCGTTCGGTCGCGCCCTCGAGCACGGTGATGACCGACACCCCCGGGTAGCCGGACAGGTCCCACCGGTCCCGGGCCGAGCCCACCAGGTCCGAGCCGGTGCCCACCCGCAGGTGCAGGACGTTGTCCAGCGAGTAGTCGCGGACCAGTCGTCGCGCCAGCCCGGTGTAGTCCGGCGGGAGCTGGTCGCTGTCGCGGTCCGGCAGCAGCCGGCCGCCGAACAGCAGCACGAGGGCCACGGTGCCGACCACGACCGGCACTCCCACGAGGGCGAACTCCGCGAACCGGAACGGCCCGACCCCCGCATCCTCGGCCGCCTCGGAGATGACGACGTTGACGGGGCTGCCGGTCAGCAGCAGCAGTCCGCCGGCGCTGCCCGCGAAGGCCAGCGGCATCAGCAGCCGCGAGGGCGGCAGCGCGCGTCGCAGGGCGACCACCACCACCATCGGCAGCAGGGCGGCCACCGACCCGTTCAGCCCGATCAGGGACGTCAGCGCCGCACCCAGCAGCATCGTGAACAGCAGCAGCCGCCTGCCGCCGTCCCCGGACCGGTTGGCCAGGGCCTGGCCCACCCAGGTCGTGACCCCGCTGGCGTCCAGGCCCTCGCTGACGACGAACAGCGACGCGATGAGGATCACCGCGGCGTCCCCGAAGCCGGCCAGCGCCTGCGGCAGGGTAAGCACGCCGGTGGCGTACAGGACCAGCGCGGAGCCGATCGCGACCAGCTCCACGGGGAAGCGGTTCCACACGAACAGCACCACCACCGCGGCCAGGACGGTCAGGGTGATCGCGGCGTCGCTCACGGGCGGACTCTCCTCACCAGGGGGTCGGGGTCGGCCGAGGGTCGCGATCGGCCGAGCATCGGGGTCAGCCGAGGGACGCCGCGATCCACAGCACCACGGCCGACACCGCGAACAGGGCGACCAGCAACGGCCAGACGAAGCGCAGGTACTTGTCGTAGCCCACCTTGGCGATCGCGAGGCCACCCACGACCACGACGCTGGTGGGAGACCACAGCAGCGTCAGCCCGTGGCCACTGATCCAGGCGCTGATCGTGGTGGTCCGACTGACCTCGGCGAAATCCGCCAGCGGGGACAGCAGCGGCATCGCCAGCGCGGCGTGCCCCGACGACGACGGGATGAGCACGGCCAGCGGGATGTTGATGACCATCGTGACGATCGCGAACATCCCGGCGGAGACCCCGGAGACCAGCTGTTCCATCGAGTTGAGGATCGTGTCCAGCGTCTGGGTGTTGGTCATCAGGACGGACACCCCGCCGGCCAGCAGCACCACCAGCGCCGGACCCATCATGTCCGAGGCCCCGGACGCGATCAGCCGGACGACCTCCTTCTCGGGCATCCGGGCAACCAGCCCCACCAGGACCGACGCGACGATGAACAGCATCGCCAGCTGGGGGAACCACCAGCTGAGCTCGAACCACAGGTTGGGCTCGGCCGTCTCGTGCGAGCCCAGGTAGTCCGCGGGTCCGGCGACGCCCCCCAGCACGCTGGACCAGGGGATCACCGAGAAGATCATCAGCCCGAAGGCGGCGACGGTGATCACCAGGACCCACTTCTGGGTCCCGGTCAACCGGTGCGGGGTGCCGGGGTCCTCGTGCTCGAGGTCCTCGGCCATCCGGTCGGTGTCGCTGGCCTCGGCCTCGTCCGGGTCGTCGAAGCCCACCAGGGACGTACTCGGGTCCCGGCGGACCCGGGCCGCGTAGCGGAGCACCCAGGCGACGGCGGTGGCGGTGAGCAGGACCCACAGCAGCAGCCTCAGCCCGATGCCGTCGCCGATGCTGACCCCGGCCTCACCGGCGGCGACGCCGATCGAGAACGGGTTGACCGTCGCGCCCATCACGCCGACCAGCGCCCCGATGATGATCATCGCCGCGGTGACCATCCGGTCGTAGCCCAGCGCCGCCATCAGCGGGATGAACAGCCCGTAGAAGCCCAGGGTCTCCACGGAGAAGCCCATCGTGGAGCCGAGCAGGGAGAACAGCACCATCACGGCGACGATGAGCAGCCAGCCCCGGGTGCGCAGCTTCTCCGCCAGCGCCCCGATGGCGACCTCGAGGCTGCGGGTGGCGAACGACACCGAGATGAAAGCGCCGATCGACATGATGAAGACGATCACGCCGACCTGCCCGAACATCCTGCCGACGGTCTCGGTGTCGACGAAGCCGGTCTCGGGGTTGAGCAGGCCGTAGATGCCGTTGATGGGTGCCAGGAACAGCTGCTGGACCCGATCGGCGAAGGTCAGCGGCGAGTCGATCTGCTCGAAAGTCCCCGGGATGGGCGCACCGTCCGCGTCAAGCCGGTAGCGACCCGCCGGGATGAAGAGTGCGGCCACCCACACCAGCACGGTGACGATGGCCAGCGTGGTGACCGCGGACGGGAACTGGAAGCGACGTCGGCGCGGCGGGGCCTCCGTCGAGGTCGGCTGGGGCGTGTCGGCCACGGCGGATCAGTAGTCGACCGGGTCGCGCTGGATGGGGCAGGTCATGCAGTGACCACCGCCACGCCCCCGGCCGAGCTCGGCGCCCACGATCGGGATCACCTCGATGCCCTCACGCCGCAGCAGGTCGTTGGTGTAGGTGTTGCGGTCGTACGCGAACACCACGCCGGGGGACGCGCAGACCAGGTTGGCGCCGCTGTCCCACTGCGTCCGCTCGCGCACGTACGCGTTCCCGCCGGTCTCCACGACCCGCAGCCGGGGCAGGCCGAGTGCCGACGCCACCGATTCGACGAACGGCTTCTCCTCCTTGCGCAGCTCCACCCCTCCGGGTCGGTCGGAGGGGTAGTAGGAGAACGCCTCGATGCCGTAGACGATGTCCGGGTAGAGCAGCACCACGTCGCGGTCGGCGAACGTGAAGACGGTGTCGAGATGCATGGCGGCCCGCAGCTTGGGCATGGCCGCGACCAGCACCCGGTCGACCACCTCCTGGTCGAACAGCGCCTTGGCCAGCTGGCTGATCCCCTGCCGCGACGTCCGCTCGCTCATCCCGATCAGAAGGGTGCGGTTGCCGATCGGCATGACGTCACCGCCCTCGACCGTGGCCAGTCCCCAGTCGGCGGTCGGGTCGCCCCACCACTCGGTCACCTTGCCGGCGAAGTCGGGGTGGTAGCGGTAGATCGCGGTGGTGAGGATCGTCTCCTCGTGCCGGGCCGGCCAGAACAGGGGGTTCAGCGTCACGCCGCCGTAGACCCAGCAGGTGGTGTCGCGGGTGTAGAGCGTGTTGGGGAGCGGCGGCAGCAGGTACTCGTTGACACCCGCGGCGTCGCGGACCAGCCCGATCATGTCGCCGCCGACGGACTCGGGGAACTCGTACGTCGACAGTCCGCCGATCAGCGTCTCCGCCAGGTCCCGGTCGCCGAGGCCGTCGAGGTAGGAGCGCACCTCGTCGACCAGGCCCACACCGACCTGGTTGGGCACCACCTGGTGGTCGAGGATCCACGCCCGTGCCTCCGGCACGGCGAGGGTCTGGGCGAGCAGGTCGTGCATCTCGACCACGTCGACGCCGCGCTCCCTCATCCGGGCGACGAACTCGGCGTGGTCGCGCCGGGCGTTCTCGACCCACATCACGTCGTCGAACAGCAGGTCGTCGCAGTTGCTCGGCGTCAGCCGCTCGTGCGCTCGTCCCGGTGAGCAGACCATGACCTTGCGCAGCTGGCCCACCTCGGAGTGGACGCCGAAACCCTGTGCCACGAGGAACCTCCCGACCCGTTTGCCTCGACCTTCGCGGGCGGATTCTCCGGGTCGACCAGCACCGGCGCAATCGGCCAGGGGCGCGAATTCTGCGAACGGGCGGTGAATGGCCGGGGGCGTCCCGGTGCCCCGCTCCTCGGTGGCGGCTACTCCACCCAGTCCAGGGTCCGGCTGACCGCCTTGGTCCAGCCGGCGTACAGCGCCTCCCGGTCGTCGACGTCCATGGTGGGCTGCCAGCGGGTGTCCTCTGCCCAGTTGGCCCGGACGTCGTCCAGCCCGGTCCAGAAGCCGACCGCCAGCCCGGCCGCGTACGCCGCCCCCAGGGCCGTGGTCTCGCTGACCTTCGGCCGGATCACGGGCACTCCCAGGATGTCCGCCTGGAACTGCATGAGCAGGTCGTTGACCACCATCCCGCCGTCGACCTTCAGCGCCGTCAACGGCTTGCCGCTGTCGTTGTTCATCGCCGTCACGACGTCGCGCGACTGGTAGGCCACCGCCTCGAGGGCGGCGCGGGCGAGGTGCGCCTTGGTGACGAAACGGGTCAGCCCGGCGATCACGCCGCGGGCGTCGGCCCGCCAGTACGGCGCGAACAGGCCCGAGAACGCCGGGACGATGTAGGCGCCGCCGTTGTCCGGGACGGACCGGGCGAGCGTCTCGACCTCCGGCGCGGAGTCGATGATCTGCAGGTTGTCACGCAGCCACTGGACCAGCGAGCCGCTGACCGCCACCGACCCCTCGAGCGCATAGACCGGCGCCTGGGTGCCCAACCGGTAGGCCACCGTCGAGATCAGACCGTGAGCGCTGCGGACGATCTCGTGCCCGGTGTTCATCAGCACGAACTGGCCGGTGCCGTAGGTGTTCTTGGTCTCGCCGGGGAGCAGGCAGGCCTGGCCGAACAGGGCAGCCTGCTGGTCGCCGAGGATCCCCGACACCGGCAGTCCGGCGAGCACCGAGTGGCCCCCCACCTGGCCGTACACCTCCGAGGAGGAGGCGATTCGGGGCAGCATCGCCGTGGGGATGCCCATCTCGGCGCAGATGGCCTCGTCCCAGGTGAGGGTCGCCAGGTCCATCAGCAAGGTGCGGGACGCGTTGGTCGGGTCGGTCACGTGGACGCCGCCGTCGGGTCCGCCGGTGAGGTTCCACAGCACCCAGGTGTCGAGGGTGCCGAACGCCAGCTCGCCGGCCTCGGCGCGGTAGCGAGCGCCGGGCACGTTGTCGAGGATCCAGCGGACCTTGGGGCCCGAGAAGTACGTGGCCAGCGGCAGCCCGGTCCGCTCCAGGTAGCGCTCGGCACCTCCGCCGAGGGCGCCCAGCTCGGTGCAGATGTCGGCGGTCCGGGTGTCCTGCCACACCACCGCGTTGTAGATGGGCTTGCCGGTGGCGCGCTCCCACACCACGGCGGTCTCCCGCTGGTTGGTGATGCCGAGGGCGACGACGGCGTCGGCGGTGACGTCGGCCTTCGCCAGGGCACCGGCGATCACCCGGCGGGTGTTCTCCCAGATCTCGACCGGGTCGTGCTCGACCCAGCCGGCGCGGGGGAAGACCTGCCGGTGCTCCATCTGCTCCGAGGCGACCGGCAGCCCGTGGTGGTCGAACAGGATGCAGCGCGTCGACGTGGTGCCCTGGTCCAGGGAGGCGACGTAGCGGTGGGTGCTCACGGCGTCAGCCTCCCACGGCCTGGAACACGCCGGCGCCGATGACCGCCCCCACCAGCGGTCCCACGATCGGGATCCAGGCGTAGCCCCAGTTCGACGGGCCGCGTCCGCGGATCGGCAGCACGCTGTAGACCAGCCGCGGACCGAGGTCCCGGGCCGGGTTCACGGCGTACCCGGTCGGGCCGCCCAGCGACGCCCCGATCGCGATGACCGCGAACGCGACCCCGGCATAGCCCAGCGCGGCGTTGCCGAACTGCGGCGGCAGGTCGCCCGTGCCGGGGACGAACGGCGTGCTCTGCAGCACCCAGTAGACGAGCACGAACGTGCCCACCGCCTCGCTGACGATGTTCCAGACCGGGGCGTACACCGACGGCGCGGTGAAGAAGATGCCGCCGGTCGACGCCGGCTCGTCGTGCGTGTCGAACTGCTTCTTGTAGACCAGGTAGGCCAGCAGCGCGCCGAACGCGGCGCCGGCGAGCTGCGCCACCATGAACCACGGCACCTGGTTCCAGGGCACGGTCCCGGTCATGGCCAGGGACAGGGTGACCGCGGGGTTCAGCTGCGCCCCGGACTTCCAGGCCACGCTGGCGCCGACGAACACCGCGAAGCCCCAGCCGAAGGCGACCAGCAGCCAGTCCCGTCCGTGGCCGAAGGACTTGCGCAGGGTGGTGTTGGCGCTCACGCCGATGCCCAGGAGCAGCAGCAGCGCGGTGCCGATGAACTCGCTCAGCAGGATGCCGGAACCGGACAGTTCGCTCATGGCTGCGCACCCTAGGGCCGCCGCCGGTCGGGTGACGGCCGTCCGGCAGGTAGCATCCTGCGGCCGTGATCGCCGCCCAGGACCTCGAGCTGCGCGCCGGGGCACGCCTGCTCCTGGCCGACGCGTCGTTCCGCGTCGGCCCGGGGGACCGGGTGGGCCTGGTGGGTCGCAACGGCGCCGGGAAGACGACGCTGACGAAGGTGCTCGCCGGAGAGGCGCAGCCGGCGGCCGGAACCGTCCACCGGTCGGGGACCGTGGGCTACCTGCCGCAGGACCCGCGTACGGGCGACCTCGACGTCCTTGCCCGGGACCGGATCCTGTCAGCCCGCGGCCTTCACGACGTCGCGCGCCGGATGCGGGAGTCCAGCGGCCGGATGGCCAGCCTCGACGACGCCACCCGCGACCAGGCGATGCGCCGCTACGCCCGGGCCGAGGCGGAGTTCGAGTCCCTCGGCGGGTACGCCGCCGAGTCCGAGGCGGCGTCCATCGCCGCGAGCGTCGGGCTGCCCGACCGGGTGCTCGGACAGCCCCTGGCGACCTTGTCCGGTGGCCAGCGCCGGCGGGCGGAGCTGGCCCGGATCCTGTTCGGCGGCTCTGACGTGCTGCTGCTGGACGAGCCCACCAACCACCTGGACGCCGACTCGATCGGCTGGCTGCGGCGCTTCCTGGCCGCGTACAAGGGCGGCCTGGTGGTGATCAGCCACGATGTCGGTCTGCTCGAGGCCACCGTCAACAAGGTGTTCCACCTCGACGCCAACCGGCAGGAGCTCGACCAGTACAACGTCGGCTGGAAGGCCTACCTGCAGCAGCGCGAGACCGACGAGCGCCGGCGACGGCGGGAACGGGCGAACGCGGAGAAGCAGGCCGGCGCCCTGCGCGACCAGGCCGAGCGGATGCGCGCGAAGGCCACCAAGGCCAAGGCCGCGCAGAGCATGCTGCGACGCGCGGACCGGCTGCTGGACGGGGTGGAGCAGGAGCGCCGCGCGGACAAGGTGGCGAAGCTGCGCTTCCCCGAGCCGGCCCCGTGCGGCAAGACCCCGCTGACCGCGACCGCGCTGTCGAAGTCATACGGCTCGCT